>NZ_JBHWWF010000003.1:0-446201 GCF_042736455.1 Streptomyces sp. NPDC060064
GCCCGCTCGTGCGAATCCAGAGGCAGTGCGTGCAGGGCGGCGTCCAGGAGTGCGGGGTGCAGTCCGAAGCCGTCGGTCGCAGTTCCCTCGGGAAGCGCGACCTCGGCGAACACGTCCCCGCCGAGCCGCCAAGCCGCACGCAGGCCCTGGAAGACCGGTCCGTAGGAGAGACCAATGCTCTCCAGGCTGTCGTAGATGCCGTCGGCCTCGACCGACGCGGCACCCTGCGGCGGCCATACGGACAGGTCGAACGCCGCGGACTCGGCAGCCGCGGACAGTGTGCCGGTCGCATGCAGTGTCCACTGGCTGCCGGGGACCGCCTCGTCGGCGCGGGAGAAGAACCGCACCGGGCGGCGGCCCGCCTCGTCAGCGGCGTCCACGGCCAGTCGCAGCACCACTGCGCCCTGCTCGGGCAGGACCAGCGGGGCCTGGAGCGTCAGTTCCTCGACCCCGCCGCAACCGACCTGGTCGCCGGCGTGGATCGCAAGCTCGATCAGTGCCGAGCCCGGCACGACGGCCGAGTCCAGCACCACGTGATCCGCAAGCCATGCGTGCGACTGGAGAGACAGGCGGCCCGTCAGCAGCATCCCGTCCGACTCCGGCAGCGCGACCGCCGCGCTCAGCAGCGGGTGCCCCGTCGCCGACTGGCCGAAGCCCGTGGCGTCACCGGAGAGCGTGGGCGTGTCCAGCCAGTAGTGCTGGTGCTGGAAGGCGTACGTCGGCAGGTCCACGCGCTGCCCGCCGCGGCCTGCGAATACGCCGTCCCAGTCCAACTCCGCGCCGTTTACGTGCATACGGGCGATGGCGGAGGTGAAAACCTCCGCTTCGGGGCGGCCCTTGCGCAGGACCGACGTGAAGACCACGTCTTCGGCGTCGGGCAGGGATTCCTGGCCCATCGCCGAGAGGATGCCGTCGGGGCCGAGCTCCACGAAGGACGTGACGCCCTGCTCGGCGAGACAGGTGATGCCGTCCCGGAAACGCACAGCCTGACGCACATGCCGTACCCAGTACTCCGGTGAGCACAGCTCCTCCGCGGTGGCCGGCTCGCCGGTCACGTTGGAGACAATCGGGATCCGCGGCGCGGAGTAGGTCATCACGCGGGCGTGCCAGCGGAACTCGTCCAGCATGGGTTCCATGCGGGGGGAGTGGAAGGCGTGGCTGACGCGGAGCTGGCGGACCATGCGGCCCTGGCCGCGCCAGTGCTCCAGCACCTCCACCACAGCGTTCTCGTCACCGGAAATGACCGCCGACGAGGGTCCGTTGATCGCGGCGATGGCGATCTCGTGTTCGCGGCCCTCAATCGTCGCCAGGATTTCGGCCTCGGTGGCCTGGATCGCGGCCATCGCGCCGCCGGCCGGGAGGGCCTGCATAAGGCGGCCCCGTGCAGCCACCAGAACAGCCGCATCCTCGAGGCTGAAGACGCCTGCCACGTGTGCGGCAGCCAGCTCACCGACCGAATGGCCGACGAGGAAGTCGGGTGTCAGGCCCCAGGACTCGACGAGCCGGAACAGTGCGACCTCGACCGCGAACAGCGCGGCCTGCGTGAACGCTGTCTGGTCCAGCAGACCGGAGCTGTCGTCGTCCGTGCCGAAGACGAGGTCCTTGAGCGGGCGCTCAAGATGCAGGTCGAGGTAGGAGCAGACTTCGTCGAAGGCCGCCGCGAAGACGGGGTACGTCTCGTAGAGCTCCCGGCCCATTCCGACCCGCTGGCTGCCCTGCCCGGTGAACAGGAACGCGACCCGCCCACGGTTCACGCTCCCCGCGGTGACCGCGCCCCCCGATACCTCACCGCCGGCGACAGCCTCCAGTCCGGCCAGCAGCTCCTCACGGCTCGCGCCTGAAATCACGGCCCGGTGCTCGAACCGTGCCCGTGACACCGCCAGCGAGTAACCCACATCGGCCAGACCCAGCTCGGACTTCTCCTCCACGAAGGAGTACAGCCGCTCGGCCTGCGCTCGCAGCGCATCCTCAGTCTTGCCCGAGAGCACCCACGGAACGACCCCACCGACAACAGGAGCCTCGGAAACAGCCTCGGCTTCCGCAGAGGGCGCCTGCTCCAGAACTACGTGCGCGTTTGTGCCGCTCATGCCGAACGACGAGACACCCGCCCGGCGCGGGCGCCCGGTCTCCGGCCATTCGCGTGCCTCCGTCAGCAGCGACACCGTCCCTGCCGACCAGTCCACGTGCGGGGACGGCTTGTCCGCGTGCAGCGTCCGCGGCAGCACACCCTCCCGCATCGCCAGAACCATCTTGATGACACCGGCGACACCGGCCGCAGCCTGCGTATGCCCGACGTTCGACTTCAGCGAGCCGAGCCAGAGCGGCTCCCCGCCCTCGCGCCCCTGCCCGTACGTGGCCAGCAGCGCCTGAGCTTCGATCGGGTCACCCAGCCGCGTACCCGTGCCATGGCCCTCGACGGCGTCGATGTCCGTCGCGGCGAGGCCGGTGCCCGCGAGGGCGCGCCGGATGACACGCTGCTGGGCGAGACCACTGGGAGCGGTCAGGCCGTTGGACGCGCCGTCGGAGTTGATGGCGGTGCCGCGCACCACCGCGAGCACCTGATGGCCGTTGCGCCGGGCCTCCGAGAGCCGTTCGAGGACGACGATGCCGACGCCCTCACCCCATCCGGTGCCGTCGGCGTCCGCGGAGTACGCCTTGCAGCGCCCGTCCTCCGAAAGGCCGCGCTGCCGGCTGAAGGCGAGGAACCCGCCAGGACTCGACATGACGGCCGCACCGCCGGCCACGGCGAGTGGGCAGTCGCCACGACGCAGCGCCTGTACGGCGAGGTGGAGTGCGACGAGCGAGCCGGAGCAGGCGGTGTCGACGGTGATGGTGGGACCTTCGAAGGCGAAGGTGTAGGCGAGACGGCCCGAGGCGACGCTGGCGGCGTTGCCGGTCAGCAGGTACCCCTCGAAGCCCTCGGCGGCATCCTGCAGGCGCGGGCCGTACTCCTGGTTCTCGACGCCGACATACACACCGGTCTGACTGCCGCGGGCGGCCCTGGGATCGATGCCCGCGCGTTCGAGGGCCTCCCAGGTGCTCTCCAGCAGGAGCCGCTGCTGCGGGTCCATGCCGAGCGCCTCGCGCGGGCTGATGCCGAAGAAGTCGGCGTCGAACTCGCCCGCGTCGTGCAGGAATCCGCCCTGGCGGGTGTAGCTCTTGCCCGCGTCGTCGGGGTCCGGAGAGTACAGATTGTCGAGGTCCCAGCCGCGGCGGGTGGGGAAGTCGGAGATCGCGTCGCCGCCCTCGGCGAGGAGCTGCCACAGCTCCTCGGGGGTGGTGACGCCGCCGGGGAGGCGCACGGCCATGCCGACGATGGCGATCGGCTCGTCGTCGGCCCCGGCGGTCCCGAGCGGCTCACCCTGGTCGCCAGGGTCGGCGGCGGAGCCGTACAGGAGGCGCTGAAGTTCGCGCGCGAGCGCCCGCGGGGTGGGATGGTCGAAGGGCAGGGTGACGGGCACGCGGAGCCCGGTCGCCGCGACGAGCCGGCTGTGGAAGTCGACGGCGGCGAGCGAGTGGAAGCCGAGCTCGAGGAAGGAGCTCTCGGGGTCGATCCCGTTCGGTACCTCTCGGTCCGCGCTCTTGAGCACGTCCCTGGTCAGACCGGTGACGAAGGCGAGCAGGTGGTGTTCCTGCTCCGGCCCGGTCAGTTCAGCCTGCGAACGGAATTCTCCGGACTGGCCTACCATCGCTCGCTCCACAACTCTGCCGACATGGCTGTTCAAAGAAACCGGACTTCACGCGAGAGTATGTGGACACCAAGTGGCGGTCACACCCCTACGCACCCCTTGGGGGCATTGCCGATATGGGGGTTGGTGTTGTGGCGGCTTTCGGCGCCGCCACGACGACGGCCAACGAATGCCGACGCAGCAACCGTTCACGATTGCTGAGGCATCAGTGGTTGACGAATACCGCCACGACAGCTGTATTCGTCACCACCGGGCATCAGCTTTTCGTCGGCCGCAGAGTGGACCGGAGAACGCTTTTCGGGTCGACGGCCACGACATCGAAGTTCCGCGTGGTGCATTTCACTCGCCGGAACAGATTGTCGGGGCCGGTGATGTAGAGCTTTCGTACACCGAGGTTGAGCAGCGAGTCGACGACATCGGGCCAGTTGATGGCCTTGTCGAAGGTGTCGAGCATCATTGTCCGCATGGCATCCGCGGTGCGCACGACACTGCCGTCCTGGTCGGCGACGACAGTGAGTTTCGGGTCGCGGATCTCGTACCGGGACAGGACCTCCTCCTCGGCCTTGCGGCGGAGACCGCCGAACGCCTCGGCGTGCACGGGCGGGCGCATCGTGTACATGGAGTAGCCGCCCATGGCGCTGATGGCCTTCTTGAGGCCGTCCAGGAGGTGTTCGCGAATGGACACCATGCAGAAGCCCTCGTCGAGACGGCCCGAGATGTCGTACCAGTCGCCGTTCGCGGCGAGCCCGTCCAGATACTCCTGGAAGGCCTCGTCCGGGACGCGCACACAGGAGTGGGTGACCACATCCTGGTGTTCGACGGCGAAGAACTCCTGCTCGCAGCGGGCGAGATCGGCCGTCATACGGACGGTGTCCGCGAAGTCGACGGCCCCCGTCCAGGCGGCCGCGGCCTTCTGGCCGAAGCTCGGCCCGACGCAGTAGTCGGGGCGCATCCCGAGGAGGTCCTCGGCGCGGTCGGCCAGAGCAAGGGAGTTGACCAGGAAGGCCACCTGCGTGTACTCCGAGTAGTCGTCCTCGGCTTCGTAGAACCGGTCGAGGAGCGAGTACCCGAGCGCCTTGTCTGCAGCCGATACGCGGCGCCTAGCGTACCTGTCGAGAACCATGAATTTGCCGACCGCGGAAAAGCTTGACGGTCCCATTCCTGGAAATACGACAGCTGTCTTCTCTTCCATCAGATTTCACCCACAGTCAGCCAGCGGACAGCATGGTCGACGCTATGGGGGCGGGCGGGCCGCGGGCCACCCCATAGGCCCCCTAATCCCACCCCGTAGGCACCCCTTGACCTTCACGGGTGCCGCAGCATGCGGTCACCCGGCCCGCCTCGTGTGCGGACGCCTTGCCGAGCCGCCCGGTTCCCTTATCCCGCATGCCACATAGGCAGGGGGGATAGGGGTTGCCAGTCGCTCCCGGCGAAAAATAGCGTGTGCCTGCCGGCGCAGGCAGTCCTCGGCCGACAGTTCACCATTCGGCCGGGCCACGCTGACGGCATCGACATGCGGCTCGCGCGGCGTGAGCGGGCGGAGCCCTCCCGGAATTTCATTGATTCCCCGACCAGCATCGCCGAAACGGCCCGAAGGGTTTTCCTGATGACGTCACCCAGCCCGGCTTCAATGAGCATGCTCGTTCCGGACTTCCCCTTCTCCTACGACGACTGGCTGCGCCATCCCGCCGGTCTCGGCGAGCTGCCACCCGAACGAGCCGGTACGCCGGTGGCCGTTGTCGGTGGTGGCATCGCCGGGCTGACGGCCGCGTACGAGCTGATGCGGCTCGGTCTGCGGCCCGTTGTGTACGAGGCCGGCGATCTGGGCGGCCGTATGCGAGCCGTTCCCTTCGCGACCCGCCCCGAGTACGTCGCCGAGCTCGGGGCGATGCGCTTCCCGAAGTCGGCGCGGGCTCTGTTCCACTACATCGACCTGCTCGGCCTGGGCACCCGCCCGTTCCCCAACCCGCTCGCGCCGGACACCCCGGGCACACTCATCGACGTCAACGGACGCCAGCACTGGGCCCGTTCGCAGGACGACCTCCCGATGCTCTATCAGGAGGTCGCGGACGCCTGGGAGAAGACGCTCCAGGAGCTGGCCGAGCTGTCGACGGTGCGCGGCGCGATTCAGCAGCGCGACATCGTGACCCTCAAGGCCGTGTGGAACCGTCTGGTACGCGATCTCGACGACCAGTCCTTCTACGGCTTCCTGGCATCCTCGTCCTCGTTCCACTCCTTCCAGCACCGCGAGGTCTTCGGCCAGGTCGGCTTCGGTACGGGCGGATGGGACACCGACTTCCCCAATTCGGTTCTGGAGATCCTGAGGGTGGTCTTCACCGAGGCCGACGACGATCAGCTCTCCATCGTCGGCGGTGTGCAGCAGCTGCCGCAGGGGCTGTGGGAGCAGCGGCCCGAGTCCCCGGCCCACTGGCCCGAAGGCACTTCACTCTCCTCGCTGCACGGCGGGGGTCCGCGGCCGGCCGTCGTGGGGCTGCGGCGCAAGGGATCCGACTTCGTCGTCGAGGACGCGTCCGGAGACGTCAGCGTCTACCCGGCCGTGGTGTTCACACCGCATCTGTGGACGTTGCTGAGCCGGATCGACTGCGAGCCGGGGCTGCTGCCGACCGAGCACTGGACGGCGGTGGAGCGTACGCACTACATGGGCTCCTCCAAGGTCTTCGTCCTCACCGACCGTCCGTTCTGGCGCGACATCGACCCGCGCACCGGCCGGGAGACGATGGGAATGACCCTCACCGACCGGATCGCGCGCGGCGTGTACCTCTTCGACAACGGTGTCGACCGGCCAGGCGTGATGTGCCTGTCGTACACATGGAACGACGACTCGCTGAAGTTCGCGACCCTGTCGGCGCAGCAGCGCCTCGAAGTGCTGCTGGACCGGCTCGGCGAGATCTATCCGGGTGTGGACATCCGGTCGCACATCATCGACGAGCCGATCACCGTCACCTGGGAGACAGAGCCCCATTTCATGGGTGCCTTCAAGGCGAACCTGCCGGGCCAGTACCGGTATCAGCGGCGGTTGTTCACCCACTTCATGCAGGACGGGATGGACGCCTCGCACCGCGGATTCTTCCTCGGCGGCGACGACGTCTCCTGGACCGCGGGCTTCGCCGAAGGCGCGGTGACCACCGCCCTGAACGCGGTGTGGGGCGTGGTCAACCATCTGGGCGGCCGTACCCCGTCGGCCAACCCCGGACCCGGCGATCTCTTCGATCAGCTCGCTCCGGTGGAGCTGCCCTACGCCTGAGCCGGCCGTGTTTGTCCATCAATCCCCATGCTCCTCGCGGAACGAGGTATCACGATCATGACCAGGACCGGACCGGATGTGCGGGCGGGCAATGTCTCGACTCTGCCGGAGGCGCTTCGCCTGCGCTGCGAGAAGCAGCCCGACGAAGTCGCATACGTATTCCTGCGCGACGGTGAAGAGCCCGACGGGTCACTCACCTACCGGCAGTTGGAGATCGACGCGGGCTCCCGCGCTGCCGCCCTGGAGCGGGCCGGGCTGAGCGGCGGTAATGCCGTACTGCTCTACCCCTCGGGTCTGGAGTTCGTACGGGCGCTGCTCGGCTGCATGTACGCGCGAGTGGCCGGCGCCCCGGTTCAGGTACCCACCCGGCAGCGTGGGGTGGAGCGGCTGCGCCGGATCGCGGACGACGCGGGTACCAGCACTGTGCTGACCACGGGAGCCGTCAAGCGAGACCTGGAGGAACGGTTCGGCGATCTGCCTGAGCTGGCCGGACTCACGCTCATCGACACCGAGGCGCTGCCGGAGGCGCCGTGGACGGGCGACGGTCCGGGCCCCGACGACACCGCACTTCTCCAGTACACGTCGGGCTCCACCGGCGATCCGAAGGGCGTGATGGTCACCCACGCCAACTTCCTGAGCAATGTCGCCGAGACCGACGAGCTGTGGCCGGCCGGACCCGATGGTGTGGTCGTTTCCTGGCTGCCTCTCTTCCACGACATGGGAATGCTCTTCGGCGTGCTGATGCCGCTGTGCTCCGGTGTCCCCGCCTATCTGATGGCCCCGGAGGCCTTCATCCGCCGGCCCGGCCGCTGGCTCGAGGCGATAGCGCGGTTCCGCGGCACGCATGCCGCCGCGCCGAGCTTCGCGTACGAGCTCTGTGTACGGGCCCAGCAGGACGGCAAGGTCGCCACGGACATCGACCTGTCGACCTGGCGGGTGGCGGCCAACGGCGCCGAGCCCGTGCGCTGGCGCGCTGTGCGCTCCTTCGCCGAGGCATTCGCCCCGGCCGGCTTCCGCCCCGGCGCCATGTCCCCGGGTTACGGCCTCGCCGAGAACACCCTCAAGGCCACCGGCAGCCGCCTCGGCCAGGAGCCGACCGTGCTGTGGGTGGCCGCAGAAGCACTGCTGGCCGGCCGGGCCGAACTGCTCGCCCCGGAGGCCGACGGAGCGCAGCCCCTGGTGGGATCGGGCTTCGCGGTCTCCGGCACCCGGGTGCGGATCGTCGACCCCGTGGCGCTGACCGAGTGCGCCGAAGGCGGGGTCGGTGAGATTTGGGTGGACGGGCCATGTGTCGCCGCCGGCTATCTCGGGCGGGAGCGCGAGAGCGAGGAGACCTTCCGGGCGGTCATCGCCGGACAGGAGGACGGCCCCGGCGGGAGCACCTATCTGCGCACCGGCGACCTGGGCTTCCTGCTCGACGGCGAGCTGTATGTGACCGGCCGGTTCAAGGACGTCATCATCCGCAACGGCCGCAACTTCTACCCGCAGGACATCGAGCTCTCGGCCGAGAACGCGGCACCGGGCCTGCACCCGAACGCCGCCGCGGCGTTCTCTGTGGACGACGGCGAGACGGAGCGCCTGATCGTCGTCGTCGAAGCCGACGGCAGGGCACTGCGCGGCACCGGCACGGAAGAGTTGAAGGAACTCGTCCGCAAGGCCGTCCACGAACGGCAGCGACTCGAGACGGACGAGGTCGTGATCGTACGGCGCGGCCTCCTGCCCCGTACCACCAGCGGCAAGGTGCAGCGTCGCGCCTGCCGCAAGCGATACCTGAACAACGAGCTGAAGCCTGCCGCGGCAGCGGAGCGGAGTGCCTGATGGCATCGGAAGAAACCCCCAAAAGCCCTTCCCGTAACGGCACCGCCTCGCGCCTCACCGAGCTGCAGCGACGTCGCGACGAACTTGCCGCGCACGCCGGATCCGACGCGGTCAAGCGCCAGCACGAGAAGGGCAAGATGACGGCGCGGGAGCGCATCGACGCCTTTCTCGACCCCGGGACGTTTGTCGAACTGGACGCCTTCGCCCGCCACCGCAGCCATGACTTCGGCATGGAGCGCAACCGTCCGCTGGGGGACGGCGTGGTCACCGGTTACGGCAAGGTGGACGGCCGCAAGGTATGCGTGTTCGCACAGGACTTCACGGTCTTCGGCGGCAGCCTCGGTGAGAAGTACGGCGAGAAGATCGTCAAGGTGATGGATCTGGCCCTCAGTACGGGCTGCCCCATCATCGGCATCAACGACTCCGGCGGCGCCCGCATCCAGGAGGGTGTGGTCTCGCTCGCCTTCTACGCCGAGCTGGTCAAGCGCCATGTCGAGGGCTCGGGCGTCATTCCGCAGATCTCGCTGATGATGGGCCCCTGCGCGGGTGGTGCGGTGTACGCGCCGGCGATCACCGACTTCGTGGTGATGGTGGAGGAGACCTCCCACATGTTCGTCACCGGACCCGAGGTGCTGCGCACCGTCATGGGCCAGACGGTGGACCGCGAGGAGCTGGGCGGGGCGCTCAGCCACAACACCGTGTCCGGGAACGCCCACTACCTGGCGCAGGACGAGAAGGACGCGTTCGAATACGTCCGGCTGCTGCTCAGTCATCTGCCCTCCAACAACATGGAGGACCCGCCGGCCTACGACGTCACCGAGCCCGACAGCCTCACCGAGGCGGACCGGGCCCTGGACACTCTGATCCCCGACAGCCCCAACCAGCCGTACGACATGCGCAGGGTCGTCCGTACCGTCCTCGACTCCGGTGAACTGCTCGAGGTGCAGCCGCTGTTCGCGCAGAACATCGTCTGTGGCCTGGGGCGTGTCAACGGCCAGAGTGTGGGCATCGTCGCCAACCAGCCGATTGTCCAGGCGGGCGCTCTGGACATCGACGCCAGCGAGAAGGCGGCGCGCTTCATCCGCATGTGCGACTCCTTCCACGTGCCGGTGCTCAGCTTTGTCGACGTGCCGGGCTTCCTGCCGGGTCTGGAGCAGGAGCAGGGCGGCATCATCCGCAGGGGCGCCAAGCTCATCTACGCCTATGCCGAGGCCACAGTGCCGATGGTCACCGTGGTGACCCGCAAGGCGTACGGCGGCGGATACGGAGTCATGGGCTCCAAGCACCTGGGCATCGACGTCAACCTGGCCTGGCCGACGGCCGAGATCGCGGTCATGGGAGGCGAGAGCGCGGTGAGCGTGCTGCACCGCCGTGCGGTGGCGGAGGCCGACGACCCGGCCGCGGAGCGGACACGGCTGCGGGAGGAGTACGAGCAGGCGCTCTGCAATCCGTACGCGGCCGCCGAACGCGGCTATGTGGACGCGGTGATCATGCCGCACGAGACCCGGGCGAGCATTGCCGGCGCGCTGGAGACACTGCGCGGCAAGCGCGCCCACCGGCTGCCGCGCAAGCACGGCAACATCCCCCTGTGAGCGGACCGGAAGAGGGGGCCGCCACCCCCCACGAGGCAGACGGCCTGCGCGTGGTGCGCGGCCGTCCGACGGAAGAGGAACTCGCCGCGGCGGTGGTCGCGGTGACGGCGCTGCTGATCGAGCGGGCCGCCGGCCGGGGAACCGCACCGCCGCGCGCGGGCCGCCGCTGGGGCGCTCCCGCGCAGCGTATGACGCACTGGCCCGAGCGAGGCGGGTTCAGTGGCTGACCAGGACTCGGCCGGGCAGGCCGTCCGCAGCCGCGGTGCGATCTCCGACATCAACGACCACATGGGACGAGGGAGTTCATTGTGCGCAAGATCCTGATCGCCAACCGTGGCGAAATCGCTGTCCGCGTTGCCCGGGCCTGCCGGGACGCCGGGATCGCGAGCGTAGCCGTCTACGCCGATCCGGACCGGGACGCTCTGCATGTCCGCGCGGCCGACGAAGCGTTCGCCCTGGGCGGTGACACCCCGGCCGCCAGTTATCTGGACATGGCCAAGGTGCTGCAGGCCGCGAAGGATGCGGAGGCGGATGCCATCCACCCCGGGTACGGCTTCCTCTCGGAGAATGCCGAGTTCGCCCAGGCCGTGCTGGATGCGGGTCTGACCTGGATCGGGCCGCCGCCGCAGGCGATCCGTGATCTGGGTGACAAGGTCGCTGCCCGGCACATTGCCCAGCGTGCCGGTGCGCCGCTGGTCGCCGGTACGCCCGACCCGGTGAGCGGTGCCGACGAGGTCGTCGCGTTCGCCGAGGAGCACGGGCTGCCGATCGCGATCAAGGCCGCGTTCGGCGGTGGCGGCCGTGGTCTGAAGGTCGCCCGCACTCTGGAGGAGGTTCCGGAGCTGTACGACTCGGCGGTGCGTGAGGCCGTTGCCGCGTTCGGCCGCGGCGAGTGCTTCGTCGAGCGGTACCTGGACAAGCCGCGGCATGTGGAGACCCAGTGCCTGGCCGACAGCCACGGCAATGTCGTCGTCGTCTCCACGCGTGACTGCTCGCTGCAGCGCCGCCACCAGAAGCTGGTGGAGGAGGCCCCGGCGCCGTTCCTGAGCAAGGAGCAGAACGCGGAGCTGTACGCCGCGTCCAAGGCCATCCTCAAGGAGGCCGGTTACGTCGGCGCCGGCACCGTCGAGTTCCTCGTCGGCACCGACGGCACCATCTCCTTCCTCGAGGTCAACACGCGTCTGCAGGTGGAGCACCCGGTCACCGAAGAGGTCACCGGTATCGACCTGGTCCGCGAGATGTTCCGCATCGCCGACGGCGAGGAGCTCGGTTACGGCGACCCGGCCGTGCGCGGCCACTCCTTCGAGTTCCGCATCAACGGCGAGGACCCGGGCCGCGGCTTCCTGCCCGCCCCGGGCACGGTCACCACGTTCGCGCCGCCGACCGGCCCCGGTGTCCGTCTGGACGCGGGTGTCGAGTCCGGCAGCGTCATCGGCCCGGCCTGGGACTCCCTGCTGGCCAAGCTCATCATCACCGGCGCCACCCGCGAACAGGCACTGCAGCGCGCCGCGCGGGCCCTGGAGGAGTTCACCGTCGAGGGCATGGCCACCGCCATCCCCTTCCACCGCGCGGTCGTCACCGACCCGGCCTTCACCGCCGACCCGTTCACGATCCACACCCGCTGGATCGAGACCGAATTCGTCAATGACATCAAGCCCTTCGCCGTCCCCACCGATGCCGGTGCGGAGACCGAGAACGCGGCCCGCCGGACCGTGGTCGTCGAGGTCGGCGGCAAGCGCCTCGAGGTCTCGCTCCCCGAGTCGCTGGGGGCAGCAGTCGCCGGCGGTGCGCCCGGTGGTGGCAGAAAGGCTCCGCGGCGGCAGGGCGGTCCCAAGGCGTCGGCGGCCGCCTCCGGCGAGTCGTTGACCTCTCCGATGCAGGGAACCATCGTGAAGCTTGCCGTCGCGGACGGCAGCCATGTCGAGGAGGGCGATCTGATCGTGGTCCTGGAGGCCATGAAGATGGAGCAGCCGCTCACCGCCCACCGTTCCGGGATCGTCAAGGATCTGTCGGCGGAGGTGGGCGCGACGGTCTCGGCGGGAGCGGTCATCTGCGAGATCAAGGACTGACCGCCTGTCGGCGGACGCATACGACGGAGCCGGCCTCCACACCCGATCGGGTTGTGGAGGCCGGCTCATGTCTTCGTTGCGTCTGCCTGGTCCGGCTGTCGCGCGGGCGGTCAGCCCTGTTCGCGGTTCATGGTCCGCATGCCCCAGGCGCCGAAGATGACCACCAGGGAGAGGGCGGCCAGGGCGCCGGTCAGCGTGGTGCGGGAGGCGTACTCCCCGGCGGTGATCGCGCGCAGCGCATCGACCACGTGGGACAGCGGATTGACCCGGGACAGGTGGTACAGCCAGTCCGGCGCCGCACTCATCGGAAGCAGCACGCCCGAGAGCAGCATGAGCGGCACCAGCACCATGCTGAGCAGCGGAGCGAACCGGTTCTCCTGTTTGAGGATGAGCGCCAGCGCGTACGAGGCGGAGCTGATCCCGGCGGCGAGGACGGAGGCCAGCACCAGCAGCAGCAGGACGGCCGGAATGGGGGCACGGAATCCGAAGGCCGTGGCCGCGGCGAGCAGCATGACGCCCTGGATGCCCAGTTGGGCCAGGTCGCTGAGGACCCGGCCGGAGAGCAGCGCGGCGCGGCTGACGGGTGCGACGCGCAGCCGCTCCATGACCCCGGAGCGCAGCTCAGGGGTGAGCGAGAACCCTGCGTAGGCGGCACCGAACAGGGTGAGCTGCATCAGCATGCCGGGCACGAACCACTGCCAGGCGTCCACGTTGCCGGGCAGCGTGTTCTTCAGCAGTGGGCCGAAGAGCACGAGATAGACCAGCGGGCCGGAGATCCCGACGATGAGCTGGAGCGGGCTGCGAGCCCACGGGCGGGTGGAGCGAATGAAGATGAGTCGCGTCTGCTTCAGGTAATGCACCGTCACTCTCCTTGATCGTTGGTGGAGTCGGCGTCCGTGTCCCGCAGACTGCGGCCCGTGAGGGTGAGGAATACGTCGTCCAGGGTCGGGCGGTGAGTCTGTACGGACATGACAGAGATCCCGCACCGGTCAAGTTCCCGCAGGAGAACGGGTAGGACGGAACCGCCCAGCGGCACCCGGAACCGTACGGTCCAGCCGTCGACGGCGATCTCGCGAGCGCCCGGGAAGCGTGCCGCGGTCGCGGCCGTGCCCGCCGGGTCCGAAGTCTCCAGGACGAGCAGATCACCGGAGATCTCGCTCTTGAGTCCGTCGGGGGTGCCCTCAGTGATGATCTGCCCGTCGTCGATCACCAGGATGCGCTCACAGAGGGCGTCCACCTCGTCGAGGTAGTGCGTGGTGAGGAAGACCGTGGTGGAGTGCAGATCGCGCAACGACCTGATGTGCTCCCACAGATTGCTGCGGCTCTGCGGATCCAGTGCGGTGGACGGCTCGTCCAGGAAGACCAGTTGGGGTCGGTGCAGTACGCCCATCACGATGTCCAGACGCCGCCGCTGGCCACCGGAGAGAGTGGACACGGTCCGGGTCTCCATACCCGCGAGGTCGTACTGGCCGAGGAGTTCTTCGACCCGATGGCGGGCCCGGCCACGGGACATGCCGTACAGCTGGGCCTGCGTCATCAACTCCTCCCCGACGCGCTGGTCGCCTCCGGCGCCGTTGCCCTGCCCCACATAGCCGATGCGGCGGCGTACTCCGGCGGGATCGGAGAGCAGATCGCAGCCGGCAACCATCGCCACGCCCGACGTGGGGCGCAGCAGCGTGGAGAGCATCCGCAGGGTGGTGGACTTTCCCGCGCCATTGGGGCCGAGGAATCCGACCAGTTCGCCTTCTGCGACGTCGATGTCCACGCCCCGGACGGCTTCTACGGTGTTTTTTCGGCTGCGGAACGTTTTGGCAAGGTCTCGTACCTTGATCATCGGCGGTGCCTCATCCGGTCTCGCATGATTGCGCTGAGCGCATGGAAAAACGCGCCGTCTCCATCGGAAGGGAATATCCTGATCGGCGCGATGTGGCAGATGCAGTGACACGCAGACTCGCGTACGTGTAGGGGAAAATGTATTGCGCGTTCAATTCGGCGGACAACCCCTAGTCTCCCCTGCGGACCGCAGTTGGGGGCTAGGGGCGAGGTGTGGTGCAGACCAGGTCGGAGCTTTGGTCCGCCAACGGTGGCCGAAATGAGCCCTAGGATGCCAGTATCTCCACCCGGACCTCAACCACAGGGTCGAGGTTGCCGGTTTCGTCGCACCGTAATGTCGCACCACTCAATGCATGCGATATGCACTTATCGATTCGAAAGGGGAAGGTCATTGGTGTCAAATGAGTGTGCCGATCTCGACTTGATATGCATCCGGCACGCCTCGATCTCCAGCAAATTCAGGCTGGCCGGCTTTCCGCACAGTGTCGAATCGACATCCTCGTTCCTCTGTCTTGCGGAACTCCTGCTGCCCACGGTCGAGATGCTGATGTTCCAGCATTCCTACGCCTACGACAGCAGCGCGCCACCACGGATCGGAGACCTCTCGGACCTGGCCGGCGACGCGTTTGAGACCCTCGCGGAGTGGACGGACCGGCCGCTGGCGCTCTTCGGGCACGGGAGGGGCGCCCATCTGGCGTACCGGGTGGCCCGTCGGCTGGAGCGGGAGACAGGGACCATCCCGGCGACGCTGTTCGTCTCGGGAGCCGGAGCCGAACGGGCCGAAATCTCGGACAGCGGACCCGAGTTGCGCTGCCCGATCGTCGCACTCACCGGCGAGACGGACCGCAGGACTCCGGTGTCGGCGGTACGGAACTGGCGGCACCGCACCAGCGGAACCTTCGACCTCGAGGTGTTCCCGGGAGCGCGGGGCTATCTCGACATCAGCCGCCGGCAGGTCGCCAACCTCGTCCACGACCAGCTCCTCGTTTCCGAGAACAAGGGAGCCTAGGGGGAGGTTAAGGGTTCCCGGGTCGGGGCATACTGCCTAACTTCCTTGGTGGGAACCGTGTTACGCATCAGTAGCAGCGCGGTCCCTCAGCCGTCCCGGACGACGGCCCGTCCTCTCAGATGGTCGCCTTCCCGGATCGCGACCTCTGCGCGCCGGTCACGTCCGAGCCCGAGGAAGGAACCTCCCGACAGTGACCTCGAAGATATTTGCCCACGACTCGGTTCAAACCCTCTCCGCATCGGAGCAGGGAGCCCTGCGCATCGCCGACGCCCTCCGCGATCGCGGCGTCGGCCCGGGCCAGCGCGTTCTGCTCAAGGCAGGCAACTCGGCGGGCTGGGTCGGGACGCTGCTGGGGCTCATGCACCTCGGCGCCTCCATCGTGCTCGTCGACCAGCAGGAGCACGCCGAGGAGACCCGGCGCATCATCCTGCGCACCGGGGCCAAGGTCCTCCTCGTCGACGACGACGCCCCGATCGACGACGACCTGGACGCCATCCACCTCTACGAAATCCTGGTGGCCGCGGCCGGCCGCGAAGTCGCCGAGCAGCGGCTGTCGTTCGACGAGTGGGGCGAGCGGCCCGACGGCCTGATCATGTGGACCTCGGGCTCGACCGGCTCCCCCAAGGGGGTCGTCAAGTCGGGCGCCAAGTTCCTCAAGAACCTGCAGCGCAACGCCGATCAGGTCGGACATGTCGCGGACGATGTGCTCATGCCGCTGCTGCCCTTCTCCCACCAGTACGGACTGTCCATGGTGCTGATCGCCTGGATGACCGGATCCTCGCTGGTGATCGCCCCGTACAAGCGGCTGGACCGCGCCCTGCGGATGGCGGGCGAGACCGGGGTCACGGTGATCGACGCGACGCCCTCCAGCTACCGCAGCATGCTCAATCTGATCGGCCGCAAGCCCGCGCTGCGCGCCGATGTCGAGCAGGTACGGATGTTCTGTGTCGGCGCCGCGCCCCTGGACGGGCCGCTCGTCGACCGGTACGTCGCCGAGTTCGGCCGGCCGCTGCTGGACAGCTATGGCAGCACCGAACTGGGCAATATCGCCTTCGCCACCATCGAGAACCCGATCGCCTGCGGTCAGGCGATGGACGGCATCCGGCTGCGGGTGGTCGACGAGGACGGCCTGGAGGTGGCACCGGGCGTGGCGGGCGAGATCGAGGTGGACACCCCCGACGGCATGGAGGGCCACCTCGACGAGGACGGCACTCTGCTCCCCGCGGACACCGGCTGGCAGCGCACAGGGGATCTCGGTCACCTGGACGAGCACGGCAATGTGTTTCCGCTCGGCCGCAAGTTCGCCGTGCACCGGATGGGATACACGCTCTACCCCGAGCTGATCGAACGTAAGGTCGCCGCTCTGGACTGCTCCGCCCGGATCATTCCGCTGCCCGACGAGCGGCGTGGGGCGCAGCTGGTGTTCTTCGTCGAGGACGAGGAGGGGCAGGAGGCCGCGTACTGGCGGGACCGGCTGCGTGGGATGCTTGCCACCTATGAGCACCCCGACCGGGTCGTCGTCCTGGACCGGTTCCCGCTCAACCGCAACGGCAAGCCGGACAAGCGGCAGTTGGAGCGGCTCGCGCGGGAATCGCAGGCGGCCGGGCCCGATGGTTCCCCCGGAGGAAACACCCAGTGAGGATCGCTTGTCTGCAGGCGGCGTGCGGCGCGACCGGTGTACAGCAGTTTCTTGAGCGACTGCGGACAGCGGCGCGCCGCGCGGCCGATGAGGGGGCCGAACTGCTCGTCACCCCCGAGGTCTCGATCGGCGGCTATCCCCTTCAGGCAGGCAATCTGGCGGAGGCCTCGGGTCCCGTCGACGGACCTCAATGCGCGGAAGTCTCCGCCATTGCACGCGAGTTCGGCATCGCCATCGTCCATGGCTGGCCCGAGACGGACGGCCCTGACGTGTACAACTCCGCGCGCCTCGTCGCGCCCCGGGGTGAGACTCTCGCGGTCTACCGCAAGGCGCATCTGTACGGGCGGGCCGAGCGCACCCTGTTCACCCCCGGTGCGGAAGCAGTGGTGCAGGCGTCCTTCGGCGGTATGACGCTCGGCATGCTGATCTGTTACGACGTGGAGTTCCCGGAGGCCGTGAGGGCGCACGCCCTGGCCGGCACCGATCTGCTGCTGGTGCCCACTGGGCTGATGCGGCCCTGGGAGGTCGTGGCACGCACCCTGGTGCCGGCGCGTGCTTTCGAGAGCCAGCTCTACATCGCGTACGCGAACTGGACCGGAGACCACGGTGGCCTCAGTTTCTGTGGCCACACCACGGTCGCGGCGCCGAACGGCACGACGTACGCCATCACCGAGGACCGTGAGGACCTGCTCGTGGTCGACATCGACCCGATGGTCCTCAAGCGCGCCCGTGCCTCCACGACGTATCTGCGCGACCGACGCCCGGAGCTCTACGCGTAACGCACGCAATCCCAGGTCGCCCTACCCGGCCATGACGATGGGCCCGGAGACAGTCACAGTCACTGTCTCCGGGCCCATCGTCATGCTGTCGAGCTGTGCGGCCGTCAGATGCGCGGCCTCTCGAAGCGCGGCTTCTCGGGCGCGAAGGGGACTCCCGTGGACAGTCCCCGGGCGCCGACGACCAGCGCCTCGCCCAGGAATCCGACGCCGATGGAGAGGTTGATGGGCCGTGCCTCCGCCTGCATGCCCATGTGCACCGCCAGGAAGCCGAAGGCGGCCATCACCGCAAGGGACCCGATGATGACGAGGAACGTCTTACCGGTGTAGCGCTGATAGAGGATTCCATCCTTGGGGTAGACCTGGATGGTGGCGCCACGCACCGCGCCGAGCCCGACACCGAGCACCGAACCGACGATGACCCAGCCGAGGTCCGTACCGGTCAGCCCCTTCACTTCGGTCAGAGCCCAGATACCGAGGCCGGTGAGCACCAGCGGTGGTGCGAACAGATCCCGGGCGTTGAGCGGTTCGCCCATCAGTCGCTTGATCACCACCGCGACCGCCCCGACGGCGATGATCGTTACGAGCAACCATGTGTCCACCACTGCACCCCTTTGTTCCCGGCCTGTCCGTGCCCCCGCAGGGCGTGAAAGTTAATTTAGCGCGCCCGTGCTATAACAGCAACATGCCAAGAGTCGTCGTAGCCGAAACCCGGCGCCAAGATGTCGCGCAGGCCGTTCTCCGCATCGTGGGCAGGGAAGGTCTGGAAAGCGCCTCACTGCGTAACGTCGCCCAGGAGGCCGGGCTGGCCATCGGTTCTGTGAGGCACTACTTCGCCAGCCAGACCGAGTTGATGATTTTTACGATGGAGGAGCTGCGGCGGCGCATCGACGGCCGGATCCGCAGCCATGCCGAGCAGCTCCTCGACCCGGGCGCGAGCATCGACCGCCGTACCCGCACCGAGGAACTGTTCGCCGAATTCCTTCCCCTCGACGAGACCCGTCGCGAAGAGGCGGTGCTCTGGCTGGCGTTCATCACCGCTGCGCGCACCCGCCCGGAATTCCGGCCCTGCGCACGCCGGATGTATGAGGAGGCGCGCGAGCTGATCGCGCGCGTGCTGCACGAGGCCCAGCGGTCCGGTGGTGTCCCCGGCGATCTCGACATCGCACTGGAGACCCAGCGGCTGGCCGCGCTCCTGGACGGTCTGACCCTCGGCGGAGTGCTCCATCCCGATCAGGTGGCGCCCGATGCCGCGCGCGCGATTCTCCACCGCCATCTGCGTACCCTCGTGGATCCTGACCAGGGTCGTGCGACAGGTCATCCCTAGCCGGTAACGCCCGGGGGCCGGCCCCCGGGCTCGCCCGATCCGGCCCGGTGTGCAAAGGGTCATGCGGTTCCCGGAACCGATGTACGTCGTGACGCGACGGTCTCGCCGACCTCGCCCTGCCCTGGTCGGTCATGGACTGGCACCGCCGCCCGTAGCGGGTGGGCCCGTGGAGGGGCAGCCGCGATGACCGGTTGAGAGATGACCGGTTGAGAAGCGGGCGCGCATACGATCATGGAGACCGTACGGACCACTTGGAAGGCCAACAGGCATGGCGGACAAGCGCGTTGTCATCATCACCGGCGGAGGAACGGGTATCGGTGCCGCCACCGCCCGGCTGCTGCGCGCGAGTGGGCACCACGTGGTCGTCTCGGGGCGGCGACCCGATCCGCTGCATCGCCTCGCGGAGGAGACCGGAGCTCTGGCCCACCCGGCCGACATCGGTGACCCCGACGCCGTGCGCGGTCTCGTGGACACCGCAGTGGCCGCGTACGGCCGGCTCGACGGGCTCGTGCTCAACGCGGGCATCGGGCGTGGCGGCGGTGTGGGTGAGCTGTCGGTCGAGGACTGGGAGGCCGTGATGCGTACCAACCTCACCGGTCCGTTCCTTCTGCAGCGCGCCGCGCTCCCGCACTTGCTGGAGGCACGGGGCTCGGTCGTCGCCGTCGCCTCGGTGTCCGCGCTGCGCAACGGCGTGGGCAACGCCGCGTACGCGACGTCCAAGGCCGCTCTGCTCCAGCTCTGCCGATCCCTGGCCGTCGACTACGGGCCGCGCGGCGTACGGGCCAACACCGTGTGCCCGAGCTGGGTGCGCACCGACATGGCCGACCGGCGGATGACACGTTTCGCCGACGAGGCGGGCCTGGTCGGTGGCGACGCGGGGGAGGGCGGCACCGATGCGGGCGAGCGCGGCATCGATGCGGCGTACGAGATGGCGACCCGGCTCATTCCCGCGCGCCGCCCCGGCGAGCCGCGCGAGGTCGCCGAGGCCATTGCGTGGCTCCTCTCTCCCGCCGCCTCCTTCGTCAACGGAGCGGTGCTCACGGTGGACGGCGGTGTGACGGCCGTCGACCCCGGCACCGTCGCGTTCGACTTCCACGTCGAACCGCGCACCTCGCGCCCGGAATAGTGCGCCCGGAACAGTGCGCCCCGCCGCATCGGACTGAGCGTGCGGACCTGCCGTACCCATGTCGCCAAGTCGCGGGCGACACCCCGGTGTCCGGCTTTCTCCGCTTCCACCGCGAGAACGACAACCGGGCCAACGCCACTGTGGGAGCACGCTACGAGGTGCTGCAACCCACCCCCGACGAACGTGAGCTCGTACGCCGACGCGGCAAGCGCATGATGGACCACGGCATCTTCTACGTGGGCGTCGACCTCGCCTTCCCGTAGGTGATTGAGATCAACATGGAGAACCCTGGCGGACTGAACCATCACCGGCGCGTCACGGGCGAGGACCAGTCGTCCGAGGCCGTCAACACGGTGTCGGTCGCCCTGCGCACCGCCGGAAAGCTGTCGTAAGACCTGGGGCGGTAGCGGACAGTCACCGTTCGACGTGCGGGGGTGACGGGGTCCTGGTTCGCTGGTTGAGCCCGCTCTTCCTACTGTCAAGGAGTGACAATGAGCGTTGCAGGCGAATCCCGAGGTCGAGCGCAGCAGATGCGCGACAAGGCGCAGCAGCTGTCCGAAGCCGCGGAGCGCGCGACTGACCCGCAGGAGCGTCAGAAGCTGCAGGAGAAGGCGCGCCGACTGAAGGAGCAGAGCCAGCAAGAGGGCTCGATGGGCGCGATGGGTGGGCAGGAGCAGTCCCCGCCTGCGTGAAGCACCTGGCCATCACAGGCCCATGGCCTCCAGTCCGCCGTGCGGACTGGAGGCCATCGGCGGGCAAGGTACGGAAAGGCAGGAATGACCGTGAGTAGCGATCAGCAGGACACGACACCGGTCGTCGTCACGCTCAGCGATTGCTCGAAGGAGGACGCCGACACCGTCTTCCGCGTGCTGGCGCAGTCCTTCATCTCGGACCGTGCCGATGACGATGCACCGCAGTACACGTCCCACCCGCACACAACCGTGTGGACCTCGACGTTCGAGGTGGGCCCCACGCACGCCCCTGCCGTACCTGTGCAGTTGGCAGCACCGTGTGTAGTCGGTGTGCAGGGCACCTACTGGGGGGTGGACCGGCTGGGCGAGACGCTGGCAGCCGCGTTCGTCGTGCAGGTGGAGGGAATGGCCGCCGGCGATCAGGAGAAGGACGTCCAGTTGCGACTCGAGAGCGGAATCCGCTAGTCCGGTCCAGGAGAGACCAGGCCGGCCAGGAAGCCGCCAGTGCGGGGAGTCCGCCAGTACGGCCCGGCGCCCGCCAGTGCGGCCGGGCCGGATGTCCGGCCGACACCCGGGCGCTCTGCGTTGCCGGACCGTCCGTACCGCGCAAGTGTCGAAAGACCGAGCTCGAGGAGGACAGCTCCATGCCCATCGCCACGGTGAATCCCGCCACCGGAGAGAGGCTCAGGACGTTCGACGCGCTCGGAGCCGAGGAGATCGAACGGCGCCTGGCGCTCGCCGTGACCGCCTTCGGGCAGCACCGCACCACGGAGTTCAGCCGGCGGACGGAGTTGCTCAACCGCGCCGCGGACCTTCTGGAACAGGACCAGCAGGACATCGCCCGCACCATGACCACCGAGATGGGCAAGACGATCGTGGCCGCCCGCGCGGAGGCGGCGAAGTGCGCGAAGGCGATGCGCTGGTACGCCGCGCACGCCGAGGAGCTCCTTGCCGACGAGCATCCTTCGGCCGCCGACCTGAAGGACTCCGGTGCTTCCCGCGCCACCGTCCGCTACCGTCCGCTCGGCGTTGTCCTGGCCGTGATGCCGTGGAACTTCCCGCTCTGGCAGGTCGTACGGTTCGCGGCCCCCGCGCTCATGGCCGGCAACGTCGGTCTGCTCAAGCACGCTTCGAACGTGCCGCAGACCGCTCTGTACCTGGAGGACCTCTTCCGCCGGGCCGGCTTCCCGGAGGGGTGTTTCCAGACGCTGCTCGTGGGATCCGGCGCGGTCGAGAACATCCTGCGCGATCCCAGGGTGGCTGCCGCGACACTCACCGGCAGCGAGCCGGCCGGGCGCTCCGTCGCCGCCATCGCCGGCGACGAGGTGAAGAAGACCGTACTGGAGCTCGGCGGCAGCGACCCCTTCGTCGTGATGCCGTCGGCCGATGTCGAACGGGCGGCCCGGACTGCGGTGACGGCCCGGGTGCAGAACAACGGCCAGTCCTGCATCGCGGCCAAGCGCTTCATCGTCCACTCCGACGTGTACGAAGACTTCTGCGAGCGTTTCACCGCGGGAATGCGGGAGTTGACCGTCGGTGACCCGATGCAGGAGTCCACCGATGTCGGCCCGCTCGCCAGCGAACAGGGCCGTACGGATCTCGAAGCGCTGGTCGACGACGCCGTGAGCCTCGGCGCGACGGCACGGTGCGGAGCCAAGCGTCCCGAGAAGCTGGACCGGGGCTGGTACTACGAGCCCACCGTCCTCACCGACATCTCCGTCGGTATGCGGATCCACCACGAAGAGGCCTTCGGCCCGGTGGCCACGGTCTACCGCGCGGCCGACCTCGACGAGGCGTTGGCCATCGCCAACGACACGCCCTTCGGACTGAGTTCCAATGTGTGGACCCGCGACGAAGGGGAAGTGGAGCGGTTCGAAAGCGACATGGCCGCCGGCGGCGTCTTCTTCAACGGAATGACGGCCTCCCACCCCGCGCTGCCCTTCGGTGGCGTCAAGCGCTCCGGCTTCGGCAGGGAGCTGTCGAGGCACGGTATCCAGGAGTTCTGCAATGTCACCACGGTGTGGCACGGCGCCGAGCCGGACGACAACAGCTGATCGGACGACGCAGCTGACCCCCGCGGACCTCTCGCCCGGACATGGGGCCGAGGTCACGGCCGGACGGATCGCCGGGGCCGTTCGCGACGATTCGAACAAGCCGATCCGCGCCCCACTCACCCGTGTCGCTGTTGGGCCGAACGGGTGAGGGGGGCGAGGATGGGGCGCATGAGTAGGTACGAGAGGTACGACGTCACCGACGAACAGTGGGAGGGGCTGGCACAGGTCGTCCCGTTGCGCAGCCGTAACGAGTGGCCTTCGCGGGTCGACCACAACACGATCCCGCAGGACGCGGCCGCCGAGCAGCGTCGTTTTGTCGTGCTGCGGGTGCAGGTCTTCGCCGACGCGCGCGAGGTCGCCGAGTACCTCGTCGCCCAGATCCCGGTACTGCTGGACCTCACCGGCGCCGAAACCGAAGTGGCCAAGCGCATCCTGGACTTCAGCAGTGGTGTCGTCTTCGGTCTTGGCAGCGGGATGCACCGGGTCGACCGGAATGTCTTCCTGCTCGCCCCGGTCGGCACGGAGGTCGAGGGGATCGCCGCAGCCGTCCCCCGTTCGTAGGAAGGTCATCGAGGCGGAACGGTTCGGCGCATTTCGTGCTGCGTACCGTCCCGCTCATGGACGTAACCACGCTGCTCAACGGCGCGAACTGCACCCGCCCCACAGTCACCGAACTGCGGCTCTCCGCCTTCAAATCGCACCGGGGCGTGGTCCTGCCCCTCGGTCCGCTGACCCTCTTCGCGGGCGCGAGCGGCAGCGGTAAGTCGAGCGTCCTGCAGATGTACGAGGCGCTGGCGAGGCTCGGCGCGGGCGACGAGCTCGAAACGGCCTTCCCGGAACCCGCGGCCTGTGTGCCGGAGTGGGCGGAGGCCGACGGGCAGGGCCGACGGGGATTTCGGATCGGCTGCACGGTCGACGGCCCGGCCGGTCCCGTACAGCTCGATCTCGCAGTACAGGCGGAACCCGAACTGCGCGTGGTGGGCGAGCGGCTGACCAGCGGCGGGCGCACCCTGCTGACCACCGCGCTGCGCGATCCCGGACGGTCCTCGGTGCAAGCTGCCTGGCACACGGCGGGCGCCGCGACCGTGACGCGGGCCCCGCTGCCGGACGACCGGCTCGGCACGGCGCTGCTGCCGCTGCGTGTGGCCGGCAAGACGCAAGGCCAGTTACAAGTCCTCGCTGCTGCCGAGCAGGTCGTCGTGGCACTGCGGTCGGTCTTCGCCTGTGACCCGCAGCCGCAGCGGATGCGCGAGCCGGTGGCGGCGGGGGAGGGGAGGCTGCGGCGCGGCTGCGACAACCTGGCGGAGGTGCTGCACCGCACGCGGAGCCAGTGCGCCCAACGGCATGCCCGGCTGGCCGCGGCGGCGCGGGTGGGATGCGCGGGGGACGTCGCGGATCTGGCCGTCGAAGAGCTCGGCGACGGGACGGTACGGGCGCTGCTCGGCCGGAGCGGTGCACGGGGAGCGACGCCCGTGGGGCGGCTCGGCGAGGGCGAGTTGAGATATCTGGCGCTGGCGCTGGTACTGCTCACCGGGCCGGGGGTGCTGGCCATGGATCAGGCGGCCGAGGTGCCGGCGGCGTACCAGTCGCTCACCGTTCTGGCGGACGGCTTCGACCGTTGCCTGGACCCGCGGCAGTCGCGCGAACTGCTGTCGCTGGGCGCGGAGATGTGCGCGCGCGGGCACATTCGGCTGGTGGGGGCGGTCGCCGATGCGTCGTATGCGCGCGGGGTGGACGGTGTGACGGTGGTAGACCTGGTGCCGTGACGAGAGAAGACGGACTGGATGTGGCGGGGTTGCAGCGCAGGCTGGCCGAGTTCGCGGCGGCGCGGGACTGGCAGCCGTACCACACCCCGAAGAACCTGGCGGTGGCGCTGAGCGTCGAGGCGTCCGAACTGGTGGAGATCTTCCAGTGGTTGACGCCCGAGCAGTCGGCGCGAGTGATGGAGAAGGAGGGGGCGGCGCACCGGGTGCGGGACGAGGTCGCGGATGTGCTCGCGTATCTGCTGCAGTTCTGTGAGGTGCTCGGGATCGACGCGCTGGCGGCGCTCTCCGACAAGATCGACCGGAATGAGATTCGCTTCCCGGCGAAGTGATTTTCGACCGGTTCGCGGCCCCTCCACACAGACCTTCGTCACTCTATGGAGTTGTTGAGATATCCACAACGGCCTTGGTGTCCACAGATTTCCGAATTCCCCTGGCTTTCAGGCTCAAGGAGCTTCACTCTGGGTAATGAACTGAGTGGGCAGAAAGTCGTACGAACGGGGGTGGCGTACAGATGGATGCGGAACGGCTGATCGGGCTCAGTCGGCACGCCTTGGCGCAGAGCCGGGCAGTGCCGGACATCGTCGCCGAGGCCTGGCAGGCGCAAGCCCTCGCCCAGGCGATCGGCAGCCGGCTGGCGCTGTACGGGCCACTGGAGCTGAGAAGCGAGGCGCGCGGGCTCAGCGAGATCGGTGGTCGAGGGTGCGGGGTGCTCGACCATCCGATGGTGCGCAGTGGCGGGGTCCGTGCCGCGCAGCTGTCCGAGGTGGTGGACGCTCGGCGGACATTGATCGGGCTGGGAGTGCTGTTGGGCGATGTGGGGATCGCCCTGGTCGGGGTCGCGTGCGCCACCGACGAGGAGGGGCTGTACTGGCAGTGCATCGAGGCGATAGACGCCGCTGACGAGTCGAGCGACCGGGTGCGGGGAATGCTGCGCAGGCTCGCGGTGCGGGATTCGGAGAGACCGCCCGACACCATCCGGGGCAGAGCCGGGCCGGTGGCTGCGCGGGACACGATGGCGGACTCGCCTCCCTCGCCTCCTCCCGCGCCGCCTCGATTGCTCCCCCCGCGCTCCTCGCCTTCTTCCCCTTCCACGCCTTCTTCGCCTTCTTTGTCCGACTCGGTGGAGGAAGCGGATGAGATGGATGCGGTGGACTCGGCGGCGGGGCCGTCGTGACCTCGGGTACGGCTTCCTGCGGGCCGCCGGGTTGACGGTTTTCACCCGGGCGAGCCGGTGGGGGCATGGCAGGGACGGTGGGGTTGACGGGCGTACGAAGGTGCAGGATGGATGCATGGATCTTCGAATCTTCACCGAGCCCCAGCAAGGGGCGAGCTACGACACCCTGCTGACCGTTGCCAAGGCCACCGAGGACCTCGGGTTCGACGCCTTCTTCCGCTCCGACCACTACCTGCGCATGGGTTCCGCCGACGGACTGCCCGGGCCGACCGACGCCTGGATCACCCTGGCCGGGCTGGCACGCGAGACCAAGCGGATCCGCCTCGGCACGCTGATGACCGCCGGGACGTTCCGGCTGCCGGGCGTGCTGGCCATCCAGGTCGCGCAGGTCGACCAGATGTCGGGCGGCCGGGTGGAACTGGGCCTGGGCGCAGGCTGGTTCGAGGAGGAGCACAAGGCGTACGGCATTCCGTTCCCGAAGGAGAAGTTCGGGCGGCTGGAGGAGCAACTGGCCATCATCACGGGACTGTGGGCCACAGAGGTCGGCAAGACCTTCTCGTACGAGGGCACGCACTATCAGCTGGCCGACTCGCCCGCGCTGCCCAAGCCCGCCCAGGGAAAGGTGCCGGTGCTGATCGGCGGGCACGGGGCGAGCCGCACCCCACGGCTGGCCGCGCAGTACGCCGACGAGTTCAACATTCCGTTTGCCTCCGTCGAGGACAGCGAGCGGCAGTTCGGCCGGGTCCGCGCCGCAGCCGAGGCGGCGGGACGCGGGGCGGACGACCTGGTGTACTCCAACGCCTTGGTCGTCTGCGTGGGCAAGGACGACGCGGAGGTGGCACGCCGAGCGGCGGTCATCGGACGGGAGGCGGACGAGCTGAAGGCGAACGGGCTGGCCGGCTCGCCCGCCGAAGTTGTCGACAAGATCGGACGGTATGGCGCGATCGGTTCGTCCCGGATCTATCTCCAGGTGCTGGACCTCGATGACCTCGACCATCTTGAGCTGATCTCGTCGCAGGTCCAGTCCCAGCTGGGCTGAGCCGCCGCCGACCCGAGCACCCGGGAGTTCTCGTGAAACCCGGCCGCACACTCGCCGCCGCGCTCGCCGAAGGGGTCGTCGTCCTCGATGGCGGGCTGTCCAATCAGCTGGAGGCACAGGGCTGCGATCTGTCCGACGGCCTCTGGTCGGCGCGGCTGCTGGCCGACGATCCACGGCAGATCGAAGCGGCCCACACGGCGTATGTACGAGCGGGCGCCCAGGTCCTCATCACCTCCAGCTACCAGGCCACCTTCGAGGGCTTCGCGCGCAGAGGCGTGGCGCGGGAGCAGGCCGCGGAGCTGCTCGCCCGCAGCGTGGATCTGGCACGGAGTGCGGGTGACGCGGCTCAGCGGGAGGTGTGGGTCGCGGCCTCGGTGGGGCCGTACGGCGCGATGCTCGCGGACGGCAGCGAGTACCGGGGCCGGTACGGGCTGTCCGTGCCGGAGCTGGAGCGCTTCCACCGGCCGAGGATCGAAGCCCTGGCGGCGGCGGGCCCCGATGTGCTCGCCCTGGAGACGGTGCCGGACGCGGACGAGGCGGAGGCGCTGCTGCGGGCGGTCGAGGGGTGCGGGGTGCCGGTCTGGCTCTCGTACAGCATCGCCGGTGAGCGGACCCGGGCAGGCCAGGAGCTGATGGCGGCCTTCGCTCTCGCCGCCGGCCGGGAGCAGGTGATCGCCGTCGGGGTGAACTGCTGCGAGCCGGGTGACGCGGACCGTGCGGTGGAGCTCGCGGCGGCGGTGACGGGCAAGCCGGTGGTCGTCTACCCGAACAGTGGAGAGCGGTGGGACGCCGCCCAGGGGGCGTGGCGCGGCGGAGTCACCTACGACCCGCTGAGGGTGCGGGACTGGCTGGCGTCCGGGGCCCGGCTGGTCGGCGGCTGCTGCCGAGTGGGACCGGGACAGATCGAGGAGCTCGCGGCACTCGCGACCTCTGCGGGAGGCGAGCTGTAGGGCCGGTCACAGCCGGCACAGGTGGAGTGGCCGGTTGTCCCTACTCGAGGCCGGAGACCTTGAACACCGAATGAGCCGTCTCACCGTCGATCCTCCGCGACAGCTGCCGCAATGCCGTTGCCCCGCACAGCAGCGTCCCTCGGTCCAGGGAGGTTCGGGCGCCCGCATCGAGCAGACGCCAGAGCTGCGGATTGGCAATGAGCACATGCGGGTCCAGCTCGACCCGTCCGCCGTCGAGGTCGCGCAGGACCAGCCGCTGCGCGACGCCGTCGGACCAGCGCACCGCCACCAGGCAGTCCGTGCGTACTTTCCGTTGACGCAGCAGGCCGCGCGAGGCCAGCCAGCCCTCGCCGGCGGTCACCCGCGGCGGCAGCAGCACGACGAACAGCAGGATCGCGAGCCCCGCCCACAGGGCGGCGCGCAGCATGGTGAGGCCGCCGGAGCCGCAGTCGATCACCAGCAGCAGGCAGAGGAGCAGCGCTGCGCCCGCGGCTGGCCGAGTTCCGCGCCTGAGCTTCCGTGTCCGAGTGGTGTCAGAGAGTCGTCAAGGTCGACGGTTCCGGTGGCCGTACGGGGTCTGCGGACGGACTCTGTCGCCCTGCTCGTCCAGCCGGCGGTGGTCAACCTCCTCGACATGTCCCGCCTGCAGACCGGCACGGTCACCCCGCTCATCCGCGAGATCGACCTGGACGAAGTCGTGCCGATGGCGCTCGGCGGCGTACCGGAAGCAGCCTGGTCATTCGAGGGTCTGTTGGAGGCTGATGAGGAGCAGGGCGATGTCGTCGACGGGGGTGGGGGCGTGCCGGATCAGAGTGTCGGCCATGGCATCGAGGTTGCCTGCGTCTGCGTGTTCGAGGAGTCCGGCGAGCGCGGCGATGGCGTCGTCGGGGTCGACTCCGGGTTCTTCGATGAGTCCGTCGGTGTAGAGGAGGAGCACGCAGCCGGGCGGCAGGGGGAGCTCCAGGGCCGGGTAGTCGGCTTCTGGGTCGATGCCGAGCAGAAGGCCGGGAGGAACGCGCAGGACTTCGGTGTGGCCGTCGGCGTGGCGCACCAGGGGCCGGGGGTGGCCTGCGCTGGCCAGACAGACGGCGTGGCGGGCCAGGTCGAGGTGGGCGTAGAGGCAGCTGGTGAACAGGCCCGGGTCGAGATCGATGAGCAGACGGTTGGTCCGGCTGAGGACGTCGCCGGGGGGCGCGCCGATGGTGGCGTGGGCGTGGACAGCGGTGCGGACCTGTCCCATGAGGGCGGCGGCGTCGATGTTGTGGCCCTGGACGTCGCCGATGGCCGCGGCGGCGGTGGTGTCATTGAGGCGGATGAGGTCGTAGAAGTCGCCTCCGACTTCCAGGCCGTGTCCGGCGGGCAGGTAGCGGGCGGCCACGTTCAGGCCCGGGATGTGGGGGAGGGTGTGGGGCAGCAGGGCGGCCTGGAGGCGGTGGGCGACGTTGTGCTGTGTGTCGTAAAGGCGGGCGCGGTCCATGGCCTGACCGATCAGTCCGGCCAGTGAGGTGAGGACCGCGCGTTCGGTGGGCGGGAAACGTTGGGGCCGGTCGTAGGCGAGGACGAGGGAGCCGATCGTGCGGCCGGAGGCGATCAGCGGCAGAAAGGCCCAGGACGCCATGCCGTCCTCATCCACGGCCGGAGGGTAGGCGCGCTTGAGGTCGTCGAAACTGGCGACGAAGCTCGGGACGCCGGTGGCCAGCACGCGGGCAGCGGGGATGTCCGACGTCAAAGGGATGGCGTCGAAGTGGTCCATGAGTGCGTCGTCGTAGCCGCGGTAGCCGAGGATCTTCAGACGGCCCTCCTCCGCGGCCATCAATGCCATGGCCTGCGCCCCGAGTGCGGGCAGGAGCTGGTCGGCCGTCTGGTCCACGACGTCCTTCACACCGACGGCCTCGGTGAGTGTGGCGGCCAGGTGCATCAAGTGGTAGAGCACAGTGGCGCGGCTCGGTCCGGCGGCCGACGCGGGCTGGGTGGCAGGACTGTCCTCGGCGGGGCTGCTGGGGGTGATGCGGACGCTGATGCCGGAAGTGTCCGGATACAGTTCGAACGACAGCCACGTATCAGGCGGGCGCAGCGCGGTGAACGCGGTGGGCAGCTGGCCGACCAGCGCAGCCCGGTACCGGTCCTCGACTTCGGGGACGTCCATCCACGGCAGCGCCTCCCAGGGCCGGGCGCCCAGCAGATCGCCGGCGTCGGCTCCGACGAGGTCGGCGGCCTCTGCGGTGATGAAGGTGATCCGGCCGCTCAGGTCCAGCGCACAGGACCCGCCAGGCAGGCGGTCGATGAACGCAGCCATCTCCTCGGCCGGTCCCAGTGCGCGGCCGGGCGCTGGGACCAGGATCCGCGGCCGGTCCTGCGGCACCAGGTCGCCGTGATCGGCAACCTCCCGCAGGATGCGGCCCAGACGGTGGCAACCTGCGTCAATGGCGTCACGCTCGCCGGGGCTCAGCTGCGGCGGATGCGCCCCCGGCCACAGCAGCACCAGCCCGCCCCACACCGTGCTGCCGGAAGCCAGTGGGGCAGCAGCCAACGCAAAGTCATAAGGCAGCACGAGCGACAATCGCGGGTAACGGCGAGCCATCTCCTCCATGCCGACGACCCAGACCAGGCGCCGCTCCCGCACGGCGTCCGCCACCGGAATCGGATTGGCCAGCCCCACCCGTGTCCACGGAGCCGCGATCTCACGCGGAGTCCCCGTCACCGCCGCCAGCCACAGAGCGTTCCCGCCCGGCGGCAGCACATACAGCATGCCCCTGGACGCGACGCTCTCCCGCACCACGTCCACCAACGCGGCGTCCATCAGCTGCCTGCCGGGACCCGCATCGGCAAGGAAGCCGACCCGGTTCTGGCTCATTCAGCCTCCCCGGGCATCGGCCGGCGCAGAGCTCCGCCTCCGACCGAAACGCGCCCTGGCCGCCACACCACTGACGCCCAGGCTCGTCCCGGTCTCCGCCCAGCTCGCACCGGCCTGCCGGTCGGCCGGCACCGCCGAGCGCACCAGCTGCCCCGCCCACTGCGGAACCTCGGCAACCACAGCACAAGGACACCCGCCGGCCGGCCCCGGCGGGCGGCGGCCACGTCCCGCCGACTCCGGCAGGGCTGCGCCTCGCCAGCCACACCCACCATCACCCATATACGGACAATACGTCCGCCCCATCGCGACGACACGCGGAGACCGGCGCTCAAGGGGAAGCGGGAGCCGTCCGCCCTCCTTCCGGGCCCTACCGCTCACGCGGGCCTCGCGGCGGCCCGTGCTCCGATTGCCGTGGCGCGGCGCAGCTCAGCCGACGTGGACGCGGGGTCGCTTCGACCGGTTGGGTTCGGCCTCGCGCAGGACTTCGCGAGTGACAGGGGCGACTTCGCCCTGGCCGAAGAGGAAGAAGCGGAGGAAGTTGGTGAAGGGGTTGCCCTCGGTCCATTCGAAGTAGACGTGCGGCTGCTGTCCGGTTTTGTCGCGTACGTGCAGGAGCAGGGCGGCCAGGGCGTTGGGGATGGAGGAGGACTCCAGGGTCAGGACCCGGTAGCGGCCGTGCAGCACTTCGCCGCGTACGTTCAGGCTCGCCTCGAACTCCGAGGGGTCAAGGACGGTCACCTCGACGAAGACGAAGTCCTCCTGGGCCGGGACGTCGTTGTCCGCCCGGATCTGCTCGATCTTCTCGCGGTACTCGGTGATGTCACGGTTGTCGGGCTCGTTGGCGATGAACCGGATCCTGCGGCTGGCGACGTCCCGTACGAACCGCTCGGCCATGTCGTCCAGCGTCACGCTGGTGACACGCAGCTCGAAGGCGCGGGCGAGCCGCGACAGGAGCGAGACGAGGATGATCCCGGCGATGAAGCAGGCGCCGATCTTCACACCGTCGGGCCGTTCGATGACGTTGAGGACGGTGGTGTAGAGGAAGACCGCCGATATGACGGCGAAGGCGATCGTCCAGTTGCGCTGTCGGGCGCGGTGGGCGGCGATGGTCACCGCGATCGCCGCGGAGCAGATGAGCACCAGTACGCCGGTGGCGTAGGCACCGCCCTGGGCGTCGACGTCGGCGTCGAAGATCCAGGTGACCAGGAACGCCACCAGGATGAAGACGATCACCATGGGGCGCACGGCGCGCGCCCAGTGCGGGGCCATGCCGTACCGCGGCAGGTAGCGGGGCATCAGGTTGAGCAGTCCGGCCATGGCGGAGGCGCCGGCGAACCACAGGATGGCGATGGTGGCGACGTCGTAGACCGTGCCGAAGACGTCTCCGAGGTATTCGTGCGCCAGATACGCGAGCGCGCGCCCATTGGCCTCGCCGCCCGGCTCGAACTCCTTTGCGGGGATGAGCAGGGTGGTGATGAAACTGGTGGCGATCAGGAACACGCTCATGATCAGCGCGGCGGTGGTCAGCAGCTTCTTCGTGCCGCGGATACGTCCTGCGGGCTTCTCCTCGGTTTCGCCGGCATCGCCCTCGACGTGCGGCATGACCGCCACGCCGGTCTCGAAGCCGGACAGGCCCAGCGCCAGCTTGGGAAACACCAGCAGCGCCACCCCGACCATGGCCACAACGTTTCCGTGCTCGGCGGTCAGTGCGCTGGACCAGTCGGTGACCACGTGCGCGGCGGTGGCGACGTGCCACAGGCCCACGACCACGACGACCGCGTTCAGGGCCAGGTACAACCCGACCAGGACGACGGCTACGCCGACCGCCTCCAGGAAGCCCTTGAGGAACACCGCTCCCAGCAGCGCGATCAGCACCAGCGTGACGACCATCTGCTGTCCGTGCAGCACGCTGGGCACATGCGGATTCTCCACCAGGTGAATGGAGGAGTCCGCCGCCGACAGGGTGATGGTGATCAGGAAGTCGGTGGCGGCGAAGCCGAGCAGGGTCAGGACGAACAGCTTGCCCTTCCAGAACGACAGCAGGCGCTCCAGCATGGCGATCGAGCCCTCGCCGTGCGGGCTCTCCTCGGCCACCCGCCGATACACCGGCAGCGCGCCCGCCAGGGTCACGATCACCAGCACGATCGTGGCCACCGGCGACAGCAGCCCGGCCGCGAGCGCGGCGATGCCCGGCTGATAGCCGAGTGTGGAGAAGTAGTCGACGCCGGTCAGGCACATCACCCGCCACCACCGCTGCCCCTTGTGCGCGGGCGCGGGTTCCGTCTCGGCCTGCGGCCCCTGCTGGTGCCTGGCCATGTCGGACAGGCCCTCCAGCATCCAAGCGCGCAGGCGCTGCCGTGGGGTGACGGCGGAATCGGAAGCCGCAGGGGCTGGGCTGGCCACCGGGTACTCCTGTCGTATGCAAACGGAAATCAGCCATCGATGGGACGGCGCAGTCAGCGTACGCAACGCCGCCCATGGGTGATTCGGCTGGTCACGGCAACTCGATGCGAGCCTCGGCGCCCCGGGATGCGGCCTGGACACATCGAGCCATGGAACGCTGACCCGCTCATGCGTGAGCCGTGTGCGCACAGCTACGGCGCCCCAAGTCCCGCAACCGGCCACCCACCATCGAGCGACACGGCGTCAGCGCGGATCAGCCTGAGGACGTCGACCCGTCCCTGCCCGGCGCCCGCGTGCACCCCGTCGCCCTCTACCGGGTCCTCGCCGTCAAGCGCACCGGGGAGCACACCTTCGTCGCCGTCGACGGCGGCATGAGCGACAACCCCAGGCCCGCGCTGTACGGGGTGCGGTACGCGCCCCGGCTCATCGGCCGCCCCTCATCGGTCCCGCCCCGCCTTGTCACTGTGGTCGGCCGGCACTGCGAGGCGGGCGACGTACTGGCGGACGGTGTGCCACTGCCCGGTGACGTACGCCCGGGCGACCTGCTCGCGGTACCCGCGGCCGGTGCGTACCACCTGTCCATGGCCTCCGGTTACAACCTTGTCGGCCGCCCGCCCGTCGTCGCCGTCTCCGACGGCCAGGCACGGATGCTCATACGCCGTGAATCGCTGGACGACATGAGCCGCCGGGACATCGGCCTGTAGCGCCAAACCCCTCCCCGAACCTCCGCCGGGCTCCCCTCGGCGGAGGGCAAACCAGGGGTGGTGTCCGGAACCGACCTCCGATCGGTGCCGAGCGAAGCCTCCAAGTTGCCGTGCTGGGGGCTTTCGTATGCCTGGCTCCGAGTGGACCGGATCGAATCCGGGTCCGAAACTCAGTGGTTACCTCTGACTGCCTCCGATAGCCTCTGAAACCCGTCCTAGCAGGTCACAGCCGTTTCAGCCCGTCTAAGCGAAGGTCAAAGAGGTACGTCGGATGTTCCTGACGATCAGTACGACCGGTACCCCCGAACGTCCCGCCACCGACCTCGGCTTTCTGCTGCACAAGCATCCCGACAAGGCGCAGACGTTCTCCACCTCGCACGGTACGGCGCATGTCTTCTACCCCGAGGCGTCCGCCGAACGCTGCACGTCCGCGCTGCTGCTGGAGGTGGATCCGGTGGCGCTGGTGCGGCGCGGCAAGGGCAAGGGCCGTGGTGGCGCGCCGGATTCGGCGCTCGCGCAGTACGTCAACGACCGGCCGTACGCCGCGTCTTCGCTGCTGGCCGTCGCGTTGAGCACCGTGTTCAAGAGCGCCCTGCGGGGTGTGTGCGCCGCGCTGCCCGGGCGCGCCGAGGAGCCGATGCAGCTGCGCGTCGAGGTGCCCGCGCTGCCCGCGCGCGGTGGCGCCGAGCTGGTCCGAAAGCTCTTCGGGCCGCTGGGCTGGGCCTCGGTCGAGGCGGAGCCGGTGGCGCTGGACGCGAAGTTCCCCGAATGGGGCGACTCCCGCTACGTACAGCTGGTGCTCGAAGGGGAGCTGCGGCTGGCCGACGCGCTGCGGCAGTTGTACGTCCTGCTGCCGGTGCTCGACGACGCCAAGCACTACTGGGTCGCTCCCGACGAGGTGGACAAGCTGCTGCGGGCGGGCGAGGGCTGGCTGGCCGAGCACCCCGAGCAGAAGCTGATCACCAGCCGCTATCTGTCGCGCCGCTGGGGGCTGACCCGGCAGGCGATGGAACGTCTTGAGCTGGTGCGGCTGGCCGAGGCCGACGACCTCGAGGTCGAGGACGTGGACAACGCAGTGGACGAGACGACGGACACCGAGGAGAAGCCGGTGCCGCTCGCCGAGCAGCGGCGGGACGCGATTCTTGAGGCGCTGCGCACGGCCGGGGCGAGCCGGGTGCTCGACCTGGGCTGCGGGCAGGGCCAGTTGGTGCAGGCGCTGCTCAAGGATGTGCGCTTCACCGAGATCGTCGGGGTGGACGTGTCCGTGCGGGCGCTCACCGTCGCAGGGCGCCGGCTGAAGCTGGACCGGATGGGTGAGCGGCAGGCCGCGCGCGTCAAGCTGCTGCAGGGTTCGCTCACGTACACCGACAAGCGGCTCGGCGGGTACGACGCCGCCGTGCTGAGTGAGGTCATCGAGCACCTCGATCTGCCGCGGCTGCCCGCGCTGGAGTACGCGGTGTTCGGGTCCGCCCGGCCGCAGACCGTGGTCGTGACAACGCCGAACGTCGAGTACAACGTCCGCTGGGAGACGCTGCCCGCCGGGCATGTGCGCCACGGCGACCACCGCTTCGAGTGGACGCGCGCGGAATTCCGCTCCTGGGCGCACGCCGTCGGCGAACGGGACGGCTACGGAGTCGAGTTCGTCGCCGTGGGGCCCGACGACCCCGAGGTGGGGCCGCCCACCCAGATGGCTGTCTTCACCAGGAGCGACGAGACTGAGAAGGCCAAGAACACCGGCAGGACCCGAAACACCGGCAAGACCCCGAACACCGACAAGAACCGGAACACCGACAAGACCGAGGCCGAGAAGGAGGCGAAGGCCGCATGACCAGTACCACTCCGACCACCGCGCCGGCGAAGCGCATGCTCCCGGTGACCGACCTGTCCCTCGTCGTCCTCATCGGAGCCACCGGCTCCGGCAAGTCCACCTTCGCCCGTAAGCACTTCAAGCCCACCGAGGTCATCTCCTCCGACTTCTGCCGCGGGCTCGTCGCCGACGACGAGAACGACCAGAGCGCGAGCGGTGCCGCGTTCGAGGTACTGCACTACATCGCGGGCAAGCGGCTCGCGGCCGGGCGGCTGACCGTCGTCGACGCCACCAGCGTGCAGCCCGAGAGCCGCCGGCAGCTTGTGCAGCTGGCGCGCCAGTACGACGTGCTGCCCATCGCGATCGTCCTCGACATGCCGGAAGAGGTCTGCGCCGAACGCAACGCCGCACGCCCCGACCGGGCCGGGATGCCCCGCCATGTCATCCAGCGCCACCGGCGCGAACTGCGCCGCTCGCTGCGCGGACTGGAGCGCGAGGGCTTCCGCAAGGTGCACATCCTGCGCAGCGTGGAGGAGGTCGAGAGCGCCGAGGTCGTCCTCGAGCGCCGCTACAACGACCTCAGGCACCTCACCGGCCCGTTCGACATCATCGGCGACATCCATGGCTGCCGCTCCGAGCTGGAGACCCTGCTCGCCAAGCTCGGCTACCAGGACGGTGCTCATCCCGAAGGGCGTACGGCGGTCTTCGTCGGCGACCTCGTCGACCGGGGACCCGACAGCCCCGGTGTGCTGCGCCGCGTGATGAGCATGGTCGCCGACGGCAATGCCCTGTGCGTGCCCGGCAACCACGAGAACAAGCTCGGACGCTGGCTCAAGGGCAGGAACGTCCAGCACACGCACGGACTCGCCGAGACCATCGAGCAGCTGGAGAAGGAGGACGACACTTTCCGCGAGCAGGTGCGGGAGTTCATCGACGGACTCGTCAGCCACTACGTACTCGACGAGGGCAAGCTCGTGGTCTGCCACGCCGGTCTGCCGGAGAAGTACCACGGGCGCACCTCGGGACGGGTCCGCTCACACGCGCTGTACGGCGACACGACCGGCGAGACCGACGAGTTCGGCCTGCCCGTGCGCTACCCGTGGGCGGAGGACTACCGAGGACGGGCAGCCGTCGTCTACGGGCACACACCCGTGCCCAGCACCTCGTGGATCAACAACACCATCTGCCTGGACACCGGAGCGGTCTTCGGCGGCAGGATGACCGCGCTGCGCTGGCCGGAGCGCGAGCTCGTCGACGTACCGGCCGAGAAGGTCTGGTACGAGCCGGCCAAGCCGCTGACCACCGAGGCGCCGGGCGGCCGCGAGGGCCGTCCCCTGGACCTCGCCGATGTGCAGGGCCGGCGGGTTGTGGAGACCCGGCACATGGCGCGTATCGGTGTGCGCGAGGAGAACGCCGCGGCGGCGCTCGAGGTCATGAGCCGTTTCGCCGTCGACCCGCGACTGCTCGCCTATCTTCCGCCGACCATGTCGCCGACCGCGACATCGAAGGAGCCCGGATACCTGGAGCACCCGGCCGAGGCCTTCGCCCAGTACCGGGCGGACGGCATCGCCAAGGTCGTGTGCGAGGAGAAGCACATGGGCTCGCGGGCGGTGGCGCTCGTCTGCCGTGACGCCGTGGCCGCGCGCGAGCGGTTCGGGGTCGACGGCCCCACCGGCGCGCTGCACACCCGTACCGGACGGCCCTTCTTCGACGACCAGTCCGTCACCGAGGCGGTCCTCGACCGGTTGCGTACGGCTGTCACCGCGGCCGGCCTGTGGGACGAGTTCGGTACGGAGTGGCTGCTGCTCGACGCCGAGCTGATGCCCTGGTCGCTCAAGGCGGCCGGACTGCTGCGCTCGCAGTACGCGGCGGTCGGCGCCGCGTCCGCCGCCGTCTTCCCCGGTGCCACGGCGGCTCTCGAGGCTGCCGTCGGGCGCGGCGTCGATGTGGACGGACTCCTGGCCGAGCAGCGCGAACGCGCCGCCGACGCCGCCGCGTTCACCGACGCGTACCGGCGCTACTGCTGGACGACCGAGGGGCTGAAAGGGGTGCGTCTCGCTCCGTTCCAGATCCTGGCGGTACAGGGGCGTTCGCTCGCCGCCGTACCGCACGACGAGCAACTGGCGTGGCTGGACCGGCTGGTGGAGCATGACCCGACCGGCCTGCTCCAGGTCACCCGGCGCCTCGTCGTCGAGACCGGCGACGAGGCCTCGGTCGGCGCCGGTGTCGACTGGTGGCTGGAGATGACCGGCAGAGGCGGCGAGGGCATGGTCGTCAAGCCGCTCCAGGCACTCGCGCGCGACGAGAAGGGCCGACTGGTGCAGCCGGGCATCAAGGTCCGCGGCCGCGAATACCTGCGGATCATCTACGGCCCCGAATACACCCGCCCGGAGAATCTGGAGCGGCTGCGCAACCGGTTCCTCAACCACAAGCGCTCGCTGGCGCTGCGGGAGTACGCGCTGGGGCTCGAGGCCCTGGACCGGCTGGCCGACGGCGAGCCGCTGTGGCGGATTCATGAAGCGGTCTTCGCGGTGCTCGCACTGGAGTCGGAGCCGGTCGACCCGCGGCTGTAAAAGGGGCGCACAGGTGCGGTTGAGGGGGCGCACGGTTCGTTCTCGTTGACGTCTGTCTCGACGAGCACCTAGCGTTTTCACCCCACCGCGTGACGCGATTCAAGCCATCGATTCTGGTGCTGAGGGCGCCACGTGACGTGGGAGGAAGAGCACACCAGCAGATCGCGTGGTCCCCCGGAAAGGGCCAGTTGGATCGTTGTGGGGGAACGATGAGTCTGTTCGGCCAGGACCGCTCGTTCCTCGACGCCCTCACCCTTCAGGACCGCCGTGCGCTGCTCGGCGCGGGTGCACCGCGGGCGTACGAACCCGGTGACGTGATGATCCGCGAACGCGACACAACGACGTATGTGCTGGCGCTGCTCTCCGGATGGGCCGTTGTCTCGGTCGAGACGGAGCGCGGCGCCCGGCTGATACTCGCCCTGCGCGGTGCGGGCGAGGTCGTGGGCGATCTCGCCGCCGTCGATCAGGGGCCGCGCAGCGCCACCGTCACCGCACTCGGCCCGGTGGAGGCGGTGGCCGTGTCCGGAGTCCGGTTCAGGGGCTTCCTGGCCGCCAGACCGCACGCCACCTCGCTGATCATGCGCCAGCTGAGCACGCGGCTGCGCAGCGCGGACATCGAGCGCCGTTCCCTCGCCTCCGGCACCGTGCTGCAGCGGCTCGCCGCCCGGCTGGTGGAGCTCGCCGAGCGGGCCGGCCGCCGCGGCGACGACGGCACCGTTCTGCAACTCCCGCTGCCGCAGCACGACTTGGCGGCGGCCATAGGAGCGACCCGAGAGGCGGTCGCCAAGGCGCTCCGCCTGCTGCGGGAGCAGGACGTGGTCCGTACGGCCAACCGCCGGGTGATCGTCACCGATATGCAGGTGCTGCTCCTCCTCGCCCAGGGCCGCGGGCAGCCGCCCGGGACACAGCCGCCCGAGAAATCTCCGCCGGCTGTGTAAACCGCTACATCGCCGGCCGCCGCGCGCGCCCAGAGTTGACCTGTCACCAAGCGCCACAGCACGCAGGGAGTCCTAGTGAGCAGTGCGGGAGCCGTCCACAGACTGGTGATCTTCGGAGACGCCTGTGGATCGGGGAAGTTGGGTCTGGAAGCCAAGAAGCGGATGCGCTCCGCCATGTACGAGGCGTTCACCGAGGCGCACGCGTCCGTCGGTATCGAGCCGGGGCGGGTCCACCAGGAGGACAGGGGGGACGGCATCCTCGTGGCCCTGCGGCCCGAGGTGCCGCCGACCCTCATGGTCGGCCGGTGGGTCGACACCCTGTACGAGAGCTTGCGGGAACTCAACGACGGCAGCGCACGGCCACTGCGGTTACGCGTCGGCATGAACGCCGGCCTCGTCCTCGACGACGGCAAGGGCCTCGTGGGACGTGCGGTGGATCTTGCCTGCCGGCTCTGCGACAGCCCCACGGCGAAGCAGATCATGACCACTGCCGACAAGGCTGACCTGCTGATCGTGGTCTCCGACTGGCTGTACGTGAATGTGGTCGCCGAGGGCGGGCGCTACGTCGAACCGGGTCACTACCGCCAGGCGCCGGTCCAGTACAAGGAGACCGACGAGACCGCCTGGTTCCACATACCCCGCTGGCCCGAGCCGCCGCTCGGCGACCGGGCGGCGGAGCAGACCGGCGGTGGGCCGGTGAAGGGGGACGGCCCACCGCCACCTACGTCCGCCGGCCGGACACCCGGCGACCCGGTTCCGGGCGCCCCGTCGCCGATGGATCAGGACTACGCGGATCCGGACCACGCGAATCAGTACAACGCCCAGGGAGACATGCAGATCTTCAAGGGCAATGAGATCCGCGGCGGATTCACCGGCATCAACAAGGGCCGGGACCGCTCCGCCCGCGGCGAGGGAGGCGAGGCATGAGCGACCAGGACGACTCCCCGCCGCAGGACGAGAAGAACGAGGAACCGCAGTCACCGCCGCCTTCCGGTTCGGAGAACAGCGGTGCCGACACAGCGGAGCAGCAGCCCGAGGCGAACCCCTTCGAGCAGGCCGGACGCAACCCGCTGGGCGGCTCGGGCGGCACCGGCGGCGCCGGCACCGCACACGCCGCGCGCCGAACCTTCGCGCCGGGCCGCGCCGAACGCACCTATGAGATCCGCGGCGACGGCCAGGTATTCGAAGGCAACTACTTCATCGGCCAGTTCGGCCCCGACAGCAGCCCGCCCGTGGTCCAGGGCTCGGTCCCGCTGGAGGCGCTGAAGCACCTCGCCGACGTCTACTGCGAGGCCTCCGGCTACCACCGGATGAAGCAACTCCTGCGTACGGACGGGCTTCTGGTGCTGTGTGGCGAATCCGGGAGCGGCCGTAAGGCCACCGCCCTCGCCCTGCTCTCCGAACTGGCGGACAATCAAGTGACCCGGCTGGATCCGAGCCACGCGGTGCACGAGATCACCGAGCAGATGATCGAAGCCGGGGCCGGCCATCTCCTGGAGCTGCCGCCGGACGACGGACGCCGGGAGCCCGAGCGCCACCGGGGCGAGACCCGCAAGGAGCCCCGCAGGCCCAGCCGCCTCTCCGAGCTCCACCTCGACAGGTTCAGCGAACTGCTGCGCAAGTCAAATGCGTACGGAGTGGTGCTGGTCGAGAGCGGAGACCTGGCCGACCGACTGCTCCGCGGCCGCTACGGCATGTACTGCCCGCCCGCACCCGCCGAGGAGGTGCTCCACCGTCATCTGCGGGTGCTGCTGAAGAGTGAGCCCGAAGGCGCCCTCGACAGCGCGCGGGCGCTCGCCGGGCGTTCCGATGTCACCGAGGCCCTCGGCCTCGACGAACTGCGGCCCCGCGAGGCCGCACGGCTCGCCGACCATCTGGCCCGCCGTCAGAAGGGGGAGCTGACGGACGAGCAACTGCTCGACGACTGCGCCACTTTCGTCCGGGCACAGGCGCGGGCGTGGTTCGCCGGGGCCGACCGGCCCGGCATGCTTCCCGAGGCACTGCCGACGCTGAGCGCCGCCGCCTTCCGGATCGCCGTGGCCGTGTTCAACGGCTCCGCCTACAGCCTTACCGCGGAAGCCGCCGAACTGCTCGCGTGGGAGCTGGCGGTGACCCTGGACCCGGAACAGCCCGTGGGACGCCGGCTCTTCGGCACGCACGCCGAGATCCGCCCGATGGTCGCCCGGTCCGTACTGGAGGACGGCGAGATCGACCTCGGAGACGCCCGGGTCCCGATGCGCGCCATCCGGTTCCAGGGCGAGAGCCTGGCCACGGCCGTGCTCCGCGAGGTGTGGCACGGCTACCACAATGTCCGCGGCCCCATGGCGCGCTGGCTGCGGATCCTGTGCGACGACCCGCGCCCCGAGGTATGGGTGCGCGCCTCCATTGCGGCAGGTGTTCTCTGCTCCTGGGACTGGATCTACGGATTCGGTGAACTGGTGCGCCCCATGGCCGCACTGGACAACCCCGTACCGCAGATGGCCGCGGCGACGGCGCTCGCCGAGGCGGCGCGCGACCCGAAGGTACAGCCGGCGGTCAAGTCGCTGGTGAAGGACTGGGCGAAGAGCGACGACGACGCCCTGCTCGCCACCGCCGTGCTGGCCCACGGCTATGTCCTGCCGGCCGGCTCGGTCAGCGCCTCGCTCGACGCGCTGGTCAGTGTGGTGCGCAGGCAGGATGACGACGACGTCGACGTGCTCGGCACGGCTTCGTTCAGCGTTATGAGGCTGCTCGCCTCCGGGGAGCCCGAGACGGTGACCGGCCGGCTCGCCGACTGGCTGAAGGACGGGCGCCGAAAGCTTGCCAATCTTGTGCTGATCTCCATGATCGGGACGCTCACGATGCGCACCACCTACCTCTGGGGTCTGAGGGAGGTCCCGGAACTGGAGCCGTACGACGCACAGCCGCTGCTCGTCGCGCTGCTGGCGACCCGGCCGCAGCTCGCGCCGGAGCTGGCGGCCCTGCTGCGGCACACCCTCGCCACCGCCCGCGCCGGCGAGACGGCGCTCGACGAGTTGGGCAGCCTGCTGCGCCGGGCCTCGCGCAACGAGGAAGCACTCCGGCTGGTCTGTGACTTTCTCCCGCTGCTCGCCGAACAGCGCCGGGACCGCGACCGGCTGAGAAGTCTGCTGGAGGACCTCGTCAGAGACCGCGACAGGCCACTGAACAGGGCCGCGGCCAGCCGGATGTGGGACGCCGTGGGAGAAGGAGCCGATCGATGACCACTCCCGGGGCCGACGAGGGGCCGAAGGCGGCACAGCAGCGCCAAGGACAGCAGCGCCAACAACGGCAGATGCAGCAGCCGGGGCAGAACTGGGCGCAGGAACGGGAACTTCGCCAACAGCAGCGCCCGGAGCAGGAAAGGGAACAGCACCGGGAGCGTCCGAAAGGGCCGCTCGTACGGGAGTGCTCGCCGCCGTACAAACGCCGGAGCGGCCAGATCGCCGCGGTGGTGATGTACGGAAACGGCGGGCACAGCGTGGTGTGGCCGGAGCGCCGCGAGAACCACCAGAGACAGTGGCTCAGCCGGGCGTACACCGTGTTCGAGGTGCTGCTCGGCCGGAACGTCACCGAATTCGACCTCCGGCTGCCCGCCGCCGGCGACGGAGTCTTCTTCGACGCGTCGGCGAAGGTGCACTGGGAGGTCACCGACCCGTATCTGGTGGTCACCCAACGGGTCTGGGACGTAGCCGAGTTGCTGCACGACGAACTCCTCGACGGGCTGCGCGCGGTATCGCGGCGCTTCGCACTCACCGAGGCACAGCGCGCCGACGAGGCGGTGCGCGACGAACTGAGCGCGGGCCGGCTGGCCCTGGGCCGCGATCTCGGCCTGCGCACCCGTGTCCATGTCTTCATCGATCTGAGCAAGGTGGTCCAGAGGAAGGTCCAGCAGCGGCACGAGGTCGATCTGGACATGGCCAAGGACGAGCGCATGGCGGAGGCCCAGCGGCGCAAGGACGCCCATGAACGGCGGCTGGTCGCCGATCGGGCGCGTGAACTGGAGATCCTGCTGCGGAGCGGCGAAGAGGCCGAAATCGCCCACCACATGGCGCAGAACCCGGACAAGCAGTGGGAGATCCGTCGCGCGATCCGGCAGGAGCGGCGTGAGGGCCAGGCCGACTTCCTCACGGTGTTCAACCGGCTCATCGACACCGGGGTCCTGGAGCGCCATGACATCGGAGAGCCGATGTACGAGGTGCTGCAGTACCTGCGGGAAAGCACCGGTGGCGTGCTCGGTGGCGTCGTCGACCGAGTGCTGCCCCAGCGCGGGCCGCAGCGACCCGCGCTCGGGGAAGCGCCCGCGCGACCGGAGCCGGACCGGCCCTCCTGGGACGCGGAGGGAGCGAGCACGGGCGGCAGCCCGGCCGGGAGCGACGACCCGCCGCATGTGTACGAACCGACCCGGGTCGAATCCGCGGCGGAACGGGACCCGGAGGAGCGCCGGCCGTCCCGGCCCCGTACGTCCAGGCCCAGTGAGGCATTCGACGACTGGGACGACGAATGAGCTCCGGCGCCTTACGGCCAGGACCGGACCGGCCCGGACCGGAGGATGTCCGCTTCATGGCGGAGCGTCTGCTCATGTCGGTCCGCGAGGACATCGGCAGGGCCGACACGAAGGCGGCGATCCTGCTCTCCGGCGCCGTCGCCTTCCTCGCCGTCATCCTCTCCAAGGGATCCACTCCGCTGCCCGAGTCGCGCTCCACACCGGCGCTTCTTGTTGTGGGCGGCCTGTTCTGGGGTGCCGGAGTGCTGATGCTCGTCGCCGTGATCCTGCCGCGCACCAGGATCGGCGCCGACCGCACCCTGCTGCGCGACCTGGCGGCCCGCGCCTCTTCGGAACAACTGCTGGCCCGCCTCGCCTCAGCGGGCGAGGACGTCACCGGCTGGCTGCTGGACCAGGCGAGCGTGCACGGAGCGGTGCTCGCCGCGAAATACCGGTGGCTGCGCATGGGCGTGTGTTCCCTCGCGCTCGGCGCGCTACTGACCCTCTTCAGCGAACTGTGGTGAGAGACGATGCACCTGAGAAGCAAGGCGGGCGCCCTGGTGATGGCCGGCGCGCTGCTGGCCCTGTCCGGGCCGCTCACGGCGCCCGCGACGGCGACGGCGACGGGGAGCGCCCGCGCCCCGGCGCCCGCCACCGAGGGCCCGGACCCGATCGACTTCGCCGTGGTCGTCGACCAGTCGAAGAGTCTCTCCGACAAGGATCTGACACGCGAGGTGGAAGCAGCCGCGCTGCTGAGCCAGGGCGAGATCTCGGAGCGCTCCCGCGCCGCCGTCATCGGGTTCGGCAGCTCCGAGAAGGCGGGACAGACAGCGGTGCGGGAGGTCTGCGGACTGACCGTGGCCGACGCCGCGGGACGGCAGCGACTGAGCGACTGCGTACAGGAGCTGTCCCGCCGGGATCCGCGGCGGACCGGTCCGGGAACCGACTTCCCGGCCGCCCTGAGCCAGGCCGTCGACCGGCTGTCCGAGAGCAACAAAGCCACCCCGAAGGTGGTCTTCCTGCTCACCGACGGCAAACTGGATGTGCGTGACAGCCCGGAGTACGGCACCGACGCCGCCAGCCGCCAGGCCAACGGCGCCAAACGGCTGACCGAGGCGCTCGCCCGCGCCCGCCGCGAATCCGTCCAGGTCTGGCCGCTCGGTTTCGGGAGCGAGATAGACCGGGCGGCCCTGACCGAGATGGCCGAGGGCGGCTACCGCAACGGCTGCGCCGATCTGCCCGACGCCACCCCGCGGATGCGGGTGGTGGACAGCTCGGCGCAGATCGACAAGGCGCTGCAGGAGACCTTCGCCGCGGCACGCTGCGCCCAGATCGCACACGGCACGGTCGGAAAGCCGCCGGCCGATCTGACGGTGACGATCCCGCCGATCGCCACCGACGGATCGATCACGGTCGGCAAACACGACCCCAAGGTGTCGGTCACCTACTACGACCCCAGCGGCCGCAAGGTGCCCACGCAAGGGGCGTTCGACGGCTCGACCTTCGAAGTCAGCGGCCAGGACGGCCCGGTCGAGGCGCTGCGCGTGAAGAATCCACTGCCCGGCCGCTGGCGGGTCCGGGTCGAGGCACCGGAGGGCCACCGGGACCGTGAGGTCGCCGTCCGCGCCATCTGGCAGGGCCGGCTGCGCTCCGCCGTGACCCTGGACCCCGCCGCGCCGCGTGCCGGAGAGCAGGCCGTGGTCGAGATCCGGATGCAGACCAGGCGCGGCGTCGTGCTCACGGACCCGCGCCAGCTGGCCGGTGTCAAGGTCTCCGCGCGGCTGTCAGGAAGTGGATTCGCCCCGGTCACCGTGCGGCTGGCGGACGACGGCCGGGCACCGGACCAGCGGGCCGACGACGTGCGCTTCACGGGCACGCTCACCGTGCCGGCCGGCGCATCGGGAGACCTCGAACTCACCACGCAGATGGCCGCACCCGGGGTCACCGCCGACCACCGTCCGCTGCACGCCCGAGTCACCTCGGGCACTCCGCCCGTCACAGCGGGGCTGACGGTCGACCGGGCCACCGTGCACCCCGGCGCCACCGTCGGCGGCACCCTGGACATCACCAACAACGACAGCGGACCGCACACACTGCGGCTGGCCCTCGACGACCAGGCGCCCGGCTCCGCACTGCGGATCAGCCCGGCCACCGTCACGGCTGCCCCGGGCGAGCGCACCCGCGCCAGGTTCGCTCTCTCGCTCGGTCCCGGCACTCCGCTCGGCGAGGTGGGAGGAAGCATCACCGTCGTCGACACGGGCGACGACGGGCGCGTGCTGGACACCTCGTTCCTCGATCTCCGGGTCGAGGCGCCGCCCACCTTGTGGGACCGCTGGTGGGGCGCGGTGATCGGCGGCGCCGCACTGGTGCTGCTGCTCGCGGCCTTCGCCGTCGTACGGCTCGGAGCCCGCAGACGGCGCCGCGATCTCGTCGGCGTACAGCTGGAGTTGAGCACGGAGGGCAGATCGCTCGACGAGCTCACCATACGTTCGGGGCAGAGCACCGGCGGCGAATTCCACTTCACCGTGGACCGGGCCACGGGAGCCGCTCCCTCGCTCCAGCGCAGCACCCCCGGAGCGCCCGCCTCCCACCGGTTGCGCCGCACCGGGGCGGGCGAGCTCCTGCTCCGCCCGCACCAGGGGCGCGAACACGCCGTACGCGCGGGGGAGTCGACCGGCATCGCCGACGGCCTGGAACTCGTCGTACGCGACCGGCGCGGCCCGGCCGGCCGGCCCTCGCGTGGCGAGCGCGGTCGCAGCTGGCCCGGCCGCGCCCGGGGCGGGCGGGCCGGCGGCGACGCGGGCACACCATCGCGCGGCCGCTGGTCCCGGCCCAACCGCGGCAACGATGCGGCCGGCCGCCCTCGCCCGGGCGGTGACCCGGCCGACACCGGAGAACAGACGGCCGGTACGCGCCGGTTCGACCCCAATTTCTGAGTCACGACGGGCCGTCGTACGACGGCTCAAGGGGAGACGAGATGAAGATCTACCAGCCCATGCTCTTCGTCGGCCTGGGCGGAACCGGCGGTCGGATCGGCGCCGAGCTGGAACGCGGACTGCGCCGGGAGCTGTGCGGACCCGACGGCACCAAACTGGTCGCCGCCGGCCGGCGCGCACCGTTCCAGCTGCCGGACTACCTGCAGTTCGTCTACGCGGACTTCAGTGAGTCGGAGCTCGACCGGCTTCCGCAGTTCAGTGCCAAGGGCACCGAGGCCGCCGCGTACGCCCGTACCTCACGCGTCATCCACGATCTGCTGCCCACCGGCTACGACAGCTCTCCGGAGGTGACCCGCATGCTGCGGGTCGCCCTGCACGAGGAGACCCACGGCTGGCTGCCGCCGCAGGAACGGCAGCCGCGCGTGGCCCCGCTGCACAACGGTGCCGGGCAGCTTCCGACGGTGGGCCGGGCCGCGCTCTTCGCCACGCTGCGCAGCGGCCTGGAGCCGGTATTGCGGCAACTGCGCGCGGCCATCAGCACCATCAGCAACTCCGCGGGTGATCTCCGCGACCTGGGCGGACGGCAGATCCGCGGCTGCGATGTGTTCGTGGCGTTCTCGGTGGCCGGAGGCACCGGAGCCGGCATCTACTACGACTTCATCCATCTCATCGGGCACGAGTTCCGCAAGTCCAAGGTGCCCGGGGTGAAGATCTACCCACTGGTGGTCATGCCCTCGGCCTTCACACCCGAGGCGGGCGGCGGACGCGAGGCCGAGCTGAACTCCGCCCGCGCGCTGGTGGACCTCGCCCGGCTGGTGGACGACCAGAACGTGCCCGACGCCCGGAACGACTTCGGCGATGTGAAACAGCGCGGCTCGATCAGCGTGCACTATCCCGTGGACGGGGTCGTCGCGCTGCGCCCGTCGACCGTGCAGACCGCGTTCCTCTTCAGCAGGCCCGCGGTCATCAGGCCGGAGGACCTGCGCCGCTCCATCACCGCGATGGTGATGTCGCTCATCGGCACGGAGCTGGGCGAGGAGAGCGGCCAGGGACGCACCGAGGACGACTACCAGTCGTTCGCGGCCAGTTTCGTCAACAAGAGCGTGGAGCGCTCCACCCCGGCCCGCTCCGGCATCGGCTACCGCGGAATGTCCACCAGCCTGGCCGCCTCACTGACGGTACCCGTGGACGACCTCGCCGAGATCGTCGCCGGACGGCTGCTCGCCCAGGCGGTCCACGGGATGGCCGAGGATGCCAGACGCCCCCGTGAGGACGGCGCCGAACGGGTCCAGGAGCTCTTCGAGCGATCGGGCATCGGCCGGCTGTGGACCCGGGAGGCCCCGGAGATCCCGGTCCCCGATCCGCTGCCCAAGGGAAACAACAAGATCGGCCAGGCGCTGCGCGACCGGATCGGTGACATGGAGGACCGGCTCGGCCGGCTCGGCCGTGAGCTGGACCGGGAGATCCCGCGGCTGGTCGAGGACTTCAAGCCGCAGACCGGTGCACGCGAACTCCTGGGCCTGATCGGACCGTTCCAGCTCGAACGGACACTGGCCGGGCTGCACGGCCATCCGCAGCGGGCCGCCGAGGCCGGGTTCGCCGGAATGCTGGAGAACCGGAAGAACGATCCGGAACGGCCGGACGGCGTCCAGCCCTCCGCCCCGCAGATCCCGCGGATCAAGGGGGGAGTGGGCGGGCTCGTGCCGGCCCGCTGGGGGGACCCGGACGTCCAGGAGGCCGTGATCGAGCAGGACGACTGGTACCGCTGGCGGGCCAACCGGCTGTGGCACCGCGGCTGGAAGGAACAGGAATCCCGGTGGCGGCCACCCATGGCCCGCGCCATCAAGGAGATCGGCGAGCTCGCCAGGGCGCTGCGCGCGCACGAGGAGGACGAGCGCAAGCTGTTCATGGAACGCCGCAAGGAGCTCTACCGCGACGACCGCACCGGAGTCTCCTATCTGCTGCCGCCGCAGAACAACCTCAGAGCCTTCTACGACGAAGTCTTCGATCGCCTCGTCCAGCACGAGGGGCTGCCGGAGAACACGGATCCCGCCGGGCTGCTGGCACGACTGGTCCAGCCGGAGGACTGGCAGCGTGCGCTGGAGGCCGTACGCCGCTCGCCGCGCGCCGCCGTCAAGGAGATCAAGCAGGTCGTCGAGCAGCGGGTGAAGGGGCTCTTCGGAGAGGCGAGTGTGCTCAACGACCGTCCCCTGCTGCCTTCGATGGGAGTACTGCTGCGGGCCGCGGCCGGCGACGAGGACGCCGAGGCCACCGTGGACAGCCGCTGGCTGGAGCAGTTCCGCTCGCAGCTGGCGGGACTGCTGCCGGTCGGCTTCACCCCGGACGGAAGCGGTCCGCTGAAGGTCCTCATCGTGCACCCGGCGAGCGAGGCGGACGGACGTGCCGAACAGTTCCTGAAGCAGGAGCTGAATCTGCCGCGCGACCCTCAGGCGACCCAGGAGTACCGGGCCGTGGACACCGAGTCCATCACGGTGGTGCTCTTCCGCAGCGGGATGAGCCTCACCGATGTCTCCGAGGTACGGCATGTGCTCAGGCTCTGGTCGGAGGCGCGGGACGCGGCGGGAGTGGACGACTTCCTGCACTGGCGGCAGCGGCTGGGCCACCGCGACGACTGGCTGGCCAGCACGGAGGACGACCGGCAGCGGATTCTGCACCGGATCCTCTGCGCGATGTGGAACGGGCGCGTCGACTTCGAGGGTCCGGCCACATCGCCCGAGTTGATACGGATCCGGCTCCAGGAAGGCGACTCGGCCACCATGACCCTGCGGCTGGAGGCCTTCGACGGCTCCGTCTCCAGCTGGGCCGGGCTGCTGGCGGCGTACGAGCGGTGGGCGCTGCTGGACGAGGGGCAGATCATCGAGGACTTCTGCGACCGGCTGATGCGGACCCAGCCGACCGGGCTCGCCAACACTCCCGTACCTGCGTCGAAGCTCTTCAAGACGCTCGTTCACGACGTGGCTCCGCAGCAGATCGCGCTCCTGGACGAGCTCTCCGGGCGGTACGGGGATGAGGACGAGGAGTGGCTCGTACCCCTGCGGCACTTCTGGGAGAAGACCCTCAAGGGAGCCCTGGAGATGCGCTTCCCGGGTGCGTCCCGGCCCACCAGGCCCTCGCTGTGGGCGCTGGACCAGCGGTATGCGCGGGGGGCAGGAGCGGAGCCGGACGCGCGGTCCAACGGCGGGCGCACCGCGGGGTCACCGGCACCGGAGTGGCCGGAGCGTGAGAAGCGGGACCACGAGAGGCCGCAGTTCGAGAGGCCGGACCCCGAGAAGCCGGAGTGGGAGCGGCCGGAGCGCGAGAGCACAGCACGCGAGAGCTCGGCACGCGAGACGTCAGCACGCGAGACATCGGCACGCGAGACGTCGGAGCACAGGTGGTCGGAGCGTGACACGTCGGCGTCTTCGGCGAAGTACCCCTGGGACCGGGAGGGCGGTGAGGAGTGAAGCCGACCGTGACACCCGAACACCGCATTCCCACCCACGCGGTCTGCCTCGACCTGAGGTCCCCGGCCCCGGCGACCGCGGGACGGGACGCGTTGCACCGCGCCGTGGCCGACGCCCTGGACGAGCCGCAGGCCGGCGACGAGCGGCGCTTCCTCGTCATCGACGACGCGCCCGGTCTCATCACCCATCAGCTGCTCTACGAGGAGCTCTACTCGTACGGACCGGCCCAGGTGATCTGTCTGGCCGTCGGTCCGGGCGAGGAGCGGACCCTGCGGCGGCCGCTCACCCTGCGGCCGCCGGCCGCCGGTGTGCTGTGGCTCATCGACGTGTCCGGCGGGACCGGCACCAGAGGCAACGGCCGGAGTTCCGGAACGCACGGAGCCGACGAAGCCCTGCGCCCCCTCGTCGAACTCCTCGTTGTCCCCGCGGTCTTCGACGCCGTTCTGCGGGCGCTCGGGGACGTCGTCCACGGCGTCGCGGTCCCGGCCGTGCGGATCCTGGAACACGATCTGACGGATGACGCCAGGAGAAGGTCCTGGCGGCAGGCGTTGGAGAGTCTGGTCGGCCAGGAAGTCCCCGCCCCCGTCCTGGGCGACACTCTCCCCGCCGAACTGGCGCTCCTGCTCGGCGACTCCGTACCGCGGAACCTGGAGGGCCGTGCCTGGCTGCTGCCCGGCGGCCGGGCCGAGGCACGGCACCGGGAGTGCGGGGCGGCGCTGCGCCACGCGGTGGACGGATATGAGCATGTACGGAGCTGGGCCGGGCTGTTCACGACGGCCGGGGAGGCCGACCTGCCGGGCCGCCTCGAACGCCTCTCGGCGGCACTCGCCGGTTACCAGGAGACGATTGCCGGGGCGCTCTCGGACGGCGGCGGAGTGCGGCTGGCCCCGGAGCAGCGCGGCCGGCTGGTGGAGCGCGGAATCGACCTGCCGGAGATCCCCGAGGTCTCCCGCAGCAGTGTCGGACCCGGTCTGCGCGGCTTCACGGAGAGCCTGATCGCCAAGCGGCTTCCGCTGCGTTCGGTCGCCGCGCGGCTCGCGGCGCTGTCGGACCGCTCCGCTCCGGCCGGCAGCGCGGCCAGGCTCGCGCGGCTCGACGAGATCTGCGACCGGGACTATCTGACGCATCTGACCTCGCCCGTACCCTTCACGGCGGGCGGCTCCGGGCGCATCGCGGCCTTAGTGGCCTTTCTGCTGGCGTTCGCCGCCGGCCTGTGGCCGGGACTCGGCTGGGTACTGGGGCCGGCCACCGGGCTGGCCGGGGCGGCACTCGCCGTACTCATGCTGCGCCGCCGGCCCAGCCGTTCACCGGACGGCAGGCTCGACGGAGGGGGGAGCACGGGGGCGGCGCCCCGTCTGTTCGGCGGGCTGGCGGGCGGCGTGGCCGGGGCGGGAACCGGGCAGTTCCTCGGGCTACCCTCGTGGGCCGGTGCGGCCTCCCTGGTGCTCTCGCTCGCCCTGCTGGTGCTGCTGGCGCTGCGCCACTGGAGCGCGGCCGTCGACTCCTGGTGGAGCCGGATGGACGCGGAGTTCGCCGCCCAGCTGGTGCGGGACGTCGATCAGCTGCTGATCGAAACGGCCGTCCACGACTGGCTGTTCGCGGATGCCCGCTACCACTGCTCGGACGGTGCCAGAGCTGTCTCTCTGCTGCTGCGGGGTCTCGCCGATACGGCGGAGCGGCACACTCCGGGCGGCTCGCAGCCGTCCGGAACGCGCCGCGAGGAAGCGCCGGGGGCCGGCCCGGTGCCGGTGCCGGAGCTTTCGGCAGAAGCGGAGCCGGCGGCCGAGCCCTGGAGCTGGGACAGCTGGGGCGACAGCGCCGCCGGTGACGGATGGCTCGACGCCGCACCGGCGCCCGACCTCACGGGTGCACCGGAGCCGTCCGGCCGCCCTGTCGACCCTGTGGAACCCGTCGATTCCTTCGAGCGCCCTCACACGGCGGAGACGGCAGAGGCGCCGACCGGCGAGGAGCAACCGGCCGACGACACCTGGCAGTTCGAGGCGGCCGCCGATCCGGCCTGGCTGGAACGGGAGCGCGGCGACGGCGGCCCCGCGCTGGTCGACACGCTCGTCTCGGATCTCATGGACGGAGTGGCCCGCATCGTCGAGCCCTGCTGGGGAGCCGTCGAGCAGGACCCGTCGGGCGCGGGCCGGATGCAGCTGGACCGGCCGATGGGCGAGCTGCTCGACGAGGTGCACGCACGGCTGCAGCGCGACGGAGCGGCCTCGCCGCCGCCTTTTGACCCGCACCCCGAACGGCGCCCGGGCGCAGCCCAGTTGCTCGGCGTCTCCGCGGACCGGGTGGCCTGGCTCCTCGGACCGGGCAGCGCGGGTGAGCAGGCCGTGCCGCTGTGCGGCGCCGAGCACCGGCGGATGCTGTCCAAGGATCCGGTGGCGGTACGGCAGGTGCGGTTCGTGCCGGAGGCGATGCGCCGTGGCGCGGAGCAGGACGAGAACCAGGACAGCTGGCGCGGCGCGGCCGAGGACGTGGTGTGGACGGCGACCGGCCGGCACGCCGGGGTGCTGCGGCTCGTACCGCTGCGTGCCGAGACCGTCCGTACCGTCAGGGGAGAGGAGGGCGGTGCGCCGTGACCGAACCCGGAGGTGGCGCGTACTCCGCATCGGCGGAGTGGTCCGAGGTGCTGGAATTCCTCACCCACAAGGAGGATCCCGTCGGGTTCGCGGCCCGGTTCGGGCCGGACCAACGGCTGCCCGGGCGGCCGTCGCTGGTCGCCCGCAAGGTGACACTCGGCGCGGGCTGGCCGGTGCACCAGTACCGGCTTCCGGCGTCGGGCCAGGCGGATCCGCAGGCGTACGGCACGCTGGAGCGGGAAGTGGCCGCGGCCGTCGCCCTGGAGCGGAGGTACGGCTCCGAGCGGTACGGCGAAGTGTTCACGCGGATGATCGGCTTCGATCTGGAGGCTCCCGAGCCCTTCATCCTCTACCGGATCCACAGCGGTGAGCCGATCAGTGCCCGGCGTGGCGCCCTGACCGTGGACGAGCAGCACCAGGTCCTCGCCCAACTCACTCTGGCGGTAAGGCTGCTGGAGGACGTGGGGCTCGTGCACCGGGCCATCGCGCCGGAGACCGTCAGCTGGGACGGCACCCATGTGCGGCTCACCGAGCCGTACGGCGCGCTGCGCACCGGGGAGCCCAGGGGCGCGTTCGGTGCGGCGCCGTGGGCGTCGCCGGAGCAGCGCGAAGGCAGGGGAGGGGCCGACGCCAGGGACGATCTGTGGGCCGTCGCCCAGCTGATGTACTTCCTGCTCTCCGGACGGGCGGACCGGGGCTCGGGCCCGCCTGCCGACCTCGCCGACTTCCGTCGGCTGGCCGCGCTCGACCACGGCGGTGTGTTCGCTCCGCTGGCGGCCGACAGGCCCACACCGACGGAACTGATGCGGCTGCTCAATGTCACCGACCCGCTTGTCTCGGCACCCGGAGTCAACGATCCGCTCGGCCGGGCGCGCGCCGACTTCGACGCCCAACTCGCCCGCAAGAGACGAGAGCTGGGGCTCGACCGGCCGGTGGAGGAGGCGGCCGCACCGACGCCCGGGCCCACTCGCCGCTCGCTGCGCTCCTTGCTGGGAGCCGTTCCTCCGCCGAACGGGGCCGCCCCCCGATCCGTCGCAGAGCCCGCGCAGGAGCCGCCGGCGTCCCCACGCCCCCGGCTGTGCCCGCACTGCCTGCTCCCGGTCACCTTCGACGAGAGCATGCTTCTCACCATCTCCCCCAAGGGCGACCGCATCCCGCTCGACCTCAGTGCGGAACACCGCCCCGCGCACCGGCAGGACGCGCTGCGCCAGGCGTTCCACCGCTGCCCGCACGCCGACGGGGACAGGTCGCACGAACTGCCCGTCCCGTATCTCACCAACGGTGAGCCTCTCTCCATCGCCCTGGTGGGCAGCTCGGCCGTGGGCAAGACGCATCTGCTGGCCGCGATGCTCGGCGAGATCGAGCAGGGCGGACTGGAGCCGTACGGACTCAAGTGCCTGCCGCTCAACCCGGCTTCGCACCGTACGTTCCTGCGGGAGCGGGTGCAGGGCCTGCACCAGGGGAAGCAGCTGGCCAGCACCGGCCAGCAGACCTTCGCGCGCTTCGCCGACGGTCTCCTGGTCTCCGGGCGCGGGGCGACCCGGCCGGTTGTCTTCTTCGACCTCGCGGGCGAGGACCTGGCGGAGGAAGGAGAGGTGACCGGGTTTCTGATGGGCGTCGGTGCCTTCATCTTCGTACTGGATCCGCTGCGCGCGCTGCGGTTGCCGTTCCTCGACCCGGTGCGCGAGCGGAACAAGCTGCGCCGGCGCGATCTGGGCGACGAGGCGTTCACCACCGTCCTCAACCGGATACCGCGGCGCGGGCCGTACATCGACGCACCGGCGGCGGTCGCGGTGAACAAGAGCGACCTGGTGCGGTTCGACCCCTCCGTGGACCGCTGGCTGGGCCGCGCACTGCCGACGCGATTCGACGCGGACGCGGTGCGCGCGGAGAGCCGTGACGCCTATGCCTTCGTGTCGCACCACGCCAGCTCCGCCTGGCTGAAGCCGTTCGACGACTGTGCCCGCTGCACCCTGCACTTCGTCGCGGCGACCGGCGGTCAGGCGAGGGGCGACGAGTTTCCACACGGTGTCAGACCCCGCCGGGTGCTGGCGCCACTGCTGTCGATCTTTGCCATGTGCGGGCTCCTGCCGGGAGCGGAGCCGAGAGAGGTGGGCGCCTGATGGTCCGGCAAGAGGAGTCGGTGGACCAGATCGTCTTCCGCTGGGACGCCGACAACGCGTCGGGTACCACCGGCTTCGGTCCGGTGGCCTGGTCCTGCGGCCCGGAGCAGGCCGACGGCGTCTTTCGCAGCGCGGCCGCGCTGCTGCGGGCGACCGGCGAGGACACGGTGCCCGCGCTCGTCCGGCTCGAGCGCGACGGCAGCGCGCTGCTGCTGCACCGCACTCCCTGGCGCGATGCGGGCGGGAGTACGAGCACGGTCTGCCATGCGCTGCTCGGATCGTCCCAGGTACTGGACCCCGACACCTGTCTGGGGCTGCACGACTGGTCCTGGGAGGGCAGCGAACTGGCGCTGGGCGAAGTCCGCGGAGCTCTGGACCAGGTGCGCGAGGCGGCGCTGCTGCCCTCGGCCCTCGACGGGCAGCGACGGCTCGCGGCGACCCTGGCCGGAGTGGAGGAAGAGCTGACGGGCGCGGTCGCGGAGTTCCTGCGCCATCCCCGTCAGCGCTTCACTCTGCTGGACCGTCAGGGCGGGGACAGCGCCTGCCGGGTGCTCTGGGGCATGGCCGGCATCTTCAGCGGACTCGTCCCACGAGGCTGGACGTTCGCGACGCATGACACCGCCGAAACGGCGGCGCTGCGCTTCGTTTTCGTACGGAGCTGGCCGGGCTCAGCGGCTCAGGACACCCAGCGGCTGCGTACGGATCCGCGGGAGCGCTGCCGGGACCGCGCGGAGGAACTCGCGGCCGAGCTGGTCCGCCACCATCTGCGCGGGGTGGCGCAGGGGGACGGGCGGGAGTTCGAGGTGGACAGGACGCTGCGGACGGTTGCGACGCAGCGGGCGGGGAACGGCGTCGGCGGGCGGACGCTGCTGGACGCGGTGGAACGCGCGCTGTCGGCGCTGGACGGCGCCGAACGCGGGCCCGGCGGCCGCCGGGCGGAGGAGCATCGCCCGCCGCCATGGGAGGAAGCGCCCGGCCGGGAGTTGCCGGCGCGTGAACCTTACGACGGGCGGGAGTCGTCGACGCTGTCGACGCGGGACCCGTACGACGGGCGCGAGCCGCAGGCGCATACGTATCACCAGCACCAGCCGCATGCGACGTACCAGCACCAGCCGCATGCCACGCACCAGGACCAGCCGCACACGCAGCAACACCACCAGCCGCTCCCGGCGCAGCCGCCGCATGCCGGCTCGCCCGCGGCCTCGCGCACTGCCGAGTCCGAGGTCCGGGTCGTCCCGGCGGAGTGGAAGGCCCCGCAGGTGAGCCCGCGTCGGCTGCGCCGGTTGCGTCGGCTGCGCCGGCGCGGTCGGCGGCCGACGGTGGACTACCAGTACCTGCTGACCGTGCTCTCCGCCTTCCCCGAGCGTTATGCCGGCCCCCCGAGCGATGCCAGGGAGCTGGTGCGGTGCGCCGTGGACCGGGACTTGATTCGCGCGCTGCGGGCCGCCATCCACTACGAGGCGGTGACGCTCCTGATGGCGGAGATCGCCGAGAGGTGGCCGTACTGGCACCAGACCCTGCGGCGGGGACTGCGCGACACCGTCCTCGACCTGGATCTCTTCCTGACGGGTCAGTACGGTCCGGGCGGCGGTGGCGGTGGTCCCGGCGACGAGATCCGGGCCGCCAACGCCGCATCCCTCTACCGCTGGGTGGTACGCCCCCTGCTGGACGACCCACGGCCGAAGGACCGGTTGACCGAGCTGCTGCCACGGCTGAGCACCGGCTCCGACCGGGCCGGCCGGGCCGCGGTCCGGCAGATCGTGGTGGGCGAGCGCCCCGGACTGCCCGAAGCCGCGTGGCTGGCACTGCTCAGGGCGGCACACGGAGGGTACGAGCCGAGTGTCGTCGTCGGCGCCCACGATCTACCGGCGACGCCGCGGAGTCTCCCGGACCGGCCCCCGCCGCCGTCGGCCGCCGCCGCGCGTGAGTCTGCCCGTTCCTCGGCACAGGACGGCCGTCTGGTCGTCCTCGCTCTCGGCGGCGTACTCGTGGTCGCTGTGGTTCTGATCGTGACGCTGATGAGCGTCACGTAGGAAGTCAGGTCGTTCGCCGGGTGAACAGCGCTCCGCGCGGTGAGGATGGGGGCATGGGATTCCATGTCGACTCCGAGACCGGGCTGCTGCGCCAGGTCATACTGCACCGACCAGATCTGGAGCTGAAGCGACTCACACCCAGCAACAAGGACGCCCTGCTCTTCGACGATGTGCTGTGGGTGCGCCGTGCCCGGCAGGAGCACGACGGGTTCGCGGACGTGCTGCGCGACCGCGGGGTGGAGGTGCACCTCTTCGGCGATCTTCTCCGCGAGTCGCTGGAGATCCCGGAGGCCAGAAAGCTCGTGCTGGACCGGGTCTTCGCCGAGAAGGAGTACGGTCCGCTCGCCACCAGCCATCTCAGAGCCGCTTTCGACGAGCTGTCCACGGCCGACCTGGTCGAGGCGCTGGTCGGCGGGATGACCAAGCGGGAGTTCCTCGCCGGTCATCCCGAGCCGACGTCCGTCCGCTTCCATGTGATGGATCTCGACGACTTTCTCCTCCGGCCCCTGCCGAACCATCTCTTCACCCGCGACACCTCCGCCTGGATCTACGACGGCGTCTCGATCAATGCCATGCGCTGGCCGGCCCGGCAGCGTGAGACCGTCCACTTCGAGGCGATCTACAAGCACCATCCGCTCTTCACCGGTCCGCGCGCGGGCGAGTTCCACCACTGGTCGGAGGGGCAGGACGACTACCCCTCCACCATCGAGGGCGGCGACGTCCTGGTCATCGGCAATGGCGCGGTACTGATCGGGATGAGTGAGCGGACCACTCCGCAGGCCGTGGAGATGCTGGCCCGCGGGCTGTTCGCGGCCGGTTCGGCCCGGACCATCGTGGCGCTCGACATGCCCAAGCGACGGGCTCTGATGCACCTCGACACCGTTATGACGATGGTCGACCGCGACACCTTCACCCAGTACGCGGGGCTCGGCATGCTCCGCTCGTACACCATCGAACCGGCCGAAGGCGCTCAAGGGCTCAGGGTCAGCGATCATCCGCCCGAGCAGATGCACAGCGCGATCGCCGCCGCGCTGGGGCTCAAGGAGATCCGGGTCCTCACGCCGACCCAGGACGTCCACTCGGCGGAGCGCGAGCAGTGGGACGACGGCTGCAATGTCCTCGCCGTCGAGCCGGGCGTCGTCGTCGCGTACGAGCGCAATGTCACCACCAACACCCATCTGCGCAAGCAGGGCATCGAAGTGATCGAGATCCCCGGCAGTGAACTGGGCCGGGGCAGAGGAGGACCCCGCTGTATGAGCTGTCCGATCGAACGCGATTCCGTATAGCAATGCAGAGCGTCGTATATACTTCCATGGTCACGTCATCGCATTCGCGACCCAGGAGCAGCCACCATGGCGATACATCTCGAAGGCCGCCACTTCCTCAAGGAGCTGGACTTCACCGCCGACGAGTTCCGCGGCCTGCTCGGTCTGGCCGCCGAGCTCAAGGCGGCCAAGCGTGCGGGCACCGAGGTCCAGCGGCTGCGCGGCAAGAACATCGCGCTGATCTTCGAGAAGTCGTCGACCCGTACGCGCTGCTCCTTCGAGGTCGCGGCCGCGGATCAGGGCGCGTCGACGACGTACATCGACCCGGCAGGCTCGCACATCGGCAGCAAGGAGTCCGCCAAGGACACCGCGCGGGTGCTCGGCCGGATGTTCGACGCCATTGAATTCCGCGGTGATGGGCAGGCCACCGTCGAGGAGCTCGCCGCGTTCGCCGGGGTCCCGGTCTACAACGGACTCACCGACGACTGGCACCCCACCCAGATGCTCGCCGATGTGCTCACCATGACCGAGCACAGTGACAAGCCGCTCGAGCGGATCGCCTTCGCCTACCTCGGCGACGCCCGCTTCAACATGGGCAACTCCTACCTGGTCACGGGCGCTCTGCTGGGCATGGACGTACGGATCGTCGCGCCGAAGTCGTACTGGCCGGCCGAGGACATTGTCACCAGGGCCCGCGAGGCCGCCGAGGTCAGTGGCGCGCGGATCACCCTCACCGAGGACATCGCCGAGGGTGTTGCCGGCGCGGACTTCGTCGCCACCGACGTCTGGGTCTCGATGGGCGAGCCCAAGGAGATCTGGGACGAGCGCATCGAGGCGCTCGGTCCGTACGCCGTGACCATGGATGTCCTGCGCGCCACCGGCAACGCGGACGTGAAGTTCCTGCACTGCCTGCCCGCCTTCCACGACCTGGGCACGAAGGTCGGCCGGGAGATCCATGAGAGCCATGGACTGACCGAGCTCGAAGTCACCGACGCGGTCTTCGAATCGGAGCACTCGGTCGTCTTCGACGAGGCGGAGAACCGTATGCACACGATCAAGGCGATCATGGTCGCCACCCTCGGCGACGCCGGATAGTCATACGCGCGGTGGCGCGGACCGGTTCCGGGCCGGATCCCGGCCGGTTCCGGGCCGGTGGGCTCGGAACCGGCTCTTGCGGAGCCGGTCGGCGGTGATCTCCCTGCGCCGCCGCTCATCGAGGCCTCAGTGAGTGGACGCCGGGGGCATGCAACCGGTCTCGGGACAGTGGCCGTTGGCGTCGGCCCACACGCGGTCTTTGCTGACGGCTCCAGTGACGCAGGCGGTCTTGCCGATCCAGATGCCGTACGTGCTGCCTTCGGCCTTGTCTGTCCCGGTGCCGATCAGCAGCGCTCCCACGGAGAGGTGGGCGGGGGCTGCGAGCTGCGCGAGTACGGGCCGTACGTCTGCAGGACTGATCCTGCCCCCTCGGCGCAGGTCGTCGAGGGCTCGTTCGACCTCAGTGGCCTTCTGTCCGGCTCGCTTCCCGTCCTGCGGACTCATCTTGCCGGGCTGCCGTACCCGGTTGTTGTCGGCGTACTTCGGTGGTGCGTCGGACCGTGGCGCGTCCGGCCCGGAGGTACTGGTGTCGTGCGAGCTCGATGAGTTGGTGCCATTGAGGGCCGCACATGGTGCGTTCCAGGGAGTTCGCGTAGCGGCGGACCTTCTCCAGGAGCGGGTAGCGCCCGTTTCTTATCGCGTTCTCATGACGGAAGTCACGTATAAGTGATAGCTTCGTAAGGCAGGTAATAGTTGGCCCGCTGAGGGAGGCCGCGTTGATGAGCCCCTTTTCCAGCTCTGCGCCCCGCACCGAGCAATGGCGCCACATCAGGCTGACCAGGCAGGACGGTGTCGCCACCGTCACGCTCGACCGGCCCGAGAAGCTCAACGCGCTCACCTTCGGTGCCTACGCCGACCTGCGCGACCTGCTCGCCGAGCTGTCCCGGGAGCGGTCCGTGCGGGCGCTGGTCCTCGGCGGAGAGGGGCGCGGCTTCTGTTCCGGCGGCGACGTCGACGACATCATCGGCGCCACGCTCGCCATGGACACCGCCCAGCTCCTCGACTTCAACCGGATGACCGGGCAGGTCGTACGGGCGCTGCGGGAATGCCCCTTCCCGGTGATCGCCGCGGTGCACGGTGTCGCGGCGGGAGCCGGTGCGGTGCTGGCGCTGGCCGCGGACTTCCGTATCGCGGACCCCTCGGCCCGGTTCGCGTTCCTCTTCACCAAGGTGGGGCTCTCGGGCGGCGACATGGGCGCGGCGTATCTGCTGCCGCGGGTCGTCGGGCTGGGACACGCCACCCGGCTGCTGATGCTCGGCGAACCGGTCCGCGCGCCGGAGGCCGAACGGATCGGCCTGATCAGCGAGTTGACGGACGAGGGCGATGCGGACACCCGGGCGTCCGAGCTGGCCCGCCGACTGGCGGAGGGCCCGGCGCTGGCATACGCCCAGACCAAGGCACTGCTCACCGCAGAGCTCGACATGCCGCTCGCGGCCTCGGTCGAGCTGGACGCGGCGACGCAGGCGCTGCTGATGAACGGCGAGGACTACGCGGAGTTCCACGCGGCATTCACGGAGAAGCGCGCGCCGAAGTGGCAGGGGCGCTGACGATGCCCCGGCCGACCGAAGGCACTGCGACGAGCCCGCCCCCTGCCGTGGCGCCCGAGTCGACCCGGGCCTCCGTCTCACCGGCCGAGCAGGAGGGCCGGGTCCGGGCGCCGGCGCGATCCGGCCGTGCCCTGCGTGTCGCCGTGATCGGTGGCGGGCCCGGCGGGCTGTACGCCGCCGTGTTGCTCAAGCGGCTCGATCCCGCGCGGGAGATCACCGTCTGGGAGCGGAACGGCCCCGAGGACACCTTCGGATTCGGTGTCGTCCTCTCCGACGAGACCCTCGGCGGGATCGAGCACGCCGACCCCGCCGTCTACCGCGCGCTCCAGGACGAGTTCGTACGCTGGGACGACATCGACATCGTCCACCGCGGCCGGACTCTCACCTCCGGCGGGCACGGCTTCGCCGCGCTCGGCCGGCGCAGGCTGCTGGAGATCCTGCACCAGCGCTGCGCCGATCTCGGCGTACGGCTCCGTTTCCGCACCCCCGCCCCGCCGGCCGCCGAGCTCGCCGAGGCGTACGACCTCGTCATCGCCGCCGACGGCCTGCACAGCCTCACCCGAGAGGCGCACGCCGACTCTTTCGCTCCGCGCATCACCTCCCACCAGTGCCGCTACATCTGGCTCGCCGCCGACTTCGCCTTCGACGCCTTCCGCTTCGAGATCGCCGAGACCGAGCACGGGGTGATGCAGCTCCACGGCTACCCCTTCGCCCGCCCGTCTCCCGGCGACCGCCCCTCAACGAGGCCCTCCGGGCCGCAGAACCAATGCGGCACCAGCACCGTCATCATCGAGATGCGCGAGGAGGTCTGGCGGGCGGCCGGTCTCGACACCTGCGACGAGGCGCAGTCCACGGACCAGTGCGCGAAGATCTTCGCCGACGCCCTCGGCGGCCGCCCCCTCCGCGGCAACAACTCCGCCTGGATCGCCTTCCGTACCGTCGTCAACGACCGCTGGTCCCACGGCAATACGGTGCTGCTCGGCGACGCCGCCCACACCGCCCACTTCTCCATCGGCTCCGGCACCAAGCTCGCGGTCGAGGACGCGCTCGCGCTCGCCGCCTGCATCGAGGAGCAGCCGACCCTCGGCCAGGCCCTCGCCGCGTACGAGACCGAACGCCGCCCGGTCGTCGAGTCCACCCAGCGGGCGGCCGCCGCCAGCCTCCGCTGGTTCGAGGAGCTCGCCACCTATCTCGACCAGCCGCCCCGGCAGTTCGCCTTCAACCTGCTCACCCGCAGCCGACGAGTCACCTACGACAATCTGCGGCTGCGCGATCCGGCCTTCACCGACTCCGTCGAGCGCGACTTCGGCTGCCCGCCGGGCACGCCCCCGATGTTCACGCCGCTCCGGCTGCGCGGACTGACCCTGCGCAACCGCGTGGTCGTCTCACCCATGGACATGTACAGCGCCGCCGACGGCATCCCCGGCGACTTCCATCTCGTCCACCTCGGCGCACGCGCCCTCGGTGGAGCGGGCCTCGTCATGACCGAGATGGTCTGTGTCAGCGCCGAGGGCCGGATCACCCCCGGCTGCACCGGCCTCTACACCGACGAACAGGGCGCGGCCTGGCGCCGCGTCACCGACTTCGTGCACCACCACTCGCCCGGTACTGCGATCGGCGTCCAGCTCGGCCATTCCGGCCGCAAGGGCTCCACCAAGCTCATGTGGGAAGGCATCGACCAGCCGCTCGACCAGGGCAACTGGCCGCTCTCCGCCCCCTCCGCGCTGCCCTACCGGACAGGGGTCAACCAGGTCCCGCACGCCCTGGACCGGGCCGGACTGAACGACATCCGCGAGCAGTTCGCCGCCGCCACCCGACGCGCCGTCCGCAGCGGCTTCGACCTTCTCGAACTCCACTGCGCCCACGGCTACTTGCTGTCCGGTTTTCTCTCTCCGCTCACCAACCGGCGGACCGACTCCTACGGCGGCTCCCTGGACAGCCGCCTCCGCTTCCCCCTCGAAGTCTTCGACATGATGCGCGACATCTGGCCCGACGACCGGCCCATGACGGTCCGTATCTCCGCGACCGACTGGGCACAGGGCGGCACCACCGCCGATGAAGCGGTCGGGATCTCCCGCGCCTTCGCCGCCCACGGCGCCGACGCTATCGACGTCTCCACGGGACAGGTCGTCCCCGATGAGCAGCCCGAGTACGGCCGCTCGTACCAGACTCCGTACGCCGACCGGATCCGCAACAGCCTCGGCATCCCGGTCATCGCCGTCGGCGCGATCTCCTCCTGGGACGACGTCAACTCGCTCCTGCTGGCGGGCCGCGCCGACCTCTGCGCGCTGGCCAGGCCGCATCTCTACGACCCCCACTGGACGCTGCACGCGGCGGCCGATCAGGACTACGCGGGCCAGGGCGCGCCCTGGCCGCTCCCGTACCGGGCGGGCAGCCGCAAACCCCCGACCGGCCGCACGGACGCACCGAAACCGAGGCTCACCCTGGGCTGAGGCGGACGTGGCAGCACAGCGCACGGGGTCACGGTTGCACGAACGCCGCGCCCGCGTCCCGCAGCAGCGCGTGCAGCCGGGCGAAGACCTCCGCCGACCGTCCGCCCGGCCAGCCCTGCGGCAGCAGCTCGACCGGCAGGCCCGGATCCACGTACGGCAGCCGCCGCCAGGAGTCCAGCGCCGACAGATAGTCCCGGTACGCGTCCTGCGCAGGCACCTCGTCGCGCGCCTCCCACGCCCGCAGCACCGGCCCGTGCAGATCCAGGAACTCCTCGTGCTGCTTGGCGATCGCCGCCAGATCCCACCAGCGCGCCACCGCCTCCGCCGTGGGCGCGAAGCCGAGGTGCTCGCCGCGGAACAGCTCGACATACGGGTCGAGCTGGAGCCGCCGCAGCGTGTGCCGGGTCTCCTCGTACAGCCGCGCCGGCGCGATCCAGACACCGGGCGCCGCCGACCCGAAGCCGAGCCGGGCCAGCCGGGAACGCAGCAGATGGCGCTTGTGGCGCTCGGCCTCCGGCACCGAGAAGACGGCGAGCACCCAGCCGTCGGACAGTGAAGGGGAGTGCCGGGTGTAGATACGCCGGTCCCCGTCGTCGAGCAGCTGGCGCGCATCCGCCGAGAGCGTGTAACCGGCGGCCCCGTCCGCGGTGCGCTCGGGGATCAGCAGGCCGCGGCGTTTGAGCCGGGACACCGAGGAACGCACCGACGGGGCGTCGACGTCGAGGACTGCCAGCAGACGGATGAGTTCGGCCACGGGGACAGGCCCCGACCGTTCGCGTCCGTACGCGCCGTACAGGGTGACGATCAGGGAGCGGGGGGTGTGCTGCTCGGCCACGTGATCACTCTATGGCCCGCAGCCGGTAGCGCTGCAGCTTGCCGGTCGGGGTGCGCGGAAGTGCGTCGAGGAAGACGATCTCGCGCGGACATTTGTACGGTGTCAGCCGCCGTTTCACGGAGTCGGTCAGCGCGGCGGCGGTGTCGTCGCCGGCCGGGACCCCGTCGCGCAGCACGACGTACGCCACCACGATCTGGCCCCGCAGCGGGTGGGTACGGCCGATTACCGCGGCCTCCGCCACATCCGGGTGGTGCAGCAGCGCGTCCTCCACCTCCGGTCCCGCGATGTTGTAGCCGGCCGAAATGATCATGTCGTCGGCGCGTGCGACATAGCGGAAATAGCCGTCCGGCTCACGTACATACGTGTCGCCTGTGACGTTCCAGCCGTCATGTACGTACTCCCCCTGGCGAGGGTCGGCCAGATAGCGGCAGCCCACCGGGCCGCGCACGGCCAGCAGCCCCGGCTCGCCGTCCGGGACCGGCAGGCCGGCGGTGTCCACCACGCGCGCGTGCCACCCCGGAACCGGGATCCCGGTGGTCCCCGGTCTGATCGACTCGTCCGCCGCCGAGATGAAGATGTGCAGCAGCTCGGTCGCGCCGATGCCGTTGATGATGCGCAGCCCGGTCCGCTCCTGCCAGGCACGCCAGGTGGCGGCGGGCAGATTCTCACCGGCGGACACACAGCGCCGCAGCGAACCGGTGTCGTGCGCCTCGAGCTCGTCCAGCATCACGCGGTACGCGGTCGGCGCGGTGAACAGGACCGACACCCGGTGCGCGGCGATCGCGGACAACAGCTGCCTGGGGCCCGCCTGTTCGAGCAGCAGCGCCGACGCCCCCGCCCGCATCGGGAAGATCACCAAGCCGCCGAGCCCGAAAGTGAAGCCCAGGGGCGGGCTGCCCGCGAAGACATCGTCGGGCTCGGGCCGCAGTACCCGCGCGGAGAAGGTGTCCGCTACGGCCAGCACATCCCGGTGGAAGTGCATGCATCCCTTGGGGCGGCCGGTCGTGCCCGAGGTGAATGCGATCAGCGCGACATCGTCGGCCGCGGTCGCCACCGCTTGGTACGGCTCCGGCGCCGCGCCGGCGGCCAGCCCCAGCAGATCGTCGGGGGAGTCACCGCCGTACGCCGTGATGCGCAGCCCCGGCACCTCCGCCTTCGCCAGATCGTCGACCGACCGGATGTCGCACAGGGCGTGGCTGACGGCGGCGATCTCGCAGACCGTGGCCAGTTCCCTGGCCCGCTGCTGGGCCAGAACGGTGACCGCCACCGCGCCCGCCTTCATCACGGCCAGCCAGCAGGCGGCGAGCCAGGGGCTCGTCGGCCCGCGCAGCAGGACGCGATTTCCGGGGACCACTCCAAGACCGGAGGTGAGGACATGCGCGATCCGGTCGACCTGGTCGCGCAGCTCTCCGTAGGTCCAGACTTCGCCGCCGCCGGTACGGAAGACGGGCCGCTCGGCGCCGAATCGCTGGATCGTACGGTCCAGCAGCTCGGCCCCGCAGTTGAGCCGCTGCGGATAGTTCAGTTCGGGCAGGTCGAGGAGGATTTCCGGCCACTGCCCGGTGGGCGGGAGGTGGTCGCGCGGAAAGGTGTCGAGGTGGGCCGAGGGTGTCAGCTCCATGGTTCGCCCCTTCTCGTGGTGGGGTCGCGAATCGAGCGTATCGTGAAGGTGACGACAGTCAACGGTCCGCGATACCCTGCTTTCCCAGGGGGCACCCCCGGACCCCGGCCGCACGAAGTGGGGGCACGGATGCCCGTATTTTCACTCGATCCGGCACAGACCGCCTGGTGTGCGCAGCTGCGCACCCTGGCCGACGAGCGGCTGCGACCGCTCGTGGAGAAGGCGGAGCCGGGCCGCGTCAACCGCCCCTTGGTCGCTGCTCTCGGCGAACTCGGCTTGCTGCAACGCCTGTTCGGGGCCGGTGCGCTCGAGCTTTGCCTGCTGCGCGAATCGCTGGCGTACGGCTGTACGGAGGCCGAGACCGCCCTCGCCCTCCAGGGTCTGGGCAGCTACCCGCTGGTCCAGGCGGGTACGGCCGCCCAGCAGGAGCGCTGGCTGCCCGAGGTGATCGCGGGGCGTGCCGTTGCCGCTTTCGCGCTGAGCGAGCCGGACGCCGGCTCGGACGCGGCGGCACTCGCCCTCAAAGCCGTGCCGGATCAAGGAGGCTGGCGGCTGAGCGGCGAGAAGCGCTGGATCTCCAACGCCCCCGAGGCCGACTTCTACACTGTCTTCGCCCGTACGACGGAGGGCGCCGGCGCACGTGGGGTCACCGCGTTCCTCGTCCCGGCGGACCGGCCGGGACTGACCGGGACCGCGCTGGAGATGCTCTCGCCGCACCCCATCGGCGCACTTGCTTTCAACGATGTTCCGGTGACCGGCGACGACGTCCTCGGCGAGACCGACCGCGGCTTCCGTGTCGCCATGAACACCCTGAACCTCTTCCGGCCCAGCGTCGGCGCTTTCGCGGTCGGCATGGCCCAGGCCGCCCTGGACGCGGCCCTCGAGCACACCGCCCGCCGCACCGCCTTCGGCGGTCCGCTCAAGGAGCTCCAGTCCGTCGCCCACCAGGTCGCCGAGATGGCGACACGGACCGAGGCCGCGCAGCTTCTCGTGTACGCCGCGGCCGCCGCATATGACGAAGGGGCCGCCGACGTGCCGAAGCGGTCCGCGATGGCGAAGCTGCTGGCGACGGAGACCGCGCAGTACGTCGTGGACGCCGCCGTCCAGTTGCACGGCGCCCGCGCGCTCCAGCGCGGCCACCTCCTGGAACACCTTTACCGAGAGGTCCGCGCCCCCCGGATCTACGAGGGCGCCACCGAGGTCCAGCGCACGATCATCGCCAAGGAGCTGTATTCCAAGGAGCAGTGCGCGAAGGGGCCGTACAAGGAGTCGCACGCAGAGGAGCCGCACGCATGAGCCTGCACCGCCACAATCCGGCCGAGCTCTCGCCGCCCACCGGCTTCTCGCACGCTGTCACCGCCACCGGCTCACGCCTTGTGTTCCTGGCCGGGCAGACCGCGCTGGACACCGACGGGAAGATCGTCGGCGAGACGCTGCCCGAGCAGTTCGAGACTGCACTGGCGAATCTGCTCACCGCCCTCGCGGCCTCCGGCGGCGCCCCGCAGGACCTCGCCCGGGTCACGGTCTACGCCACCGATGTCGCCGACTACCGCCTTCATGCGGCTGAACTGGGCCGTATCTGGCGGCGGTTGGCGGGCCGCGACTACCCCGCGATGGCGGTGATCGGCATTGTCCGGCTCTGGGACGACGAGGCCCTGGTCGAGCTCGACGGTATGGCCGTGCTCCCCTGACCGGGGTCTGGCGGCCCGGAGCCTCCGTGCATAACATCGTTATGACCCGAGGGGAGCCGTCATGCCGGAGATCGAACTCAGCGCAGGGACGATCGCGTACGAGGACACGGGAGGCCCCGGCCCCGTCGTTGTGCTGCTGCACGGGCTGGTCCACGACGCGACGGTCTGGCGCAAGGTCGTCGCCGGACTGGCACGGGACCACCGCTGTATCGCCCCGACCCTGCCCTACGGCTCGCACCGCACCCCCATGCGCCCGGACGTCCCGCTCGGCCCCGACTCCGTCAATGAGCTGATCGCGGAGTTCCTGGACCGCCTGGACCTGCGCGAGGTGACCCTCGTCGAGAGCGACTGCGGACGCGCCCAGACCGTCGCGGGACGCCATCCCGAGCGGCTCGCCCGGCTCGTGCTCATCTCCTGCGAGGCCTTCGACAACTACCCGCCGGGCGCACCCGGCAAGATGATCTCGCTCGTCTGCAAAGTGCCCGGCGGCGTCGCGCTGATGGCCCGGATCCTGGCGCTGAAGCCGCTGCGCCGACTGCCCATCGGCCTCGGCGCGCTCACCAGGCGTCCCGTACCGCACGAGATCGCCGACGGCTGGCTGCGGCCGCTGCTCACCGACAAGGCCATCAGGAACGACTTCCGCCGCTACAACGCGGGTGTACGCAAGACCGAACTCCTCGAAGCGGCCGAAGGACTACGGAAGTTCGACCGGCCCGCGCTGGTGGTGTGGGCAACGGAGGACCGGATGATGCCGAGGGAACACGGCCGACGGCTGGCCGAACTGCTGCCGCAGGGACGGCTGCTGGAGATCGAGGACAGCTGCACGCTGATCGCCGAGGACCAGCCGGAGCGCCTGACGGAGGCGCTGCGTGCCTTCATCGCGGAGACTGTCGCGGAACGGTCTTGATCGATTGGTGGTGCGCCCGCCCCGGGTTTACCGTCGATGGGTAGACGGATTCGTCTACTGACCCTCGTAAGAGGGACACGATCCGCCATGACGACCCCGCAGCCGATACCCACCTCGCAGACCGCCGCGTCGGACAAGAAACTCGGCGGCAACGGGATCGCGCTCCTCGTCATCGCCTCGTGCCAGTTGATGGTGGTACTCGATGTCACCATCGTGAACATCGCGCTCCCGCACATTCAGAGCGCGCTGAACTTCTCGACCACGAGCCTTTCCTGGGTCGTCAGCGCCTATACGCTCACCTTCGGCGGCCTGCTCCTCCTCGGCGGCCGCACCGGTGACATACTCGGCCGCCGCCGGGTTTTCATGTTCGGCGTCATGGTCTTCGCGCTCGCCTCTCTGCTCGGCGGCCTCTCCCAGAGCTCAGGCCAGCTCCTTGCCTCTCGCGCCCTGCAGGGCGTCGGCGGCGCCATCGCATCGCCGACCGCGCTCGCACTGATCACCACCACCTTCACCGAAGGCCCGGCCCGCAACCGGGCGTTCGGAGCTTTCGCGGCGGTCTCCGCGGGCGGCGGCGCGATCGGTCTGCTGGCAGGCGGCATCCTCGTCGAATGGCTCGACTGGCGCTGGGTGTTCTTCGTCAATGTGCCGATCGCCCTGCTCATCGTTCTGGCGACGCCCCGCCACATCAAGGAGTCCGAGCGCCATCCGGGCCACTTCGACCTGACCGGTGCGCTGACCTCGACGCTCGGCATGGTGGCGCTGGTCTACGGCTTCATCCGGGCCGCGCAGGAAGGCTGGCGCGACCGGCTCACGCTCGCGTCGTTCGCCGCGGCGGTGGTGCTCCTCACGACCTTCATCCTCATCGAGCGCCGCTCGAAGCAGCCGATCACGCCACTGCACATGTTCGCCGACCGCAATAGGGCAGGCACCTACGGAATCATGCTGAGCCTCGCCGCCGCGATCTTCGGCATGTTCTTCTTCCTCACGCTCTTCGTGCAGGACGTGCTGGACTTCAGCCCGCTCCAGGCCGGCCTCGCCTTTCTGCCGGTGAGCGCGGTCATCGCGGTGGGCGCGGGCATCGCCTCCCAACTTCTGCCGAAGTACGGCCCGAAACCGTTCATGGTGACCGGTGCGATCCTGGCCGCGGTGGGACTGTCCTGGCTGACCCTCACCGATATCCATTCGACCTATCTGGGCAGCATCCTGGGACCGATGCTCATCTTCGGCCTCGGCATGGGCATGAACTTCGTCTCGCTGACCCTGATGGCCGTCTCCGGTGTGCCCAGACATGAGACGGGCGCGGCCTCCGGCATGCTCAACGCGACCCAGCAGGTGGGCGGTTCGCTCGGCCTGTCCATTCTGGTGACGGTCTTCGGTACGGCCAGCCGCAACGAGGCCAAGGAGCAGATACCGCTCTTCATGACCCAGGCCACCCCGGTGGAACGGCTGAGTTTCCGGCGCACCGGACAGCTCCCACCGCCATGGGGCGACGAGGTGCTGACCTCCGGAATCTCCGTCGCGTTCATCGTGGCCGCCATCTTCACGGTGATCGCCGCGGTGATCGCCCTCTTGGCCATCCAGGTCCGCCCCTCGGACCTGGCACGCCTCCAGGGAGGGGGCACTCCCGGGCAGCCCTGAGACTCATTCGGGGACTGCGCTGCTGGTGACGGTGAACAGGGCTCCGTCCGGATCGCGCAGCGTGGCCTCCTCGCCCTGTGGCATCGAGCTCTGTCCCAGGACGAGGCCTCCATTGCGGCGGGCTGCCTCCACGGTGGCCTCGACGTCGCCGACCGGGAAGTGGCAGTGCCAGTGGGGCCGGAGCGTGGGGTCCGGTGCCGCCCCCGTCGCGCCGGAGCTGAGGCGCGCGAGCACATGCCCTTTGCTGCGCAGCACGACTTCGTCCTCCTCGTAGTCGACCTGGCAGGAGCCGGGGCGATCGGATGCCCACTCGAGGACTTCGCCGTAGAAGATCGCCGCCTCGAAGGCGTTGCGGGTCCGCAGACGCAGCCAGACGGGCGCCTTCTTGCGCCCGGTCAGCCAGTCGGAGACGAGCAGTCCCTCCCAGATGCCGAAGACGGCGCCGTCGCGGTCGGCAGCCAGCGCCCCCCGCCCCATGGAGAAGGTGAGCGGGCCGACCGCGACGGTGCCGCTGCGCTCCCGGATCCGCGCGGCGGTCTCATCCGTATCGATGACGGCGAAGTACGGGGTCCAGGCGACGGCGACCTGCAACGTGGACGCCAGCGCCCCGATTCCGGCGACCGGCGCACCCTCGAGGAAAGCGGTACTGAACTCGTCGCCCAGTACGCCCTTCCGGAATTCCCACCCCATGACCGCGCCGTAGAAATCCTGCGCGCCCTGCAGGTCACGTGTCATCAGACTGACCCAGCACGGCGCGCCGAACACTGCGGCGCTCGATGTCACTCCTGCGGATCCGGCTGCTCTCGTTGGCTTGTCCATCACTCGGCGTCCCGGTCGGATTGGGGCGTTATGCACCCCCAGCCCCCTTATCCTCCCCTGAACAGGGCAGGCTCGCGAACCGCGCGCGTACTCTCAGTGACGGACGGGGACGGTGACGAGCCGGTCAGATGTCCCGGAACTGACGCGCGGGGTTTCCGGCAGGGGCGATCATCTCGGGTGGCCCCTCCCACCTGCGCCTCGGGCCGGAGCGGGGCCCTGCACGAACTCGTCGATGGAAGGACTGCGGTCAGCTCTGCCGGCATCGGCTGACCAGGCCGAGAGCGCCGGGTCGGTTCGTGTCAGCCGGTCCAGTGGCCCGAGGTGAACGTCACCGCGAGCACCACCGTCAGCGGAGCCACTACACCGACGTACGCCTCCTTCACCCACGTGCGCCGCAGGCTCCAGTGGGCCAGGCCGGTCCACAGCGGCCACCAGAGCAGGGTTGCGCGGGGGATGGACAGGTACCAGTACGACGTCCCCAGGGCCCACAGGCTGAGCCCGATGTACACGGCTTCCGGCCAGCGGCGGCGGAGCAGAAGGACGAAGAGCAGCAGGACACCGACCGCCATGGCGGCCAGTTCGAGCTGGAACTCCCAGGCGTAGCCGGTGGTCTGGAGGTGGTCGAAGGCGTTCCGCCAGGTGTTCCGGAACGCTTCGGCGGGAGTGTGGAAGTCGCGGTGCCAGCCGCGTTCCTGCGCGTGCTTCCAGGCTGTCCAGTCGCCGGTGTTCGCGTGCAGGTAGACGGTGTAGGCCGTGGCGGGTACGGCGGGCAAAGCGCACCAGGGCAGGGAGCGCCAACGGCGGCGCCCTCGGCGGTCGGCTCGGGCCAGGACGCATTCGACCGTGATCGCGGCGGCCAGGAACAGGCCGCTGATCCGGGTGGTGGTGGCCAAGGCGGCGAGAACGCCCGCGACCGGCCAGTTGCGGTTCTTCGCCGCGAGCCAGGCCGGCAGCGCGAACGCGAGGAAGAGGGATTCCGTGTATCCGGCTGCCAGGAACACCGCGGCGGGCGACAGCAACAGAAAGCCCGTGGCCCGTCGGCCGGCCCGAGCGCTGTCCGGTCGGCCCAGCCCGGCGATCCTGGCCAGGGCTACGACGGCCACCGCACCGCTCACCAGGGAGATCAGCAGGCCGGCCACGGCCCAGTCGGTGATGAGGGTGTGCACGGTGCGCAGCAGGAGGGGGAAACCGGGGAAGAAGGCCACCCGGTTGTCGGACGCGGGGTCGATTCCCGGGAAGGGGTCGAAGTAGCCGTACTGGGCTATGCGTTGATAGTGCACCCAGTCCCATTGCTCCCAGCGGGACAGCCATGGGGCGGGTGTCCTGGCGTCGGATCCGGCAGGGGACAGCCAGGCGGTGCAGTAGGCGACGAGCCACAGCCCGAGGCGCGTGAACAGGTAGAGCCGGAGCACCCGGAGGTCCGTCGGGGTCAGTCGGTCGAGCAGTCGCCGCTGCTCGGGGGCGCCGGTGGGGTTCCGTACGGGACCTGGATTGCCTGCAGGAGCACGGTGTGCCGGACTCGAGGCCGACTGCTCGGCGGTGGGCAGGGTCGTGGTCATCGGGCATCCATTCCTGGGTCCGTCGGTTACGGGACGCCGAGTTCGAAAAGGCCGTAGCCCGCGTACGAGCCGGAAGCCAGGGCCGCGATGCCGAGGAGCATGAGCTGGTGGGTCGGGCTGAGGCGGCGCAGGGCGAGGGCGAGCGGGAGAAAGAGCGGGAAGAGGGGGAGCAGATAGCGGGAGACGTTGCCGAATATCTGCTGGCTGCCCAGGACGAGGACGAGGGTGAGGACGGTGTAGACCATCAGGACGGTCGGGGGACGCAGCCGGATCAGCAGCGGGAGCAGTGCGAGCGCTAGCAGGACGACACCGACGCCGATCAGGTCCGCGAAGGGCCAGGCGGAGAGATAGTCGAAGTGGCCCACCGGGACGGATGTGAGGACGTCGAGGGTGTGCCGGCCGTAGTCCCACTCGTGGGCCCAGGCACCGGACTGAAGCCTGAAGTAGCCGCCGTAGTCGCCCATTTGGTGACCCACCCAGCCGAGATGGGCGAGGAGGCCGAGCGGGGCGACGGCCATCGCGGCCACCGGACGCAGGATGCCGTCCCGGCGACGGTGGAGCGCGAGCAGGGCCGCGACGGCGACGGCGGCGATCAGCGCCACGGCGGTGGGCCGGTTGAGCCCTGCCACGCAGGTGAGGAGACCGGCGGTGAGCCAGCGGCGGCTCAGGACGGCATGGCAGGCCCAGACGGCCAGGGCCACGTAGAGGGAGTCGGAGTAGACCGCCCACTCCACGCCGGAACCGGGCCAGACGGCCCAGAGTCCGGCCGCGGCCAGCCCGGCCCGTCTGCCGCCGAGGCGTTCGGTGATGGCGTAGATGCCCAGGGCGGCGGCCAAGGAGGCGACGACGGAGACCAGCAGGCCGGCGCCGTACAGGCCGAGGCCGGTGAGCTCGGAGACCAGCCGCATCAGCGCCGGGTAGAGCGGGAAGAACGCCGCCGAGTTCCCTTCGAGTGTGATCGGGCCGGTGGCGCCGGGGATCGGGACCAGCTGAGGGTCGTACCCGTGCGCGGCGATCTGCTGGTACCACCAGCCGTCCCAGCTGGCCAGGACGTCCCACGGGTGGGCGCCGCCGCCGAAGCGCGGGTTCTTCGTGCGGTAGTCGCCGGCGGAGTGCAGCAGCCACATGAAGGCGGCGAAGCCGATGAACTTGAGCGTGCCGTAGACGGCCAGTACGGGGCCGTAGTGCTCGGCTGTGCGGCGCAGCCGGCGCCGGCGGTCGGGGCCCGTGGTGGCGGGCTGCTGCGACAGCCTCGCGTTCCAGCTGAGGGTGCCGGTCGCGGTCGTACGGGCGGTGGTCCTGATCATGCGCGGAACACCCACGCTCGGAAGGACAGGAACCGCAGCAGCGTCGCGGCCAGGTTGGCGGCGAGAAGTACGGCGAGTTCGGTGGCGTGCCCGGCCGAGGGCACCGCGTGGTGCAGGGCGGCGAGCGATCCGGCGGTGAGCGCCAGGCCGATCAGGAGGACGACCAGGCCCCTGCCCTGGTGGCGCAGCACACCGCCGCGGCCACGGAGGCCGAAGGTGAGCCGCCTGTTCACGGTCGTGTTGGCGACGGCGCAGACCAGCAGCGCGAGTGCGTTGGCGGTCTGGGATCCGGCCACCGGGCGCAGCGCCGCGTAGAGGAGCAGGTATGCGAGGGTGCTGACGGCGCCTACGGCGGCGAAGCACACGAGTTGGGTGGCGAGCCTGCCCGGTGCGTCGGCGCCCCCGTCGCGGAGCGACCCGCCCGGCGGCAGCGTGCCCCGCGCCAGTGCCCCGCCGATCCTGGCGATGCCGCGCAGGTCGGCCAGTGCCGTGGCGAGGATGTCGACCCGGGTGTCGGGATCGTCCACCCAGTCGACCGGCACCTCATGGATGCGCAGCCCGGCACGCTCGGCGAGCACCAGCAGTTCGGTGTCGAAGAACCACTCCGAGTCCTGAACGAGGGGCAGTAGTCGCTCGGCCACATCACGCCGCACCGCCTTGAATCCGCACTGCGCGTCGGAGAAGCCCACGGCGAGGACGGAGCGCAGGAGGGCGTTGTAGCAACGAGAGGTGATCTCTCGCTTGGGGCCGCGCACCACCCGGGAACCGGGGGCCAGGCGGGTGCCGATGGCGATATCGGAGTGGCCGGAGAGCAGCGGGGCCACGAGCGGCAGCAACGCCGTCAGTTCCGTGGACAGGTCCACGTCCATGTACGCGAGTACGGGGGCCGACGAGAGCGACCAGGCGGTACGCAGCGCCCGGCCGCGCCCCTTCTCGGCCAGCTGAAGCCACTGTGCTTCGGGCAGTTCGTCTGCCAGCCGGGCGGCGATCCGCGGGGTGCTGTCCGTGCTGGCGTTGTCGGCGATGGTGATACGGAACGGATAGGGGAAGGTCTCGCACAGGTGTGTGTGGAGCCGCCGCACGCTCGGCTCCAGATCCCTCTCCTCATTGAACACGGGGACGACCACGTCCAGGACGGGCTCCGGGTGGTGCGTCGCCACCGGTGCGCGGTGCGGCAGTCGGCTCAGGTCCTTCAGCGCAAGTGACCCTTGATTTCTCATGTTTTGTCCTTTTTGTGACCTGGCGTGGGGCAGGCCGAAGACACTCGGGGCGAGGGTGGGCCAGGGCGTTACGGGGTGACGAGCGAGGGCGAGGCGGTCGACGACTAGTTCCGCGCGGTCGCCGTACCCGAAGGCGGGGCCGAGGTCGGGGGCGGCGACGCGCCCTCCGTGCTCCCCGGCGGGGTCTCAGTGGCCGTGGCCGAACTGTCGGCCGTGGCCGTACTCCCGTCCGTGGCCGGCGGCGTGATGGCGGCGGTCCCGTCCGGGGATGCGGGGCCAGTGGAAGTTTCCGATGAGGAGGGTTCGCTCGTGGACACGTCGGGTGTCGCGGGCGGGGCGGAGGGTGACGGGCTCGTCGCGGGCTGTGGGCGGGGGTGGCTGGGCTCGACCCGGGTCGCGTGGCCGGGCAGCAGGAACAGCCCGACACTGAGGCCGACAACGGCCAGGGCGGCGCCGGCGGCCCTCTGCGCGGCCCGTCTGCGAGAGCGGACATGCACCCCTGCCCGGAGACGTTCCTGGTGCCTCGGCTCGAACGGTGCGGGCGCCTCGGTGTCGCGCAGCATCTGTGCCAGCTGCCGCTCGAAGTGATCCATGGGGTTCTCCTTCACCGCACCGGCTCGTTCACATCGCCCAGGAGCAGCCTCAGCCGCGCCACTCCGCGTGCGGCATGGGACCGAGCCGTGCCCACCGGGCACCCGAGCGCCTCCGCCACCTGCCCCTCGGGCAGGTCCTGGTAGTAGCGCAGCACCACCGCCACCCTCTGCTTCGGCGACAACTGGGCCAGCGCGGCCTCCAGTCGAGAACGCTCCACCACGTCCGCGGACACATCGCGGACCATCGCCGCCTCGGGCAGCTGTTCGACGGGGCGTTCACCCCACCAACGCCGCTGTCCCGAGCGTGCCGCCGCGCGCACCATCACCTTGCGGACGTACGGCTCCGGTGCGTCGTCCGCCACTTTGGGCCAGACGAACCAGAGCTTGACCAAGGACTCCTGCAACAAGTCCTCGGCCCGATGCCGATCGCCTCCGACGAGCAGGCGGGCCAGGTGGACCAGCACCGACCAGCGGGCAGCCACGAACTCGTCGAACGCACGGGCTCGACTCTGCTCCATTCGCACTGTCCCTGTTCTCGCCGGTCGCCTACACCCTTTAGAAGGCACTGGCACGCGGCCCACGATGCAGCTGCGGCCCGTGATCTGAATCACAGGGCATGTCGACGACGAGCGCGCGAGATGCTCCTCCGTCCACCCCCGCCGGACGGCCCCGTCCCCCCACGGGCGCCGGTGTGACCTGGGCGTGGGCGATCGTTCCGTCCTTGCTCACCAGGCCACTTGGTGAACGGCTCGGAGACACTCGCCACTTACGGCGCCTTCTTCAACCCCACTATCAGAGCGCCGATCTCGGACTTGTTGGCCGCGGGGGTCGGTTTCCGACCGCCGGGCGCCTCGAAGACGACCCGCGCGGTCGCACCGGCGGTCCGCTCCTACAAGGCCATCGCCGGCTGCCTCGGCTGGCCCACCCCGGCCAAGCCCGTGAAGGCGGGCGCCCCGGTCCACGGCGCACCGCCCGCACTGATCCTCCAGTCCACCCACCAGGCCCTCGCCCCCCACCGCGCGGGCGCGGCCATGGCCGCCCAACTGCCCGGCAGCGTCGTACTCGGCCGCGAAGGCGACGACTACAGCATGTTCCTGGTCTCCGAGTGCGTCCAGAAGGCCACCAACCGCTACCTGACCACCCGCGCGCTGCCCGCACCCGGCACCACCTGCACCGACTGAGAAGCAGCGTCTTGCCGAAGGTGACCGTCGGCCGCGCGCCCGACGTCATCCAGGTCTTCGGAGCCCTCTGAGTGGTGACCTCACCGCTCAGAGGGCAGCGAGCGGGGCGGCGATTGAGCCACAAAGCCATCGCAACCCAGGTGCGGAACGGCACACATGTCTTCCGTAAGTGGCTGACACGGTCGACGGCCCAACGACGGCCCAACGACGGCCCAATGACGGCCCAATGACGGCCCAATGACGGCCCAAGACGGAGAAAAGACCTCCTGACCGGGAAATGCCTCAGATGTCCCGGAAGATCTCGATCTGCGCGCCCACCGAGTTGAGGCGCTCCGCCAGATCCTCGTAACCCCGGTTGATGACGTACACATTGCGCAGTACGGACGTGCCCTCGGCCGCCATCATCGCCAGCAGCACCACCACGGCAGGCCGCAGTGCGGGCGGGCACATCATCTCGGCCGCGCGCCAGCGGGTCGGGCCCTCGACCAGGACGCGGTGCGGGTCGAGCAGCTGGAGGCGGCCGCCCAGGCGGTTGAGGTCCGTCAGATAGATCGCGCGGTTGTCGTAGACCCAGTCGTGGATCAGCGTCTTGCCCTCGGCGACCGCCGCGATCGCCGCGAAGAACGGGACATTGTCGATGTTCAGACCGGGGAAGGGCATCGGGTGGATCTTGTCGATCGGCGCCTCCAGTTTGGAGGGCCGGACCGTCAGATCCACCAGCCGGGTGCGGCCGTTGTCCGCCGCGTACTCCGGCGAGCGGTCGTGGTCGAGGCCCATCTCCTCCAGCACCGCGAGCTCGATCTCCATGAACTCGATCGGGACACGGCGGATGGTGAGTTCGGACTCGGTGACGACCGCGGCGGCGAGCAGGCTCATCGCCTCGACCGGGTCCTCGGAGGGGCAGTAGTCGACGTCCACGTCGATGGTCGGCACGCCGTGCACCGTGAGCGTGGTCGTCCCGATCCCCTCGACCCTGACGCCCAGCGCCTCCAGGAAGAAGCACAGATCCTGGACCATGTAATTGGAGGAGGCGTTGCGGATGACGGTCACACCGTCGTGCCGGGCCGCGGCCAGCAGCGCGTTCTCGGTCACGGTGTCGCCGCGTTCGGTCAGGACGATCGGGCGGTCGGGCGCGGTCGTGCCCTCCACCTTCGCGTGGTACAGCCCCTCGGTCGCGGTGATGTCGAGACCGAAGCGGCGCAGCGCGATCATGTGCGGCTCGATGGTCCGCGTACCGAGGTCGCAGCCGCCGGCGTACGGCAGCCTGAACGTGTCCATCCGGTGCAGCAGCGGACCGAGGAACATGATGATCGACCGGGTCCGGCGGGCGGCCTCCGCGTCGATGGCGTCCATGTCGAGCTGCGCGGGCGGCACGATCTCCAGATCCACGCCCTCGTTGATCCAACGGGTGCGCACCCCGATGGAGTTGAGCACCTCGAGCAGCCGGAAGACTTCCTCGATACGGGCGACTCGGCGCAGCACCGTACGGCCCTTGTTGAGCAGCGAGCCGCAGAGCAGCGCCACACACGCGTTCTTGCTCGTCTTGACATCGATGGCGCCGGAGAGCCGGCGTCGGCCGACCACCCGAAGGTGCATGGGCCCGGCGTAGCCGAGCGAGACGATCTCGCTGTCGAGCGCTTCACCGATGCGCGCGATCATCTCAAGACTGATGTTCTGGTTGCCGCGTTCGATGCGATTCACCGCGCTCTGGCTGGTGCCGAGTGCCTCGGCCAACTGCGTCTGTGTCCAGCCCCGATGCTGACGGGCGTCACGGATGAGCTTGCCGATGCGTACGAGGTAGTCGTCTGCCATGGCTGCACGCTATCTCACATATGAGATGTGATCGCGCATGGGTAGGCCGTCAGGGTGACAGCCGGTGGGCAGCCGGGCGTCGCGGTTCGTGCGGCGGGAGTTCGGCCATCTGCGCCGGTGGCGTTTGGAAGACGAGGCGGTCGCGCCCGGCGTCGACATGAGCAAATCCGGGCGCATCCTTCATGAAGGCGCCGTCCGCGTCCGCGTCCCGGCTGTGGAGGAGCACATGCGCGCCGCCGAACATGCTCCGATACTGAGCCGGGCGCAAGGGCGCGGCAAGCGCACCGCCGCCGTACGGGCACCCCGCCCGTGTCTTCGATTGCCTGCACGACAGGGACGACCTCGCAGACGCCGAACCCGACACCCTGCGCTACAGGCTGTGGCACCTGCCCGCCCGCCGCACCCACCTGAACTTCCTCAACCCGCCGGCAGAACAAGAAAGGAGAAACCCGCACCTGTCTGAGGGCGTCACTACGGGATCCGGCCATCAACGCTGGGGGCCTGCTGCTTCCAGCTTGTCAAGGACGCGGACTGTGACTACCGCATAGAGAACATGCGGGATGATGTCTGAGACCCAGTCCGAGGTTGCCCAGGTCCGTGGATCCGTGATTCCCAAAAGAACAATCGGCGCATTTGTGACAGTTAGGGCAAAGAGAGACGCAACGGCATAGCGGGAAGCCTTCGTCGGAGGCCAACCAGCAGCCTGTGCCAATGACAGCGCCGCCCCCATGCCCAGCCCCACGGTGTATCCGGTCAAGGGGCCAAGGCCGGCGATCCGGTTCTCCAGGATCTGATCGTCCCCGGGGATTCGAATGCGGAGCTTCGCAGCAAGGCTCCGCACTGTGATCTCAGGTGTATCGCTGATGGGCCGGCCTCGAAGCGCAACGTCGGCATAACCTGCGATATTGAGCGCGGTCGTACCGGCGAGTCCCGCAACAGCGCCGTGAAGAAGCGGCCGCATAACTCTGATCATGGGCGGTCCTCCTGCTGAGCAATCAATCTCGAGTCGGTGACCCGTACCCCGAGGCTGAGTTTCAAGAGTCCCCTTTCCGTGGACGCTCCGCATCACGGGACGTGTGAGTGGACGACGGCGGGACCAGCGATAGGAGCGTCCGCAGGGCCCCCGGTTCGGGGCTGCCGGTCAGCCGGGCCCGGGAAGGGAGCGTCGGGCGTTCGGGCAACCTCGGCGGCGGTCAGATTTTCGGCGACCCCGGACGCAGCGACATTGGAGCGCAAGTGGTCGGGACGTGCCGGGGATGACGACTATGGAGAGAGAGCGGCGCAGCAGCCAGGCCGACGTGACCTGGGCCGACGTGGCGCCGAGGCGCTTTGCCGGCCCGTCAGCTCGTGGTAGCTGCTGAGCCGACCCGAGGCCGGCGGTAAGTAGGGAACGAACAAGATGCCCTGGGCCTCGAACTGTTCGTGCGCGTCGCCTTCGTCAGCCGCTTCGCGGCGGTCGCGGTCCGCTCCCGGGGAGCGCGCGGCTCGATGCCGGTGCCCTTGACCGCCTTGGCGAACTCGGCGTCGAACCGCTCCTGCCGAGCGCGCGGCCGAGTTTCGTCGGTCCGCAAGCGAGACGGTTTCATCCGCAGGCCCGAGGGTGACGTTCCTCCTCGGCGCAGCTGCTCCTTGCAGTTGTCAGAATCGCGCTCGCGACAACCTCGAAGAGGTGATCGGCGCGTGGCGCGAGCGAGGGTTGATCGCCGAGCCAAGCGAGCATGGCTACCAGCGCAAACAAATCGGCGCCATCGATATCGCTCCGCGCCATGCCCGCGGCCTGGGCACGGGTGAGGAGCCGCGCACCGGCTGCGCGCAGGGTGACGCACGAAGCGTGGAGTGCGGATTCGGTGTCATCGATGGCGGCTGCCATCAGCACGGTCACGCCCCGATACTCGGTTGTCCACGCCACGCAGTCGCGTAGCCACGAAACGAGAGCGTCTTCGGGCGAGCTCGATGTCTCGAGCTCGCCTGCCTTTGCCGTCAGTTCGTCGAAGCTCGTGCGGAGCAGGGCATCGAGCAGCGCCTCGCGCGTCGGGAAGTGACGCAGCAGCGTCGCGAGCCCGACATCGGCCCGGCGTGCGATGTCGCGCAGTGACACGTCGACGCCTTGCTCGGTGATGGCGGTTCCCGCTACTGCGAGCAGGTGGTCGCGGTTCTTCCTGGCGTCGGCCCGCATCTGTCCCTCTTGACTTCCGGATCAGTGGTCCATATATTCGGATCAGTGGTCCGGAAAAACGGACCATTGGTTCACTTAGTTTACCCCGCGAGAGACGCAGGAGAGAGAGCTGTGCCGAAACAGACCATGAAAGCGATCCGGCTGCACGAGTTCGGCGGCCCTGAGGTGCTGCGTCATGAGGAGGTGCCGGTTCCCGAGCCGGGGCCGGGTGAGGTGCTCGTGCGCGTGCACGCGGTCGGCATCAACCCTCCCGACTGGTACGCACGCGAGGGAATGCCCGACATACCCCCCGAGCTCAAGCCCCCGTTCCATCTCCCCCTGATTCCGGGGACCGACGTCTCAGGCGTCGTGGAAGCCGTCTCCGCCGACGTCAACGGCTTCGCGGTCGGAGACGAGGTGTTCGGCCTTCTGCGCTTCCCCACCGTTCTCCAGGGCGGCGCGTACGCCGAGTACGTCACCGCGCCGGCGTCCGACCTCGCCCGCAAGCTGGCCGGCATCGACCACGTGCACGCCGCCGCCCTGGCCATGTCGGGGTTGACGGCGTGGCAGTTCTTGATCGAGCTCGGGCACGATCATCCCTCGCCGTTCCAAGAGGCCCAGCACCGCCCGATGGCACTCGACAGCGAGAGCACGGTGCTCATCAACGGCGCTGCCGGTGGCGTGGGGCACCTCGCTCTCCAGCTGGCCAAGTGGAAGGGGGTCCGCGTCATCGCCGTGGCCTCCGGCGCCCACGAGACGTTCCTGCGCGAGCTCGGCGCCGACGAGTTCATCGACTACACCAAGGAGCGGCCCGAAGAGGTCGTCCGTGACGTCGACCTGGTCCTGGACGCCGTCGGGGGTCCCGACAGCAGGCGCTTCCTGCGCACCCTCAAGCGCGGCGGGTCCCTCTACCCGGTGTACTTCGGCCAGTTCGACGACGAGGAGAACGCGGAGCTGGGTGTCACGGTCACGGCCGTGACGGTCCGCTCGAGCGGCGCGCAGCTCGCCGAACTGGCGAGCTTGCTTGACGCGGGGAAGATTCGCGTCGCGATCGACAGCACGTTCCCGCTCGCGGATGCCCGGGCGGCGCACGAGCGCGCCGCCCGGGGGCACATCCAGGGCAAGATCGTGCTCACGGTCGCTTAGCAACCCGGGGTCACCTTCGCCGGCCCCGGTGTCGGAGAACTGCTGCACTCCGCCACTATCACCGTCGCCGGCGAGGTACCCATCGAACGGCTCTGGCACGCCGTACTTCCTGTACCTCAACTACTCACACCCGTATTCGATCAGGTTTCGAGGCCAGACCGTCAGCGACTGGGCGCGTACAGCCACCCAGCACCCCCATCGCGATTACCCGCACGACCGGGTTCACTGAGGCAGAAGGCGAAACGCTGGGTTCGCTGAGTAAACGCCTCGATTGGATGAGAGCGGTCAAGCGAGGTCCGGGCATGACCCGGCAGCGGTCATGTACTAGAGTTATCTCGACATCGAGATATCTGCCGAAGGCGTACCGCGGCCGCCAATCGATAAGGGTTACCTAACTAAGCCTTACCTTAGCGGATCGGCGAGGAGCCGTGGCGGCAGCATTGTGGTAGGTACGCGCACATTGATGAAGGAGACTGTCGTGTCGGCGAACAGCTTCGACGCCCGCAGCACGCTGCGCGTGGGCGACGAGTCGTACGAGATCTTCAAGCTGGACAAGGTCGAGGGCTCCGCGCGCCTCCCCTACAGCCTGAAGGTGCTGCTGGAGAACCTTCTCCGCACTGAGGACGGCGCGAACATCACCGCCGACCACATCCGGGCGCTCGGCGGCTGGGACTCCCAGGCGCAGCCCAGCCAGGAGATCCAGTTCACGCCGGCCCGCGTGATCATGCAGGACTTCACCGGTGTGCCGTGTGTCGTGGACCTCGCCACCATGCGTGAGGCCGTGAAGGAGCTCGGCGGCGACCCGGCGAAGATCAACCCGCTCGCGCCCGCCGAGCTGGTCATCGACCACTCCGTGATCGCCGACAAGTTCGGTACGAAGGACTCCTTCGCGCAGAACGTGGAGCTGGAGTACGGCCGCAACAAGGAGCGTTACCAGTTCCTGCGCTGGGGCCAGACCGCCTTCGACGAGTTCAAGGTCGTCCCGCCCGGCACCGGCATCGTCCACCAGGTCAACATCGAGCACCTCGCGCGTACGGTCATGGTCCGGGGCGGCCAGGCGTACCCCGACACTCTTGTCGGCACCGACTCGCACACCACCATGGTCAACGGCCTCGGTGTGCTGGGCTGGGGCGTCGGCGGCATCGAGGCCGAGGCCGCGATGCTCGGCCAGCCGGTCTCGATGCTCATTCCGCGCGTCGTCGGCTTCAAGCTGACCGGTGAGCTGAAGCCCGGCACCACCGCCACCGACCTGGTGCTCACGATCACCGAGATGCTGCGCAAGCACGGCGTCGTCGGCAAGTTCGTCGAGTTCTACGGTGAGGGTGTCGCCGCCACCTCGCTCGCCAACCGCGCCACCATCGGCAACATGTCGCCGGAGTTCGGCTCCACCGCCGCGATCTTCCCGATCGACGACGAGACGCTGAAATACCTCAAGCTGACCGGCCGCAGCGAGCAGCAGGTCGCGCTGGTCGAGGCGTACGCCAAGGAGCAGGGCCTCTGGCTGGACCCGTCCGCCGAGCCCGACTTCTCCGAGAAGCTGGAGCTCGACCTCGCGACGGTCGTCCCCTCCATCGCCGGCCCGAAGCGCCCGCAGGACCGTATCGTCCTCGCCAACGCCGCCCAGCAGTTCGCCCAGGACGTCCGCAACTACGTCGAGGACGACGACGAGGCGGGCAAGGAGTCCTTCCCGGCCTCCGACGCGCCGGCCGAGCACAACGGCGTCCCGACCCGCCCGACCACGGTCACCGCCCCCGACGGCACGACGTACGAGATCGACCACGGCGCCGTCACCGTCGCCGCGATCACCTCCTGCACCAACACCTCGAACCCGTACGTCATGGTCGCCGCCGCGCTCGTGGCGAAGAAGGCCGTGGAGAAGGGCCTGACCCGCAAGCCGTGGGTCAAGACCACCCTCGCCCCGGGCTCCAAGGTCGTCACCGACTACTTCGACAAGGCGGGCCTGACCCCGTACCTCGACAAGGTCGGCTTCAACCTCGTCGGCTACGGCTGCACCACCTGCATCGGCAACTCCGGCCCGCTGCCGGACGAGGTCTCCAAGGCCGTCAACGACCACGACCTGGCCGTGACGTCGGTGCTCTCCGGCAACCGCAACTTCGAGGGCCGGATCAACCCCGACGTCAAGATGAACTACCTGGCCTCCCCGCCGCTGGTCGTCGCGTACGCCCTCGCCGGCTCCATGAAGGTGGACATCACCAAGGACGCGCTCGGCATCGACCAGGACGGCAAGCCGGTCTTCCTCGAGGACATCTGGCCGACCGAGGCCGAGGTCAACGACGTCGTCGCCAACTCCATCGGCGAGGACATGTTCAACAAGTCCTACCAGGACGTCTTCGCGGGCGACGCCCAGTGGCAGGCTCTGCCGATCCCGACCGGCAACACCTTCGAGTGGGACCCGCAGTCCACCTACGTGCGCAAGCCCCCGTACTTCGAGGGCATGACGATGGAGACCACCCCGGTCGAGGACATCACCGGCGCCCGGGTGCTCGCCAAGCTCGGCGACTCGGTCACCACCGACCACATCTCCCCGGCCGGTGCCATCAAGGCCGACACCCCGGCCGGCAAGTACCTCACGGAGCACGGCGTCGAGCGCCGCGACTTCAACTCCTACGGCTCGCGCCGAGGCAACCACGAGGTCATGATCCGCGGCACGTTCGCCAACATCCGGCTGCGCAACCAGATCGCGCCGGGCACCGAAGGCGGCTACACCCGCGACTTCACCCAGGACGGCGCCCCGGTGTCGTTCATCTACGACGCCTCGCAGAACTACCAGGCCGCCGGCACCCCGCTGGCGATCCTGGCGGGCAAGGAGTACGGCTCCGGCTCGTCCCGCGACTGGGCCGCCAAGGGCACCGCGCTGCTCGGCGTCAAGGCCGTCATCGCCGAGTCGTACGAGCGCATCCACCGCTCGAACCTCATCGGCATGGGCGTCCTGCCGCTGCAGTTCCCGGAGGGCGCTTCCGCGCAGACCCTCGGTCTGACCGGCGAGGAGACCTTCTCCTTCACCGGTGTGACCGAGCTGAACAACGGCACCACGCCGCGCACGGTCAAGGTCACCACCGACACGGGTGTGGAGTTCGACGCGGTCGTCCGTATCGACACCCCCGGTGAGGCGGACTACTACCGCAACGGCGGCATCATGCAGTACGTGCTGCGGAACCTGATCCGCAAGTAAGCACGGCAGCACGGCAGCACGGCGTAGGCAGCAAAAGGGCCGCATCCCCGGTGACGGGGATGCGGCCCTTCCGTGTGGACTACGGTGCCGACAGCTGCCGGATCAGAACAGCTTGGGGTAGATGTTGAAGCCCGCGCCGACCTTGACGCGAGGGGTGTTGAACGGGGCGGTGGCCTTGCCGCTGCCCTTGTACATCCACAGCGCGCCCGCGGCGTCGCGCACGACGACGTCCGCCAGGCCGTCCAGGTTCAGGTCACCGTTGGCGATGACCTTGTTGTAGATGTTCCAGCCGGCGCCGACCTTGGTGCGGGCCGAGAAGGGCGCGGCGGCGTTGCCCGTGCCCTTGTAGAGCCACAGCGCGCCGGTCTTGTCCTTGGCGAGGATGTCCGCGCGGCCGTCGCCGGACAGGTCGGCCTTGCCGGTGATGTGCGAGTAGGCGTTCCAGCCGGGACCGACCTTCACCCGCGCGGTGACCGTGCCGTTGCTGTTGCCCTTGTAGAGCCAGAGCACACCGGCGTTGTCCCGGGCGAGGATGTCGTCCTGCACGGTGCCGCCGAGGTTGCCCGGCGACAGGACCAGGTTGTAGATGTTCCAACCCTTGCCCACCTGGCGGCTGCTCGTGTCGTCGGCAAAGAAGACGTTGCCGGCGGTGTCCCAGCTCCAGGCGCCGTCGTACTTGCCGTCCGCATTGAGGTCCATCGAGGCCACGTTCTTGACCGGGCCCCAGCCGCTCGAGACGTAGCTGCGGGCGGCGAAGCTGCCCTTCCCGTTGGGGCCGTAGAGGTAGGCGTCGGACTTCTTGTCCACCGCCCAGAGCAGGTAGACCGGGGCGGCGGCCTGTGCCGCGGCGGGCGCGTTCGACGGCGCCGCAAGCAGGCGGCTGACGTCGACGCCCTTCAGTGGCTGAGGAGCCGGGGTGTCGGCCACAGCGGCCCCGGTTGAGGTGCCGACCAGGGCAGCGGCTATGGCTGCGACGGCGAGACGCGACAGCACGCGTCCGCGCTTACGGCCGGGAAGATTGGCCACGTATGTGCTCCATGTGTGTGATGAGGCGCGATATACCTCAGGTGGTCATCGCAGGATCTTCATGATCGTTGCACAACATCCTTACGAGTCAATCGATTTGAAGGGGAATGAGTGGGTCCGTAGCGGGCCCGGTAGGGGACAAAAGGGCCCGCACCCGGTGGGGCCGGGTGCGGGCCTGTGGTGATGTGTGACGCACTCGATACGTCAGGAGAGCAGCTCGACCTCCGCGAGCGTCGCCGCCGTATCTGCAGCCACAAGGCGGTACTTCGCGTACGCGCCAGGGTTCCCGACGGTGAAGACGCGGGTCTGCCTGTCCCAGGCGAAGGTCTGACCGGTCCGCCTGTCCAGGTCCTGCCAGGCCGTCCCGTCATTCGAGCCCTGCAGCACCCAGCCCGTCGGGGCCTTGTCCTTCGTGGCCGAGGTGAGGGTGTACTGCACCGCGCGGGTCCTCGACGCCACCGGCAGCTCCGCCGACTGGAACGACGACTGAGTCGCGGAGGAGTTGTCGAAGAGCGGACCGTCCGCCGCGATCACATCGTGGCGCGGCGACGGCACCTTGTCGTCCTGGGTGATGGAGACCGGGGCGGCGTTCTTGCCCGTACCCCAGGAGGACGGCTTCGGGCCCATCGCGAACTCCAGCGTGCCGCCCCGCGCGATCAGATCGTGCGGCAGAGCCGTGGAGTTCCAGGTCCTGCCGTTCACCTTCAGAGCCTGGACATAGATGTTCTGCGCGCTGTTCTTCGGGGCCTTGACCACCAGGTCGCGGCCGTTCTCCAGATGGACGGTCGCCTTGGTGAAGAGCGGCGCCCCGATCGCGTACTCGCCACTGCCCATCACCAGCGGATAGAAGCCGAGCGCGGAGAAGAGATACCAGGCGGACTGCTCGCCGTTGTCCTCGTCGCCGTGGTAGCCCTGTCCGATCTCGCTGCCGGTGTAGAGGCGGGAGAGCACCTCGCGCACCTTCTCCTGGGTCTTCCAGGGCTGCGAGGCGGCGTTGTACATGTACGTGACGTGGTGCGCGACCTGGTTGGAGTGGCCGTACATACCCATCCGTACGTCACGGGCCTCCGTCATCTCATGGATGACGCTGCCGTAGGAACCGACGAACTCGGGCGAGGCCGTCTCCGGGGTGGAGAAGTAGGTGTCGAGCTTCTTGCCGAGACCGGAGCGGCCGCCGTAGAGATTGGCCAGACCGCGCGAGTCCTGAGGTGCGGTGAACGCGTATCCGTAACCGTTTGTCTCGGTGTAGTCATAGCCCCACACCCGCGGGTCGTACTGGTCGGACGGAACCCGCCAGTCGCCCTTGGGATCACGGCCCTGGAAGAAGCCGGCCTTGGAGTCGAAGAGCGTGACGTAGTTACGGGCCCGGTTGAGGAAGTACTCGGACTCCTCCTTGTATCGGGCGTTCTTGGTCTTCTTGTAGAGGGCCTGGCCCATCTTCGACAGGCCGTAGTCGTTGAGGTAGCCCTCCAGCGACCAGGACAGGCCCTCATGCGTGTCGGTGGAGGCGTAGCCGAGGAACGATGAGGTCTCCATGCCCTTGCGGCCGACGCCCGAGCTGGGCGGTACCACGGTCGCGTTCTTCAGCGCCGCCTCGTACGCAGCCTCGGCGTCGAAGTCCACGCCCTTGACGTACGCGTCGGCGAAGGCCACGTCCGAGCTGGTGCCGGTCATCAGGTCGGCATAGCCCGGCGAGGACCAGCGGGAGATCCAGCCGCCGTCCTTGTACTGCTGGACGAAGCCGTCCACCAGCTCGCCCGCCTTCTTCGGAGTGAGGAAGGAGTATGCGGGCCAGGTCGTCCGGTAGGTGTCCCAGAAGCCGTTGTTGACGTAGACCCTGCCGTCGACGATCTTCGCGCCGGTACGGGTCGGCGTGTCGGGGCCCGTCATCGGCGAGAACGGGCTCGCGTACTGCTGCTTGGGACGGGACGTGGTGCCGGTGTTCTCGAACCCGGAGTTGGGATAGAGGTAGAGCCGGTACAGGCTGGAGTAGAGCGTGGTGAGCTGGTCCCGGTTGGCGCCCTCGACCTCGACCCTGCCGAGCAGATCGTCCCAGGCGTCCTGCGCGCGCTCCTTCACCCGATCGAAGCGGGTGCCGGCCGGAATCTCGGCGGCGAGGTTCTTCTTCGCCTGGTCGACACTGATCAGTGACGTGGCCAGGCGCAGATTGACCGTGCGGTCCGTGCCCGCCGCGAAGCGGAGATGGCCGGTGACGCCGTCGGCGCCCGACGCGGTGACCGGCGCGTCGAAGACGCCGTACACGAAGAGCCGGGTGGCGCCCGTGGACAGCCCGCTCTTGACATCCGAGAAACCGGTGAAGGAGCTGGTGCCCGGATCGAGGGTCAGGCCGCCTTCCTTGGTGACGTTGTCGAAGACGACGCTCGCATCGTCACCGGGATAGGTGAACCGCATCATCGCCGCGTGATCGGTCGGGGCCAGCTCCGCCTTGAGGCCGTTCTCGAACGTGACGCCGTAGTAGTGCGGACGCGCGGTCTCCTTCTCGTGGCGGAAGGGGAGGGCGCGCTTGACCCGGTCGGTGTCCGGGGTGCTGGCGGCCGCGGACGGCATCAGCTGGAAGGTCTGCCGGTCACCCATCCACGGGCTCGGCTCATGGCTGGCGCTGAAGGCCTGCACGGTCGGCAGATTGTCCGCGTTGTTGCCGCGCGCGTACTCGTACAGCCAGCCCTTGGACGCGGAGTTCGTCGCCGGAGTCCAGAAGTTGAAGCCATGCGGGACGGCGGTGGCGGGGAAGGTGTTGCCGCGCGAGAAGGAGCCGCTGGAGTTGGTGCCGCGGAGGGTCGAGGCGTAGTCCGAAAGGTGGGCAAGCCGCTTCTCCGGAGCCTTGGACGCCAGGGCGATGTCGTCGATCCAGCCCTGGAACTTCGCCGGGCCCTTGGGGGAGTCGTACGCCACCAGGATCCGGTCGACCGTCTTGCCGGCCGCGACCGTGCCGATCCTGGACGCGACCTGGTTCCACTGGTTGACGTAGAGCCTCTTGGCGGCGCCCTGGCCCTGCGGGGTCAGCAGCCCGCCGTGGGAGTCGGTGGCCTTCAGATCACTCAGATAGCTGCCGTCGGTGAAGGCAAGATCCACCGACACATTCGTGGCCGGGTAGTTGAGATCCGTCTCCGGCAGGGACGGGAAGATCCGGTACGAGAGTTCGGTGTCACGGCGTACGGCCGTGTTGACGTCGAAGACCTTGTTGTACGAGTAGGCCCGGCCGCCCGGCTTGTGGGTACCGGCGTACTTCAGAGCCCGCTTGCCGGTGAATCCGGCATTCGCCTTGGCGGTGGGGGAGCCGCCGGGGCCGCGGTCGACCTGGGTGCGCATATCGACCGGCACGGGCGTGCTGGTGTCGCCGTTGGAGAACTGGACATCGGCGAGCTGGGTGGCATCGGAGGCACCGTTGTTCTTGGTGATCTCCAGGCGATAGTGCGCGTACGCCGTCACGTTCGCCGCATCGGCGATGTCGTACGTCTTGGTCTCGAAGCGCTTTTCAAAGGCCTGGCCCTCGCGGGTGTCCAGGACCTTCCACTCCTTGCCGTCGGCGGACCCCTTCAGGGTCCAGTCCCTGGGGTCGCGCTCGGCGTGGTCGTTCGCGGATGTCAGCGCATAGGTGACGACCTTGACCGGCGCATCCGCGTCGAACTCGATCCAGGCGGTGGGCTCGAATCCCAGCCATTTGGTGCCCGGCTGGAGATCGACCAGATTCTCCTTGGTCTCGCCTGCGCCGGAGTTTTCGTCGCTGGCGCGCAGTTCTATTACCTTGTCGGTGACGTTGCCCGGAATCCCACTGGAGAATCCGCCATCGACTCCTTCTGCCCGTTTCTGTCCGTCCGCTCCGATATCAACGGTATTACGCCAGTCCGGCTGGGGTTCGTCCGCTTCGAAGGAGGAGTGGAACTCCCCGTCGCGTCCGTCGGGTTGGGCGGGCCGGGCGATGGCGGCCGACTGGGCCGTCACCACGAGAAGTGATGCGGCCACCACCACCGCGGCCGTATGGGCGTGTCTGTGCCGAGGTCCGGTTCTGGGCTGCATCCTGATCTTTTCCTCCCGTGGAAAAGTGTTGGACAACGTTGTCAGGCGCGATCCGCAGGATCCAGTAGGGAGGCAAGTGCGCGGTGGTGTCAAGGGTGTTGAATATCCGGGATATCCGCGAGGTCTCAACTCGGGAAAGACTGCCGCTCAAACCTGCATTCGATCTTGCCCAGCTGGCGGGAAGTGGACTATACCTGTCGGCGTCTGCATAGCCTTGGCACAGTCGCTCGGCGGCGGACACGGGGGACGGGGGATGGCGGATGCCTCAGTACTACACCTGCCGGTATTCCGCCCGTCCCTCATGCCCAACCCTGCACGACCCAAGCGCAACTGACCGCGGTGGCGGGGCCCTTCGCCTAGGCGAATACGAACGGGTGACCGGTACACCGCCTGAGTCCTGGAGAAGGCGAGGACTTGAGCATGGGATCCACCTCCGCCCACAACAATGAGGGCCTTGGCCGTCGCGATCTGATCAAGCGGTCTGCCGCACTCGGCCTGATCGCCGTTCCGACGATGAGCTTCCTGTCCGCCTGTGCGAGCAGCGACAGCGGCGGCGGCAAGAAGGTCGACAAGGGCAAGAAGACTGCCAAGAATCCGCTCAGCGTCAATGAGACGGCTCAGCTCGAGGTCGTCATCTTCGACGGTGGTTTCGGCCAGCAGTACGCCCTGGACGCCGAGAAGAAGTACCAGGAGGCCTTCCCCAAGGCCCCCAAGGTCAAGCACCGCGCGACGCAGAAGATCCAGTCCGAGCTGCAGCCGCGCTTCAACGGTGGAACCCCGCCGGACCTGATCGACAACTCCGGCGCCCAGCAGATGGACATGGGCGTCCTGGTGGGCAAGAAGCAGCTCGCCGACCTCACGCCGCTGCTGGACGCTCCGTCCATCGACGACCCGAACAAGAAGGTGCGCGACACCCTGCGCCCGGGCATCGTCGAGATGGGCCAGTTCGACGGCGACCCGGTCTGGATCCTCTACTACGCCTACACCGTGTACGGCGTGTGGTACTCCCAGACCGCGCTGGAGAAGCTCGACGCCACGTACCCGGAGACCTGGGACGACATGCTCGCCCTGTGCGAGAAGGCGAAGAAGAAGGGCATCGCCGGCTGGACCTACGCGGGCAAGTACCCGTACTACCTGCCGTTCTCGCTGTACCCCTTCATCGCCAAGATCGGTGGCCGCGAGGTCCTCGACGCGATCGACAACCTGGAGCCGAAGGCCTGGGAGCACCCTGCCGTCAAGGCCGCGTTCGAGGCGTACTACGAGCTCTACAAGAAGGGCTACATCCTCAAGGGCACGCCCGGCATCGACCACATCCAGTCCCAGACGGCCTGGACCCAGGGCAAGGCGCTCTTCATCCCCAACGGCTCCTGGGTGGAGAACGAGGCGGCGAAGACCACGCCCAAGGACTTCAAGATGATGGTGGCCGCGCCCTCCAGCCTCGACAAGTCCGACAAGCTGCCGTTCGGCACCATCTGGGCCTCGGGCGGTGAGCCCTTCGTCGTCCCGGCGAAGGCGAAGAACGCCGAGGGTGGCATGGAGCAGCTGCGCATCATGCTCAGCGAGGCCTCGTCGAAGAGCTTCACCCAGCAGGTGAAGTCGCTGACCGCGTTCAACGGCGGCACCGACGGCCTCACCCTGTCGACGGCGATGCAGTCCGGCGTCGACGCGCTGAAGAAGGCGGGTGACAATGTCGTCAACCCGCGTCTTCAGGACTGGTACGTGAAGCTCCAGAAGGAGCAGATCGGCGTCGCCGGTCTCGGCGAGATGATGGCCGGCCGCGCGACCCCCGCGGAAACCATCAAGAAGATCCAGGGCTTCGCCGACGCGGCGGCCAAGGACCAGTCGATCAAGCACTACAAGCACCAGTGAGCAGGCGTCACCAGCGGCGGCACTCGCCGGAAGATCGGGGTCGGTAACCATGCAACACGGCAAGTACCGGTTCATTGTGGGGTTCTTGGCGGCCCCCCTGGCGTTGTACGCAATCTTCGTCATCTGGCCGTTCATCCAGTCCATCTACTACTCGTTCACGGACTGGACAGGCCTGAGCCCGGACTTCAAAATGGTTGGCTTCGACAATTACAGTCGAATGCTGGACGACGACGTCTTCTGGAAGTCGCTGCAGCACAGCCTGTGGTTCGCGCTGCTGCTGCCGCTGGTGACGATCGGCCTTGCGCTGTTCTTCGCCTTTATGCTCAATGTCGGCGGGCGGCGCCGAAAGGGCGCCGCCATCGCCGGTGTGCGCGGTTCGTCCTTCTACAAGATCGCGTACTTCTTCCCGCAGGTGCTGTCGATCGCGATCGTCGCCCTGCTGTTCCAATTCGCGTACAACCCCAACGACGGTGCGATCAACGGGGCGTTGCAGGCCGTCGGCCTCGACGACGTACAGCCGCAGTGGCTGGGCGACCCCGACCTGGCGCTCTGGTGTGTCATGGCGGTCCTGGTGTGGAGCACGGTCGGCTTCTTCGTCGTCCTGTTCTCGGCGGGGATGGCGTCCATCCCCAAGGACTTCTACGAGGCGGCGCTGCTGGACGGCGCGAACCGGTTCACCACCTTCTTCCGTATCACCCTGCCGCTCCTGTGGGACACCGTGCAGTCGGGCTGGGTCTACATGGGAATCCTGGCTCTGGGCGCGGAGTCCTTCGCGGTCGTCCAGATCATGACCGTGGGGCCCGGCGGACCCGACTACTCGACCACGGTTCTCACGCTGTACGTCTACCAGACCGCGTTCCGGGACGGCCAGGCGGCATATGCGACCACGATCGGTGTCGCCCTGCTCGTCGTCACGCTGGCTTTCGCAGCCCTCGTGATGAAGCTGGGCAGGCGTGAGCGGCTGGAGTTCTGATGCTGTGTCTTCCCGGGGGACACCCCCCGGACCCCCGGCAGAAAAGCAGCTCGGTCGCGGTGGCCGGCATGACAGCACGAGGTGAATCCCGGTGAAAACCACTGACGCCCCGCCCGCCGGCGCCTCCCAGGAGCGCCCGGCGGTGGCGAAGACGAACGCTGCGCCCGCCAAGGTGAAGAGCAGTGAGGGCGGTGTCCTCAATCTCTTCTCGCACGGCGTGCTCGTCATCTGGGCGATCATGGTCATCATGCCGCTGCTCTGGTCGGTGATGACCTCCTTCAAGAGCGACAAGGCGATCTTCACCTCGCCGTGGTCACTGCCCGACTCGCTGCACTTCGACAACTGGTCGCGGGCCTGGAGCCAGGCGCACATGAGCGACTACTTCCTCAACACCGTTCTGGTGGTGGGCGGTTCGCTGGTCGGCACCTTGCTGTTCGGCTCGATGGCCGCGTATGTCCTCGCGCGCTTCGACTTCCCGGGAAACCGCTTCATCTACTTCCTCTTCATCGGAGGAATGAGCTTCCCGATCATGCTGGCGCTGGTGCCGCTCTTCTTTGTACTGAACAACATCGCACTGCTGAACACGCTGCACGGCCTGATCCTGGTCTACATCGCGTATTCACTGCCGTTCACGGTGTTCTTCCTGACCGCGTTCTTCCGTACGCTGCCGACCTCAGTGGCCGAGGCGGCCATGATCGACGGGGCCTCGCACACCCGGACCTTCTTCCAGGTCATGCTGCCGATGGCCAGGCCCGGACTGATCAGCGTCGGCATCTTCAACTTCCTCGGGCAGTGGAATCAGTACATGCTTCCGACGGTGCTGAACACCGACCCGGACAAGAAGGTGCTCTCGCAGGGTCTGGTGGAGCTGGCCGTCAGCCAGGGCTACAAGGGCGACTGGTCCGGCCTCTTCGCCGGTCTGGTGATGGCGATGCTGCCGGTGCTCGCGGCGTACATCATCTTCCAGCGGCAGGTGGTGGCGGGCCTGACGGCGGGCGCGGTCAAGTAACGGTCAAGCAATGGCAGCGAATGGCATCCGCGGTCCGCGACGGCGGAGCCCGTATGCCGCGGCCCGGTCCCGGGCAGGGATGCGTCCTCCCGGCCCGGCTTCTGGCGCTCGCCGGTTTCCTTGACTCCACCTTCTGTACGAGAAACATCCGGCCCGGGCTCTCGGGACGGATGTTCCGGGGCTCGGGCCACGGAGCTCCGCCGCTGACGTCATGCGGCGATCTCGACGTGGCTGAAAGTCGCCCATCTGCGGCCGTCTGCTGGTCGGCGCCGTCGCCGTAGTGATCGTCGCCGCGATCGCGGTCGCGTTCGGTGGCCGTGGCTGTGGTCGCCCGCTCCTTGCGGCTGCCGGAGGTCTACACCTGCTGAATCCGCCCCCGCACCCCCTTTCCCTCCGGATTCGCTCCTGCGTGCTCATCCGTGGTTGGCACCACTCAAGGTCTTGACGCGATAAGGCTCGGGAGTTGTGCTTAGGGTTCACAAGTTGGAGAAACGTCGGGCTCGCCGCACGGTGGTCCCGGCCGGGGGCGGTCGTCGTGCCGCCCACCGGGGGCAGGAGTGGATGAGTCGATGGAGACTCCGGGGTCGCAGACATCTCTGCACCGGGCCAACCTCGAGCGGGTCGTGCGTGCCGTACGCATGGCGGGCTCGCTCACGCAGGCGGAGATCGCGAGAGGCACAGGCCTCTCCGCGGCGACGGTCTCCAATATCGTTCGCGAACTGAAAGACGGCGGGACCGTCGAGGTCACACCCACCTCCGCGGGCGGCCGCCGGGCCCGCAGCGTCTCGCTCAGCGGCGACGCGGGCATCGTCATCGGCGTCGACTTCGGGCACACCCATCTGCGGGTCGCCGTCGGCAACCTCGCCCACCAGGTGCTCGCCGAGGAGTCCGAGCCGCTCGACGTGGACGCCTCGTCCGCAGAGGGCTTCGGCCGGGCGGAACAGCTGGTCAACCGGCTGATCGCGGCGACCGGGATCGGCCAGGACAAGGTGATCGGCGTCGGGCTCGGCGTACCCGGGCCGATCGATGTGGAGTCCGGCACCCTCGGCTCCACCTCGATCCTGCCGGGCTGGACCGGCATCAACCCGAGCGAGGAGCTCTCGGGGCGGCTCGGCGTGCCCGTCTACGTCGACAACGACGCGAACCTCGGAGCGCTCGGCGAGCTGGTCTGGGGCAGCGGCCGCGGGGTCCGGGATCTCGCGTACATCAAGGTCGCCAGCGGTGTCGGCGCCGGTCTGGTGATAGACGGCCAGATCTACCGCGGCCCGGGCGGCACGGCCGGCGAGATCGGCCACATCACGCTGGACGAGTCCGGCCCGGTCTGCCGCTGCGGCAACCGCGGCTGCCTGGAGACCTTCGCCGCCGCCCGGTACGTCCTGCCGCTGCTCCAGTCCAGCCACGGGGCCGATCTGACCATGGAGCGCGTGGTCCAGCTGGCCCGCGAGGGCGACCCCGGCTGCCGCCGGGTCATCGCGGACGTCGGCCGCCACATCGGCAGCGGTGTGGCGAACCTCTGCAACCTGCTCAACCCCAGCCGCGTTGTGCTGGGCGGAAATCTTGCCGAAGCGGGAGAATTGGTGCTCGGACCGATTCGAGAGTCGGTCTCCCGATACGCGATTCCCAGCGCGGCACGCCAGTTGTCCGTCCTTCCGGGGGCGCTCGGAGGCCGGGCGGAAGTACTGGGCGCACTGGCCCTCGTGCTCAGCGAAATGGGCGATTCGACCCTTCTGGACAGCTCGCTCCCCGTCGGGGCACCTGCCTTCACTTAGATAATGAATGGCACCGTTGTCATCTCGTTAAGGATTTACTCCTTGACGTCGGCCTAACGGCCGAGTTGACTTCCAGCCACCTCGGCCGCAGCGACGCGGCCTCGTCAGGGAGGTTCCGAAGATGAACATGCGTATGCGTCGTGCCGCCGTAGCCGTAGCCGCGACCACGATGGCCGTGTCCCTCGCCGCTTGTGGCAGCGCCAAGGAGTCGGGCGACAAGACCAAGGAGAGCGGCGCCGCCAAGGGCGACGCGATCACGATCGGTCTGCTCCTGCCGGAGAACCAGACCGCGCGCTACGAGAAGTTCGACAAGCCGCTCATCGAGAAGAAGATCAGCGAGCTGACCAACGGCAAGGCCAAGGTCGTCTACGCGAACGCCAAGCAGGACGCGACGCTGCAGAACCAGCAGGTCGACACGATGATCACCAACAAGGTCGACGCGCTGATCGTCGACTCGGTGGACTCCAAGGCCATAGCCGGCTCGGTCAAGAAGGCCAAGGCCGAAGGCATCCCGGTCGTCGCCTTCGACCGTCTCGCCGAGGGCCCGATCGACGGATACACCTCGTTCGACAACGAGCAGGTCGGCCACGTCCAGGGCAAGGCGCTCCTCGGGGCTCTTGGCGCCAAGGCCAAGGACGGCCAGATCGTGATGATGAACGGCGCGATCACCGACCCGAACGCCGCCCTGTTCAAGAAGGGCGCCAAGGCCGAGCTCAACGGCAAGGTGAACGTCGGCCGCGAGTACGACACCAAGGAATGGAAGCCGGAGAACGCCAACGCCAACATGGAGGCGGCGATCACGGCTCTCGGCAAGGACAAGATCATCGGTGTCTACTCGGCCAACGACGGCATGGCGGGCGGCATCATCACCGCTCTGAAGGCCGCCGGCCTCTCCAAGCTCCCCCCGGTCACCGGCCAGGACGCCGAGCTCGCGGGCGTGCAGCGCATCGTCGCGGGTGAGCAGTTCATGAGCGTCTACAAGCCGTACGCGCCCGAGGCTGCCGCCGCCGCCGAGATGGCCGTCGCGCTCGCCAAGGGCGAGAAGCTCGACTCCATCGCCAAGTCCAAGACGGACAGCCCGACCACCAAGGGCATCCCGGCGGTGCTCGTCCCGGTCGTCTCGCTGACCAAGGACAACATCAAGGACACCGTCGTGAAGGACGGCGTCTACACCGTCGCCGAGATCTGCACCCCGAAGTACAAGGCCGCCTGCGACGCACTCGGTCTGAAGTAAGTCCCCAAGCGTTACGGGACTTACGCACCCACGAAGCCTGCCCGGTGTCCCGCCCCACTCCAGCCCCCGCTATCGGGGCGGGGCACCGGGCAGAAACGCTTCTTCCCTCTGTTCGCTTCTGCTCAACCTCCGCGCCTGTTCCCCCGGCGCGGCATCCCCGCCGGTCAGGCGGCGAAGGAGATGGTTCACGTGTCCGCTACGCCCGTGTTGGCGTTGCGCGGGGTCTCCAAGCGATTCGGTGCCGTTCAGGCGCTCACCGACGTAGAGCTTGAGGTCCACGCCGGTGAAGTGGTCGCCCTGGTGGGCGACAACGGCGCCGGAAAGTCCACGCTGGTCAAGACGATCGCCGGCGTGCATCCCATCGATGAGGGCGTCATCGAGTGGGACGGCAGCACCGTTCAGATCAACAAGCCGCACGACGCCCAGAACCTCGGTATCGCGACCGTCTACCAGGACCTCGCGCTCTGCGACAACATCGACGTCGTCGGCAACCTCTACCTCGGCCGCGAGCTCCGCAAGCGGGGCATCCTCAACGAGGTCGAGATGGAGCGCCGCGCCCGCGAGCTCCTCAACACGCTGTCGATCCGCATCCCCAGCGTGCGTATCCCGATCGCCTCGCTCTCCGGAGGCCAGCGGCAGACCGTGGCCATCGCCCGCTCGATGCTCGGTGAGCCGAAGCTCGTCATCCTCGACGAGCCGACCGCCGCCCTCGGCGTCGAGCAGACCGCGCAGGTCCTCGACCTCGTCGAGCGGCTCCGCGAGCGCGGTCACGCGGTGATCCTCATCAGCCACAACATGGCCGATGTGAAGGCCGTCGCCGACAAGGTGGCAGTGCTGCGCCTCGGCCGTAACAACGGCGTCTTCGAGGTCAAGACCACCTCCCAGGAAGAGATCATCTCCGCCATCACCGGCGCCACGGACAACGCCGTGACCCGTCGTGCGGCGCGCACCACGGAGGTTCAGAAGTGAACACCGAAAAGACCTCCGCCCCCACCGACGCGCCGGTCGTGAACCCGGAGGCCGCCCACGACGCGGTCACCGCGGTCGACCCCCGGCTGCTGGTCCGGGAGCAGGGCTTCGCCGGCTACATCTCGGAGTTCAAGCGCAAGCTTCACGCCGGCGACCTCGGGTCCATCCCCGTCGTCATCGGCCTGATCGTCATCTGCGCGGTCTTCCAGAGCCTGAACTCGAACTTCCTCTCCGCGAAGAACCTCAGCGACATCTCCGTCGCGATGGTCGCCACCGGCATGATGGCCGTCGGCATCATCTTCGTACTGCTGCTCGGTGAGATCGACCTGTCGGTCGGCTCGGTCAGCGGTGTGTCCGGAGCCATCGTCGCCGTACTGAGCGTCACCCACGGGATGAACGAGTGGCTGGCAGTGATCGTCGCGATCGCCAGCGGCGCGGCCATCGGCGCGCTCCACGGCTTCTTCTTCGCCCGGATCGGCGCACCCGCGTTCGCCGTGACACTGGCCGGTCTGCTCTTCTGGCTGGGCTTCATGCTCCAGCTGCTCGGCGACCAGGGCACCATCAACCTGGACGGCGACGGCGTGGTCGGAAAGCTGACCACGTACTACTTCTCGGACGTGGCCGCCGCCTACGGTCTTGCCGCGATCGCAGTGGCCGGGTTCTTCCTGTCGGCATTCGTCGACAACCGCCGCCGTGAGGCCGCAGGCGTCCCGTCCCGGCCGCTCGGCGACATCGTGCTCCGCACGGTGTTGCTCGCGGTGATCGCCTTCGCCGCCGCGGTGATGTTCAACCAGTACCGCGGCCTGCCGCTGGCGCTGGTCCTCTTCCTGGTGGTCCTGGTGCTGACGGACTTCGTGCTCCGCCGCACCACGTACGGCCGCAAGATCTTCGCGCTCGGCGGCAGCGTCGAGGCCTCCCGGCGTGCCGGTATCAACGTCACGGCGGTGCGTATCTCGGTCTTCGCGATCGCGGGCACGTTCGCCGCCATCGGCGGACTGTTCTGGGCCTCCAAGATCGCCGCCGCCAACCAGAGCGCCGGCGCCGGTGATCTCCTGATGAACGTCATCGCGGCGGCCGTCATCGGCGGTACCAGCCTGTTCGGTGGACGCGGCAGGACCTGGAACGCGCTGCTCGGTGTCATGGTGATCGTCTCGATCCAGTACGGACTGTCGCTGCAGGGCATCGCCACCCCGATTCAGTACATGATCACGGGTGGAGTTCTGCTGGCCACCGTGGTGATCGACTCCGTCACCCGGAAGACGCAGAAGTCCGCGGGCCGCGCCTGACCGCGGCTCCGCAGAAGTGCCCGGCACCGTTCGCGGTGCCGGGCACCTCTGTGTGTTCACCCGACTGCGTGATGTACATCGCACCGCCCGGCGACCGGCGTCGCGGACGGAACACTAGACTCGACGGACCGGCAAGCTAGACCGCACAACTGCAAGGAGGCACGGGTGGCGCTGCTGACCCGCATCACGGGACCGCGCGATCTGGATCGGCTCAGCCCGGAGCAGCTGGACCAGCTGGCTGCCGAGATCCGGACCTTCCTCGTGGACGCCGTCTCCAAGACCGGTGGGCACCTCGGTCCCAACCTCGGGGTCGTGGAGCTGACCATCGCTCTGCACCGTGTCTTCGACTCTCCGAAGGACAAGGTTCTCTTCGACACCGGCCACCAGAGCTATGTGCACAAACTGCTCACAGGCCGTCAGGACTTCTCCAAGCTCAAGATGAAGGGCGGCCTTTCCGGCTACCCGGCGCGTGCCGAGTCCGAGCACGACATCATCGAGAACTCCCACGCCTCGACCGTGCTCGGCTGGGCCGACGGCCTCGCCAAGGCCAACGAGGTACTGAAGAAGGACGACCACGTGGTCGCCGTCATCGGCGACGGAGCGCTCACCGGCGGTATGGCCTGGGAGGCGCTGAACAACATCGCGGCCGCCAAGGACCGCCCGCTGGTGATCGTCGTCAACGACAACGAGCGCTCGTACGCCCCCACCATCGGCGGCCTCGCCAACCATCTCGCCACGCTCCGTACGACCGACGGCTACGAGCGTTTCCTGGCCCGCGGCAAGGACATCCTGGAGCGCACCCCCGTCGTCGGGAAGCCGCTCTACGAGACCCTGCACGGCGCCAAGAAGGGCCTCAAGGACTTCATCGCCCCGCAGGGCATGTTCGAGGACCTCGGCCTCAAGTACGTCGGCCCCATCGACGGCCACGACATCGAGGCCCTGGAGTCCGCGCTCGCCCGCGCCAAGCGCTTCGGCGGCCCCGTCATCGTCCACTGCCTCACCGAGAAGGGCCGCGGCTACCAGCCGGCCCTCCAGGACGAGGCGGACCGCTTCCACGCCGTCGGCAAGATCCACCCCGACACCGGACTGCCGATCGCCTCCTCCGGCGTCGACTGGACCTCGGTCTTCGGCGAGGAAATGGTCAAGCTCGGCAAGGAGCGCGCGGACATCGTCGCGATCACGGCGGCGATGCTGCAGCCGGTCGGTCTCGACAAGTTCGCCAAGGCCTTCCCCGACCGGGTCTACGACGTCGGCATCGCCGAGCAGCACGGCGCGGTCTCCGCGGCCGGCCTCGCGACCGGCGGACTGCATCCCGTCTTCGCCGTGTACGCCACCTTCCTCAACCGCGCCTTCGACCAGGTGCTGATGGACGTGGCCCTGCACAAGTGCGGCGTGACGTTCGTACTCGACCGTGCGGGTGTCACCGGCACCGACGGCGCCTCGCACAACGGCATGTGGGACATGTCGATCCTGCAGTGCGTGCCCAGCCTGCGGATCGCGGCTCCGCGCGACGCCGACCAGGTCCGCGCCCAGCTGCGCGAGGCCGTCGAGGTCGACGACGCGCCGACCGTGGTGCGTTTCTCCAAGGGCGCGGTCGGCCCGGCCGTGAAGGCCGTCGGCAAGGTCGGCGGCATGGACGTGCTGCGCCACGCCGACGCGGACCGGCCCGATGTCCTCCTTGTCTCCGTCGGCGCGCTCGCGCCGATGTGCCTGGAGATCGCCGGCCTGCTGGACGCGCAGGGCATCTCGACGACCGTTGTCGACCCGCGCTGGGTCAAGCCGGTCGACGAGGCGCTCGCGCCGCTCGCCGAACAGCACCGCGTCGTCGTCACCGTCGAGGACAACAGCCGGGCCGGCGGCGTCGGTTCAGCGATCGCCCAGGCGCTGCGCGACGCGGGAGTCGACGTACCGCTGCGCGACTTCGGCATCCCGCCGCGCTTCCTCGACCACGCCTCCCGCAAGGAGGTCATGGCGGAGATCGGCCTGACCGCACCGGACATCGCCCGGCAGGTCACCGGTCTCGTCTCCAGGCTGGACGGCCGGTTCGACACCGAGGCGGTCGAGCCCGCCCGCGACTGACCCGTAGCGTCGAAGGGCCGGTTGGTTCACCCTGTATGGGTGGTCCGACCGGCCCATTCGCGTGAAATCCACCCGTACGGAGCCCTCTCGGACCGCTGTTGTCCCAATCATGGCGATCACGACGAGTGCGTGGAGGTACGCCGGTGAGTACGCAGCAGGACACGGGACCAAGCGGAGACGGCCTGTTCCGGACCAAGACGGTCGAACAGTCGATCCGTGATACCGAGGAGCCGGAGCACGCGCTCAAGAAATCCCTCTCCGCGCTGGACCTGACGGTCTTCGGGGTCGGGGTCATCATCGGCACCGGCATCTTCGTGCTCACGGGCAAGGTGGCCAAGGAGACGGCGGGACCCGCGACGGCCCTCGCCTTCGTGGCCGCGGGCATCGTCTGCGCCCTCGCCGCGCTCTGCTACGCCGAGTTCGCATCCACCGTCCCGGTGGCAGGATCGGCCTACACCTTCTCGTACGCCTCGCTCGGCGAACTGGTCGCCTGGACCATCGGCTGGGACCTGGTCCTGGAATTCGCCCTCGGTACCGCCGTGGTCGCGGTCGGCTGGTCGGGCTATGTCCGCTCGCTGATGGACAACGTCGGCTGGCACATGCCCGCCGCGCTCTCCGGGCCCGATGTGGCGGAAGGGTTCGGCTTCGATCTCCTGGCCTTCCTGCTGGTGCTGCTTCTCACGGTCATCCTGGTGCTCGGCATGAAGCTGTCCGCGCGGGTCACGGCGGTCGTGGTCGCCATCAAACTGACCGTGGTCATGATCGTGATCATCGCGGGCGCCTTCTTCATCAAGGCCGACAACTACTCGCCCTTCATCCCCCCGGCCCAGCCACAGGCCGCCGGAGCGGGCTGGGACGCCCCGCTGGTCCAGCTGATCTTCGGTTACCAGCCCACCAACTTCGGCGTCATGGGCATCTTCACCGCCGCATCCGTCGTCTTCTTCGCCTTCATCGGCTTCGACGTGGTGGCCACCGCCGCCGAGGAGACCAAGCTCCCGCAACGGGACATGCCGCGCGGCATCCTCGGTTCGCTCCTGATCTGCACCGTGCTCTATGTCGCCGTGTCGCTGGTGGTCACCGGCATGCAGCACTACACGGAAATGTCGGTGAGCGCTCCGCTCGCCGACGCCTTCAAGGCCGTCGGGCACCCTGTCTACGCCGGAATCATCAGCTTCGGCGCCGCGGTCGGCCTCATCACGGTGTGCATGATTCTGCTGCTCGGTCAGACCCGGGTGTTCTTCGCGATGAGTCGCGACGGACTGCTGCCGCGGTTCTTCTCCGTCACGCACCCGCGCTTCCGCACGCCCTACCGGCCGACCATCCTGCTCGGCGTGATCATCGCGATCATCGCGGGCTTCACCAGCATCAACGAGCTCGCGACGCTGGTGAACATCGGCACGCTCTTCGCGTTCGTCGTCGTGGCCCTCGGCGTGATCGTTCTGCGCCGAACCCGGCCCGAACTGCACCGCGCCTTCCGCACCCCCTGGGTGCCTTTCCTTCCGATCGTCTCGGTGGCCGCCTCGGTCTGGCTGATGCTCAATCTGCCGGCCGAGACCTGGCTGCGGTTCGCCGTCTGGATGGTGCTGGGCTTCCTGGTGTACTTCCTGTACGGCCGCAGCCACAGCCGTCTCGGCAGCCTCGGTCCCGAATCCGAGTACTGAGCGCCTTCTTGCCCGGCTCGGTTCTCCCCGGCCCCGTACGTCCTGCTCCGGCAGTGGCTGCGGGGCCGGACATTGTGCCTTCCCGGGTTTGACGGAGCGTTGCGCTATCTGCGCCTGCCCGGCGGCAGCACGGTCCGTGGGCCCACGCACTCCGCGCCGTACGCCTCAACCCGCCGACACAGCTCCCGGTCGGCCGTGACGACGACACAGGCCCGGTCCGCCTCCCGCTCCGCCACAAGCTCCACGATCCGGTCGTCGCCGCTGCCGGGCGCCGACTCCACCCGCACACCGGGCACTGACTCCACACCCTTGGCGGCGCCCTCCACGACGAGCACCATCTCGACGGGACCGGGCCACCCGGGAATCCCGTCAGCGGCAAGACCGGCGAGCCGGTCCCTGAGCCGCTCGGCCGCCCCGCGCCGGTCCCGCCACCAGCCGTCGGGCACCGAGCCGACCACATTCGCCCCGTCGACGATCACCAGAGTCCGCATATCAGCAGGATGCCAGGCCCCCGGACAGACAGCAGCCCCGGCACCGAACGACGGTGCCGGGGCTGCTGCTTGCTCGGGATCAGGCGTTACGCCGGGACGCTCGCCACGCCCTGCGCCAGGAACGTCTTGCCGTTCACGCGCTCGGAAACACCCTCGCGGTCCAGGTACGGCGTGATGCCGCCCAGGTGGAAGGGCCAGCCGGCGCCCGTGATCAGGCAGAGGTCGATGTCCTGGGCCTCGGCCACGACACCCTCCTCCAGCATCAGACCGATCTCCTGCGCCACCGCGTTCAGTACGCGCTCGCGGGTCTGCTCCTCGGTGAGGACGACATCGCCCTGCTTGAGGAGTGCCGCGACCTCCGGGTCCAGCTCCGGCTTGCCGGAGTCGTAGACGTAGAAGCCGCGCTTGCCCGCCTTCACGACCGCGGCCAGGTTCTCGGAGACCGTGAAGCGCTCCGGGAAGGCGCGGTTGAGGGTCTCGGAGACATGCAGACCGATCGCGGGGCCCACCAGCTCGAGCAGGACCAGCGGCGACATCGGCAGACCCAGCGGCTCGATGGCCTTCTCGGCCACCTCGACCGGAGTGCCCTCGTCGATGACGTTCTGGATCTCGCCCATGAAGCGGGTCAGGATGCGGTTCACGACGAACGCCGGGGCGTCCTTGGTGAGAACCGCGGTCTTCTTCAGCTTCTTAGCGACACCGAAGGCGGTGGCGAGGGCCGCGTCGTCCGTCTTCTCGCCGCGGACGATCTCCAGCAGCGGGAGGATCGCGACCGGGTTGAAGAAGTGGAAGCCGACCACGCGCTCCGGGTGCTGGAGCTTGGACGCCATCTCGGTGACCGACAGCGAGGAGGTGTTGGTGGCGAGGACCGCGTGCGCCGGGGCGACCGCCTCGACCTCCGCGAACACCTGCTGCTTGACGCCGATCTCCTCGAAGACGGCCTCGATGATGAAGTCGGCGTCGGAGAAGCCCTCGGCCTTGTCCAGCACACCGCTGACCAGGCCCTTGAGGCGGTTGGCCTTGTCCTGGTTGATACGGCCCTTGCCGAGCAGCTTCTCGATCTCGGCGTGGACGTAGCCCACACCCTTGTCGACGCGCTCCTGGTCGATGTCGGTCAGCACGACCGGCACCTCGAGGCGGCGCAGGAAGAGCAGGGCCAGCTGCGAGGCCATCAGACCGGCGCCCACGACGCCGACCTTGGTGACCGGGCGGGCCAGGGACTTGTCCGGGGCGCCGGCAGGGCGCTTGCCGCGCTTCTGCACCAGGTTGAAGGCGTAGATGCCGGAGCGCAGCTCGCCACCCATGATCAGGTCCGCGAGCGCGGTGTCCTCGGCGTCGAAGCCGGCCTGCAGGTCACCGTCCTTGGCGGCGGCGATGATGTCCAGCGCGCGGTACGCGGCCGGGGCGGCGCCGTGCACCTTGGAGTCGGCGACGAAGCGGCCGCGCGCCACGGCGTCGTCCCAGGCCTGACCGCGGTCGACCTCGGGCCGCGCGACAACGATCTCGCCCTTGAGCACGGACGCCGTCCAGATCAGCGACTGCTCGAGGAAGTCGGCGCCCTCGAAGATCGCGTCGGCGATCCCGAGCTCGAAGACCTGCTTGCCCTTGAGCTGCTTGTTCTGGTTGAGCGAGTTCTCGATGATGACCGAGACGGCCTTGTCCGCGCCGATCAGGTTCGGCAGCAGTGCGCAGCCGCCCCAGCCCGGGACGAGACCGAGGAAGACCTCGGGCAGCGAGAAGGCGGGGATCGCCTGGGAGACGGTGCGGTACGAGCAGTGCAGACCGACCTCGACACCGCCGCCCATCGCCGCGCCGTTGTAGTACGCGAAGGTGGGGACGGCCAGCGCCGAGAGGCGCTTGAAGACGTCGTGGCCGCCCTTGCCGATGGCAAGGGCGTCGGAGTGCTGCTTGAGCAGCTCGACGCCCTTGAGGTCGGCGCCGACCGCGAAGATGAACGGCTTGCCGGTGATACCGACGCCGACGATCGCGCCCTCGGCCGCCTCCTTCTCGACCTGGTCGACGGCGGCGTTCAGGTTCGCCAGCGACTGGGGGCCGAAGGTGGTCGGCTTGGTGTGGTCCAGGCCGTTGTCCAGCGTGATGAGGGCGAACGTGCCCGCGCCGGCCGGGAGGTCGAGGTGGCGTACGTGCGCCTGCGTGACGACCTCGTCGGGGAAGAGCTCGGCGGCGCCCTTCAGGAGTTCGGTGGTGCTCACTTGGTGCCTCCGTCGAAGTGCGGGTTCTCCCAGATGACCGTCGCGCCCATGCCGAAGCCGACGCACATGGTGGTCAGGCCGTAGCGGACGTGCGGCTGCTCCTCGAACTGGCGGGCCAGCTGCGTCATCAGGCGGACACCGGAGGAGGCCAGCGGGTGGCCGTACGCGATGGCACCGCCGTACTGGTTGACGCGCGCGTCGTCGTCCGCGATGCCGTAGTGCTCGAGGAAGGCCAGCACCTGGACGGCGAAGGCCTCGTTGATCTCGAACAGGCCGATGTCGTCGATCGACAGACCCGCCTTGGCGAGGGCCTTCTCGGTCGACGGGATCGGACCGTAGCCCATGACCTCGGGCTCGACACCGGCGTACGCGAACGACACGAGCCGCATCTTGACCGGCAGGCCCAGCTCGCGCGCGACGTCCTCGGAGGCGAGGAGGGAGGCGGTGGCGCCGTCGTTGAGACCGGCGGCGTTACCGGCGGTGACCCGGCCGTGGGCGCGGAAGGGGGTCTTCAGGCCCGCGAGCGACTCCAGGGTCGTGCCCGGACGCATCGGCTCGTCGGCCGTGGCCAGGCCCCAACCGGTCTCGCCCGCTTCCGCGTTGGTGCGACGTACGGAGACCGGCACCAGGTCCTGCTGGATCTTGCCGTTGGCGTACGCCTTCGCGGCCTTCTCCTGCGAGCGCACGGCGTACTCGTCGGTGCGCTGCTTGGTGATGGTCGGGTAGCGGTCGTGCAGGTTCTCGGCGGTCATACCCATGAAGAGGGCGGACTCGTCGACGAGCTTCTCGCTCACGAACCGCGGGTTCGGGTCGACGCCCTCGCCCATGGGGTGACGGCCCATGTGCTCGACACCGCCGGCGATCACGACGTCGTACGCGCCGAAGGCGATGGAGCCGGCGGTCGTCGTCACGGCGGTCATCGCGCCCGCGCACATGCGGTCGATGGAGTAGCCGGGGACGGACTGCGGCAGACCCGCGAGGATGCCGGCGGTGCGGCCGAGGGTGAGGCCCTGGTCACCGATCTGCGTGGTCGCGGCGATCGCGACTTCGTCGATCTTGGCGGGGTCGAGGTCCGGGTTGCGGCGCAGCAGCTCCCGGATCGCCTTCACGACGAGATCATCGGCCCGGGTCTCGTGGTAAATGCCCTTCGGGCCCGCCTTGCCGAACGGGGTGCGGACGCCGTCGACGAAGACGACGTCCCTGACGGTACGAGGCACGATGGCTCTCCTCCAGGGTGCGGGGTGGCACTGCTGCGGGCACGCGCCTAAGCGCGCGCTTCCTCCGCTCATGCTACTTGCGGGTAACCACCCTGCCCACCCCCTGCGCCGGGAGCGGCGAACGTCACACGGGGTTCGGGGGCGCGGTGCGCCTGCGGAGGGCTGTTCCCCACCCCGCCCCTTCCCGAGCCGGGGCTCCGCCCCAGCCCCCGCGCCTCAATCGCCGGCGGGGCTGATTTTGCGGCTGGGTCGCATGTTCAGCCCGTCCGGCGCTTGAGGACATGCGACCGAAGGTCGCATACGGGGTCCGGGGTTTGCCCCCAGTTCGGGAAGGGGCGGGGTGGGGAAGAACAAGCCCGCCGCAGGCGTCAGGCCGAGGCCGTCAGCGCGCGCGTGAGGAGCGGCGCCACCTGCTCGATCTGCCAGCGGCGCGCGCCGTACGAGGCCAGGGCCTCTGCCACGGCGTCCTCGCCGATTTCCGCGGGCGGCTCCCAGCAGACCCGCCGCACCGTGTCCGGCGTGATCAGGTTCTCCTGCGGCAGATTGAGCTCCTCCGCGAGTGCGGAGACCGCAGCGCGTGCCGCGGAGAGCCGGGCCGCGGCCGCCGGGTCCTTGTCCGCCCAGGAACGGGGCGGCGGCGGACCGTTCAGCGGCTGGCCGGGCTGCGGCAGCTCCGCGTCGGGCAGCGCCTTGGCCCGGTCCACGGCCGCCTGCCACTGCTCCAGCTGACGCCGTCCCATCCGGTGGCCGAAGCCGGGCAGTGCGGTCAGCGCCTGGAGGTTCGCCGGCACCGCGAGCGCCGCCTCGACGATCGCGGAGTCGCTGAGCACCTTGCCCGGCGACACATCGCGTCGCTGGGCGACCTTGTCGCGGGCCGTCCACAGCTCCCGTACGACCGCCATCTGACGGCGGCGCCGCACCTTGTGCATCCCGGACGTACGACGCCAGGGGTCCTTGCGCGGCGGGGCCGGCGGTGCCGCGGCGATCGCGTCGAACTCCTGGCGGGCCCACTCCAGCTTGCCCTGCCGGTCCAGCTCCTTCTCCAGCGCGTCGCGCAGATCCACCAGCAGCTCCACATCGAGCGCGGCGTAGCGCAGCCAGGGCTCGGGCAATGGGCGGGTTGACCAGTCGACGGCCGAGTGGCCCTTCTCCAGGGCGTAGCCGAGTACGGACTCGACCATCGCGCCGAGCCCGACCCGCGGGAAGCCCGCAAGCCGCCCGGCCAGCTCGGTGTCGAAGAGCCGGGTCGGGATCATGCCTATTTCGCGCAGGCACGGGAGGTCCTGGGTTGCCGCGTGCAGGATCCACTCCGCACCGGCGAGCACTTCGCCGAGCCCCGAGAGGTCGGGGCAGCCCACGGGGTCGATCAGCGCGGTGCCCGCGCCCGCGCGCCGCAGCTGTACGAGATAGGCCCGCTGGCCGTACCGGTAGCCGGACGCGCGCTCGGCGTCGACGGCGACGGGGCCGGTACCCCTGGCGAAGGCGTCGATCACTTCGGCGAGGGCATCGTCGGTGGCCACCACCGGTGGAATGCCTTCACGGGGCTCCAGCAAGGGAATCGGCGCCGGTTCGACGTCGTCCGGGGGAGCGCCCCCGGTGGTTCGCAGTGCTGTCTCTGCTGCGGTCTCTTGGGCGTCGGTCACGTGTCAAGGGTATCCGTCAACGGACGGCGCCCGTCGACGGAACGTTCCGTCGACGGGCGTGAAGAAATGTAGAGCGGTCAGTGGATGATCCCGGTGCGCAGAGCGACGGCCACCATTCCGGCTCGGTCGCCGGTGCCGAGCTTGCGTGCGATGCGGGCCAAGTGGCTTTTGACGGTCAGTGCGGACAGGCCCATCGAGACGCCGATCGCCTTGTTGGACTGGCCCTCGGCGACCAGGCGGAGCACCTCGACCTCGCGGCCGGAGAGCTCGCGGTAGCCGCCCGGGTGGCTCGGGGCACCCGGGGGGCGGCGGTGCATCCGGTTGGCCGCGGCGCCGATGGGGGCGGCCCCGGGGCGGGTCGGGTGCCCGATGTTCGTACGCGTACCGGTGACGACATAGCCCTTGACGCCGCCCGCGAGGGCGTTTCGCACGGCGCCGATGTCGTCGGCGGCGGAGAGGGCCAGGCCGTTGGGCCAGCCCGCGGCTCGGGTCTCGGACAGCAGGGTCAGCCCGGAACCGTCGGGCAGGTGGACGTCGGCCACGCAGATGTCGCGCGGGTTGCCGACGCGGGGGCGGGCCTCCGCGATGGACGACGCCTCGATCACGTCACGCACTCCGAGGGCCCACAGGTGGCGGGTGACGGTGGAGCGGACGCGCGGGTCGGCCACGACGACCATGGCCGTCGGTTTGTTCGGGCGGTAGGCGACCAGGCTTGCGGGCTGCTCGAGAAGAACGGACACCAGGCCTCCTGGGAAGGTGCGGGACAGAGCCGGCTCGGGGAGGAAGCCGGGGCGAACCGTGCTTGAAGGGTCACGAACCTCTTCGGCACCAAACCCGCCCGCCTTTAGAGAATGATCACGATTTGGTGAGTAACAATTGGGGCAATTCGGACGCGTGATCGATCATCCTACGAGCGAGCCCGTCCCGGATCACGAAGCACGCACGCATCACGAGCATCCCGAGCATCGAGTTGCGACTGCCGAACTGTGACTGCCGAGCTGTGACCACCGGGCTCAGTTGCCCGGGCTCAGTCTCCCTGGCCGCGACCCGGGTACGGACTACGGCTGTTGCGGACCGCGCCGCTGTGGCAACGACACCACGCCCGTCGCCGAGTCCGCCGTACCGGCCGACGACGGCGGCAGCCCGGCGACCTGACAGAGCAGATCGCACCAGGCCGCGAAGTGTGCAGCCGAGTCCGGGACTCCGCCGACACCCTCCCGCGGCGTCCACGAGGCCCGGATCTCGATCTGCGTCACCGGCTGTCGCTCGGAGAGTCCACCGAAATAGTGAGACCCCGCGCGGGTGACGGTCCCGCTCGGCTCCCCGTACGACAGACCGCGTGCCTCCAGAGCGCCCGTCAGCCACGACCAGCAGACCTCGGGCAGCAGCGGATCGGCCGCCATCTCCGGCTCCAGTTCCGCGCGTACGAGTGTCACCAGCCGGAAGGTGCCCTGCCAGGCGTCATGGCCGGCCGGATCGTGCAGCAGGACGAGCCGGCCGTCCGCCAGATCGTCGTCGCCGTCGACGACCGCGGCCTCCAGGGCGTACGCATGCGGGGCGAGGCGCTGCGGCGGGCGCGTCGGGTCCACCTCGATCTCGGGTCGCAGTCGCGCGGCCCGCAGTGCGTCGACCGCCTGCCGGAACGCGCGCGGGACGGCATTCCCCTCCGCGCTGTCCGCATCGTCAGCGCCGTTGGAATGATCGGAAAAATGTCCCTGAGCCGCAGCCATGCGGGGAAGAGTAGGCGGAACGGGGGCTTCGCGCAGGGAGGGACACCCGGCCCGGGGCGGCCACTTCAGGTGTACGTGCGAAGATTCTGGGCGTGAGTGCCAATGACAGCCCCTCGGGCATGCCGACCAAGACGTACGACTCCGCTTTCCTGAAGGCGTGCCGGCGTGAGCCGGTGCCGCACACACCGGTCTGGTTCATGCGGCAGGCGGGGCGCTCACTGCCCGAGTACCTCAAGGTGCGCGAGGGCACTCAGATGCTCGAGTCGTGCATGCAGCCCGAGCTGGTCACCGAGATCACGCTCCAGCCGGTGCGCAGGCACAAGGTTGACGCCGCGATCTACTTCAGCGACATCGTCGTACCGCTCAAGGCCATCGGCATCGACCTCGACATCAAGCCGGGCGTCGGCCCGGTCGTCGCCGAACCGATCCGCACCCGCGCGGACCTGGCGCGGCTGCGCGACCTCACGCCGGAGGACGTCTGGTACGTCACCGAGGCGATCGGGATGCTCACCGGCGAGCTCGGCCCGACTCCGCTCATCGGTTTCGCCGGTGCGCCCTTCACCCTCGCCAGCTACCTCGTCGAGGGCGGTCCCTCGCGCAACCACGAGCACACCAAGGCGCTGATGTACGGCGACCCGCAGCTGTGGGCCGATCTGCTGGACCGCCTCGCCGAGATCACCTCCGCCTTCCTCAAGGTGCAGATCGAGGCGGGCGCGAGCGCCGTGCAGCTCTTCGACTCGTGGGTGGGCGCGCTGGCCCCCGCCGACTACCGGCGCTCGGTGATGCCTGCCTCGGCCAAGGTCTTCGACGCGGTGGCCTCGTACGGCGTCCCCCGCATCCACTTCGGCGTCGGCACCGGCGAACTCCTCGGCCTGATGGGCGAGGCGGGCGCGGATGTCGTCGGCGTCGACTGGCGGGTCCCGCTGGACGAGGCGGCCCGCCGGGTCGGCCCGGGCAAGGCGCTCCAGGGCAACCTCGACCCGGCGGTCCTCTTCTCCACGCGGGAGGCGGTGGAGACGAAGACCCGCGAGGTCCTGGACGCGGCGGCGGGCCTGGAGGGGCATGTCTTCAACCTGGGCCACGGTGTGCTGCCGACGACGGACCCGGACGCGCTGACGCGCCTCGTGGAGTACGTCCACGAGCGGACCGCTCGCTAGACCCGCAGACCACGCGCCAGACCCGGGGGATCAGACCACGTGACACAGGACGCCCCGACGCTTGCCCTGCCCCGCCCGGGGCAGGAACCGGCGCCGACGCACATATCCATGCCCGCGCCCAGGCGCGGGCGAATAGCCGCACTGGACGGCCTGCGACTGCTCGCCGCGCTGATGGTGGTGGCCTACCACTACCTGGCGCGCGGCGAGGGCTGGTCGGCATCCGGGCAAGCCAAGTTCCCCACCGCCTTCCCCTTCGCCGCGTACGGCTGGCTGGGCGTGGAGCTCTTCTTCCTCATCAGCGGCTTCGTCATCTGTATGAGCTGCTGGGGCCGGTCGGTGGGAGACTTCTTCGTCTCCCGCGTGACCCGCCTCTACCCGGCCTATTGGTTCGCCGTTCTCGCCACCACGGCGGTGCTGCTGCTCATACCTGGCGGCCAGAAGCCGCTGCCGTGGCCGGACGTCCTGACGAACCTGACCATGCTTCAGGAGCCACTCGGGGTCCGCATGGTCGACGGCGTGTACTGGACCCTCTTCGCCGAACTCCGCTTCTATCTGCTGTTCGCGGTCGTGGCCTGGTGGGGTCTGACCTACCGGCGAGTCCTCGTCTTCTGCTGCGTGTGGGCGGTGGCGGGGATGGCCTTCAGCAAGTTCGGCGACGACGCCTTCCGGTTGATGGTCATGCCGAACCACTGCTGGTACTTCATCGCCGGAATGGCGTTCTACCTCATGTACCGGTTCCGGCCGACGCTGCTGCTCACAGCCATCGTCCTGGTGTGCTTCGGGGCGGCTGTGCCCGCCGCGCGCACCACCTGGAGCCGCACGCTCGGCTACTTCGACCACCCCATTCCCTTCTGGCCGGTCATGGCGGTCATGGCAACGTGCTTCGGGGTAATGGGCCTGGTCGCGGCCGGAAAGCTGTCGTGGATGACGTGGCGATGGCTGCCCTACGCGGGCGCTGCCACATACCCGCTCTATCTGCTGCACCAGAACATCGGCTGGGAACTCATCAGGGTGCTCGAGCCTCGCGTACCGGCGTATGCGCTCGTCGGCCTGCTGGTCGGCGGAATGCTGCTGGCAGCCTGGCTGGTGCACCGGCTCGTAGAGCGACCGCTGGCCCGGCCGCTGCGGCGCCGGCTCGACAGGGCGCTCGCCGACGCGAGGGACCTCGGCGAAAGCCGCCCGCCGGCCTCCCGCTGAGCCTTGCCCCGCCCGACTCCTGTCCGCACGGGCGGACCGCTCGCCAGGACCCGTACGTTCGACGGGCCTGATTGTCGAGCCCGGTCACCCCGCCTTGCGGACCGCGGACACCGCCTTGCGCGCCGCCACCAGGACCGGGTCCCAGACCGGAGAGAACGGCGGGGCGTAGCCGAGGTCCAGGGACATCATCTGTTCCACCGTCATTCCGGCGGTCAGCGCCACCGCCGCGATGTCCACGCGCTTTGCCGCGCCCTCGCCGCCGACGATCTGGACGCCGAGCAGTCGGCCCGTACGGCGTTCCGCGAGCATCTTCACCGTCATCACGGTGGCGCCGGGGTAGTAGCCGGCGCTGTTCGTCGACTCGATCGTGGTGGTGACGTACTGCAGGCCCACGGCGCGGGCGTCCTTCTCGCGCAGGCCGGTGCGCGCGATCTCCAGGTGGCAGACCTTGCTGACGGCGGTGCCGACGACACCGGGGAACATTCCGTAATCCCCGCCCACGTTGGAGCCGATGATCTGGCCGTGCTTGTTCGCGTGCGTGCCCAGTGCGATATGGCGTTCGCGGCCCGAGACCAGGTCGAGGACCTCCACACAGTCGCCGCCCGCCCAGATGTTCTGGTGGCCGCGCACCCGCATCGCCGGATCGGTGAGCAGACCGCCGTACACACCGAGCGGCAGGCCGGCGGCGCGGGCGAGCGTCGTCTCCGGCTCGACTCCGATGCCGAGAACCACGACATCCGCCGGGTACGAGGCGGACTCCGTGGCGACCGCCGACACCCGGCCGTCCTGGCCCGTGAGGACCTTGGTGACCGCCGCGTCCGTCACCGTCGTGATGCCCAGACCGTCCATCGCCTTGTGGACCAGGCGGCCCATGTCCGGGTCGAGCGTGGCCATCGGCTGCTCGCCGCGGTTGAGGACGGTCACCTCGTAACCGCGTTTCAGCAGCGCCTCCGCCATCTCGACGCCGATGTAGCCGGCACCCACGACGACCGCGCGCCGGCCGCTCGTAGCGTCGAGGGTGGCCAGCAGAGCCTGGCCGTCGTCGAGGGTCTGCACCCCGTGGACGCCCGGTGCGTCGATGCCCGGCAGCGCGGGGCGGGTGGGACGCGCGCCGGTCGCGATGACCAGCTTGTCGAAGCCCGTCCAGGAATCGGTGCCCGCTTCGAGGTCGCGGGTGTGCACGCGCTGCCCGGCGACGTCGATCTCCGTCACCTCCGTACGCATCCGCAGATCGATCCCGCGCTCGCGGTGCTCGGCGGGCGTACGGGCGATCAGATCGTCGCGCTCCGGCACATCACCGCCGACCCAGTACGGGATCCCGCACGCCGAGTACGAGCTGAAGTGCCCGCGCTCGAACGCGACGATCTCCAGCTCCTCCGGGCCCTTGAGCCTGCGTGCCTGCGATGCGGCGGACATGCCTGCCGCATCGCCCCCGATGACCACCAGCCGCTCCGTTGCCATGGAGAACACGCTACGGGGAAGCGGCGGTTCAGCCCTGGCCGGGCCCGTGCACGGGCAGGGGAGCCGGCTGTGCGGTCTCCGGCGCGGGGCGCTTCGGCAGACGGGGCCGTATCGCCCAACGCCACAGGGCGTACAGCAGCGCGAACGCCGCGGCCCACGGAGCGACCGCCGCGATCGCGATCCCGATCCACAGCGCTGCCGTCACCAGCGCGTGCCAGCCGCCGCCGAGCGCGTCAAGGAAACCGGGGCCGTCGTCCTCCGCCTGCTGCCCCTTGTCCTCGTTCTCGGAGAGCGACAGGGTGATGGTGGCCAGTGTCGTACGGTCCTTGAGCGCGGCCTGCTGGGCGAGCAGCGACTCCAACTCCGCCTGGCGGCTGCTCAGTTGCCCCTCCAGCGTCACCACGTCGCTGAGCTTGGTGGCCCGGTCCATCAGCGCCCGTACGCGGTTCACGCTGGCCCGCTGCGTCGCTGTACGGCTCTCCACGTCCACGACCTGGTCGGTCACGTCCTTGGCGTCGGCCTTGCGGGAGAGCAGCTTTCCGGCACCGGCCAGCTCGGCGAGGACCGCGTCGTACTTCTCCTGCGGGACGCGCAGGACGACGCGCGAGGTCACATGGGTGTCGTCGATCCGTTCGGTGCTCTCGTTGGCGATATGGCCGCCGGCGCTCAGGGCCGTCCTGCGGGCGGCGGCGAGCGCCTTCGGGGCGTCCTTGACCTCCACGTCGAGCTCGGCCGTGCGGATGATGTGGGACGGAGCCAGGGAGACCGGCTGCTTCGGTGGCGTCCGCCGGGCGCCGGAAGCCGACTCGTCGGCCTGGTAGCCGCCGCCCTTCGCGCCCTGGGCCGCGGGCTTCGCGGCCTTGTTGTCCTGGGTGGATCCGGCATCGGCCCCACTGCACCCCGCGAGGGCGAGTGAAGCGGTGAGAAACAGTGCCGCGACCGTACGACGTGCACGCATACAAGCCCCCCGGGACAGATGCTGAGTGTTGCCGGTTCGACGTTCGAGGCCGTGCCGGAGGTTGCCCCTTTCCGGTCCCGAAGCGGTCACGGTCAGGACTCGTTACGGGTCTGAGAGAGTTGATCCATGAACGCGGACACACGTACGGGTCATGTCGTCGTCATCGGAGGCGGCATCGCCGGTCTCGCGGCCGCGCACCGGCTGATCGCCTCCGGTGTGCGCGTCACCCTCCTCGAGGCCACCGACCGGCTGGGCGGCAAGCTGCAGGCCGGCGAGATCGAGGGCGCCCCGGTCGACCTCGGTGCCGAGTCGATGCTCGCCCGCCGCCCCGAAGCGGTCGAACTGGCCCGCGCCGTCGGTCTCGCCGACCGGCTCCGGCCGCCGGCCACCGCCTCCGCCTTCGTGTGGACACGGGACGCGCTGCGCCCGATGCCCAAGGGCCATGTGATGGGCGTGCCGAGCGACCCGGCGGCACTCGCGGGACTGCTCTCCGCCGAGGGCATCGCCCGAATCGAGCACGAACGCGATCTCGCACCCGTCGAGCTCGGTGACGATGTCGCCGTCGGCACGTACGTCGCCGAACGCCTCGGCCGGGAGGTCGTCGACCGGCTGGTGGAACCGCTGCTCGGCGGGGTGTACGCGGGAGACGCGTACCGCATCTCGATGCGCGCCGCCGTCCCCCAGCTCTTCGAAGCGGCGAAGACCCACGACTCGCTGCTCGCCGCCGTCCAGGACATCCAGGCGAAGGCCGCGCGCCAGCAGTCCGCCGGCCCGGTGTTCATGGGCATCGAAGGCGGCGTGGGGCAGCTGCCGGCCGCCGTCGCCGACGCCGTACGCGCGCAGGGCGGCGAGATCCTCATGGAGACGCCCGTCCTCGGTATGACCCGCAGTGCCGAAGGCTGGCAGATCCGCACCGACCAGCGCGTCATCGCCGCCGACGGCGTGGTGCTCGCGGCCCCCGCCTGGTCCTCGGCCGCGCTGCTGGCCGCCGAGTCACCGGCGGCCGCCGCGGAGCTCGGCCGGATCGAGTACGCCTCCATGGCACTGGTCACCATGGCCTTCCGCCGCGCGGACCTGGCCGGGATGCCGCAGGGCAGCGGTTTCCTGGTGCCGCCCGTCGACGGCCGCACCATCAAGGCGTCCACCTTCTCCACCCGCAAGTGGGGCTGGGTCGACGAGGGTTCCGCCGACCTGTTCGTGCTGCGCACCTCCATCGGCCGGTACGGCGAGGAGGAGCATCTGCACCGCGAGGACGCCGAGCTCGTCGACGTATCGCTGCGCGACCTCGGTGAGGCGACCGGACTCGCGGCCCGGCCCGTGGCCACCGAGGTGACCCGGTGGATCGACGGACTGCCGCAGTACCCGGTCGGGCATCTCGCGCGCGTCGCCCGGATCCGCGACGAGGTCGCCAAGCTGCCGGGCCTCAGGGTCTGCGGCGCGGCCTACGACGGCGTCGGCATCCCCGCCTGCATCGCCGGCGCACAGCGCGCGGCCGACGAGATCATCGCCACGTCCACCCTGGTGCGGGGCACTGGGGACGACGCGGGAGAATAGCCTCATGACTGCACCGGAAAAGATTCCCAACGCGGGGAAGAAGGCGAAGGACCTCAACGAGGTCGTCCGCTACACCCTGTGGTCCGTCTTCAAGCTGCGCGATCTCCTCCCCGAGAATCGCGCCGGCTACGCCGACGAGGTCCAGGAGCTGTTCGACCAGCTCGCCGCGAAGGACATCACCGTGCGTGGCACGTACGACGTGTCCGGTCTGCGTGCCGACGCGGACGTCATGATCTGGTGGCACGCGGAGACCGCGGACGAGCTCCAGGAGGCGTACAACCTCTTCCGGCGCACCAAGCTGGGCCGCGCGCTCGAGCCGGTCTGGTCGAACATGGCGCTGCACCGCCCCGCCGAGTTCAACAAGTCGCACATCCCGGCCTTCCTGGCGGACGAGACGCCGCGCGACTACGTCAGCGTCTACCCCTTCGTGCGCTCCTACGACTGGTACCTGCTGCCGGACGAGGACCGTCGCAGGATGCTCGCAGACCACGGCAAGATGGCCCGCGGCTACCCCGACGTGCGCGCCAACACGGTCGCGTCGTTCTCGCTCGGTGACTACGAGTGGATCCTGGCCTTCGAGGCCGACGAGCTGTACCGCATCGTCGACCTGATGCGTCATCTGCGCGCCTCCGAGGCCCGGATGCACGTCCGCGAAGAGGTGCCGTTCTACACCGGCCGCCGCAAGTCCGTCGCCGAGCTGGTGGCCGGACTGGCCTGAAAGACATGGTGGCCGGGCCCGCACGGAGCGGGCCCGGCCATCCCCGACCCGGAAGATCAGACGGCGTGCGGCAGCCTGGGGCTCGCCGCCCTGCGGTCCAGCGACACCGGGTCCGGCTCCGGGTGCGGCGCGCACGAAGCGCGCCGCACCGGCGTCTTCCCGTGCAGCAGGTAGTCCTCCAGATAGCCGTTGACGCACTTGTTGTCGCCGCCGCCGATGCCGTGGGTACCGGCCTTCTCCTCCGTGATCAGCACCGAACCCTTCAGCCGCCGCGCCAGCTCAAGCGCCCCCTTGTACGGCGTCGCCGCGTCCCGCTGCGCCGCCAGGATCAGCACCGGAGGCAGCGCACCGCGCTGCGTGTGCACCTCCAGCGGCTGTTGCCGCGGAGCCGGCCAGAAGGCGCACGGCAGATTCATCCAGGCGTTGTCCCAGGTCTCGAAGGGTGCCTTGCGCGCCAGCGCGCTGTTGTCGCGGTCCCACACCTTCCAGTCCGTCGGCCATGGAGCGTCGTTGCACTCGACGGCGGTGTAGACGGCTTGGCCGTTCTCCGCCTCCCGCGCTTCGGCCGCTTCCGGCGCCGCCTGGTCGATCAGCGGCTTCGCATTGCCCTTCAGATACTCGGACAGCGCGCCGGCGCGCCGCGTCCAGTAGCCGTCGTAGTAGCCGACCGCCAGGAACGCCGCGTGCAGTTCGCCGGGGCCGACCTTGCCGCCCGCCGGCTTTTCGGCCAGCCGGGCGCGCACCCGCTCGTAACTGCGCGCCACCGCCTCGGGTGTGGCACCCAGGTGGTACGTCTTGTCGTGCTTGGCGACCCAGGCGCGGAAGTCCGCCCAGCGGCTCTCGAAAGCGAACGACTGGTCGAGGTTGTTGCGGTACCAGATCTGCTCCGTGGCCGGGTTGACCGCCGAGTCGAAGACCATGCGGCGCACATGGGACGGGAAGAGGGTCGCGTACAGCGCGCCGAAGTAGGTGCCGTACGAGGCGCCCATGAAGGTCAGCTTCTGCTCCCCGAGCGCCGCCCGCAGCACCTCCAGGTCACGGGCGTTGTTGAGCGAGGTGTAGTGGCGCAGCGCCTGTCCCGCGTTGCGCGCGCAGCCCTGCGCGTACGCCTTCGCCTGCGCGATCCGCTCCTGCTTGTACGAGGGGGAGGGCTGGACCGGTGCCGGGGTCGGCGCCTTGAGGAAGTCGGCCGGGGCGATGCAGGAGAGCGGCGCGGAGCGGCCGACACCGCGCGGGGAGTAGCCGACGATGTCGTAGGCGCGGGCGATGCCCTTCCACTCGGGGAGCGCGGCGGCCATCGGAAAGTACATGCTGGAGGCGCCGGGACCGCCGGGGTTGTAGATGAACGCGCCCTGGTACTCGGCGGGCTTGCCGGTCGCCTTTCCGCGGCTGACCGTCAGCTCGATCTGCCGGCCGGCGGGCTGGGCGTAGTCGAGCGGTACCTTCACCGTGCCGCACTGGATCGAATCGGGCAGCATCTCGGCTTCGGGGCAGCGTCCGAAGGCGATGCCCGCCGCGGCGGCGCGCGCGGCCGCGACGGCCGTGCCGTGCGACGCGGCGGAGGCGGTGGTGGCACCGCCGGCCGGAGCGACGACGAGAGCGGACAGAACCAAGGAACCGAGGCTTGTCACGGCCCCGTACTTCGCAACTGCTCTCATCGCGTTCCTTTCGTGCGCACGGCGGCCGGCGGCCACGGGACGAAAGGGATCCTTGGCGGGACGATTAACGATGTAAAGCACCGATGTCCGGTGTCGGGGTCAATGACTCCGATGCGCCGTACGGCCGCCGGTGAGCGCCGCACGCAGGACCGGATCGTCGACGGCGCCGACACCGCGGACGGCGACCGCGGTCAGGAACGCGCGCTCGTCACCGCCACTCCTGGGGGAGAGCGAGCCGAGCAGTCGCTGACCGGCGGGCGAGGCCCAGCGGGTGTACGGATGCACCTCGACCCGCGCAATGGCGAGACAGCCGAGAGTGAGCAGCAGGGGCAGCGCGAACCAGGCGAGGACCGGGGCGTCGGCGCGCTGTTCCTGAGGAAGCAGCAGTGTGGCGGCCGCCAGCGCCACGGTGAGGACGGTGGCGCCCTGCACACCCCGCACGGCGGAGGCGACGTGCGACCTGACGTTGTCGGGAACCGCGAGGCCGGCGCTGACGAGCCGGTCGGCCAGCGCCCGTACCGCGTCCGCGGCGGACGCAGCGGCTCGTACCGCCGCTGTCCGGGCCTGCCCCGCCGGCCCTATCGCGCCGATGACCGAGCGCTCCAGATCGTCCTCGCACTCCGGGTCGACGACCGTGGCCCAGCCGGTGTGCGCGAGCAGCAGCCTGCGGCGGCGGTGCATGGAGACGAGGGTGAGATCGGTGACCCGGTGCGGGCCGCCGGCCAGGAACGCGGCCTCGTACAGAGTCAGCGCCAGCTTCCGGCCGGGGCTCTCGGCGGCGGGGCGAGCGGCTTCTACGGCAGCGAGACAGAGCCGGGCGCAGCTGATGCCCGCCGCGGCCCATGCGACCAGCACGAAGAGGACCGAGAACATGGCCGAGTTCTACGCGAGTTGTCCTCCGGTCCGCCATGGGCTGTTCACCATGTGGACCGGGTGTTATTCGTTCGTGACGCCGGTGCGTGGGCGGGAGACGGGGGGCGGCAGCGGGAAGAACGGGGTCGGTGTCGGCGTGGCGGGGCCGGCCGGCGGCGGTGTCGCGCCGCGGGCGGGCGGTGGCGGCCCGGTGGGGCTCGCGGTCGTCGTGGCGGCGGCGTCGGCGGCGATGGCGTCGTAGTCGACGAGGCCGGTCGCCTCAAGGACGTTGATGTGGTCGAGGACGGTGGTGTTGGCGTCGTCGGCCAGTTCGCGCACGAGTGTGTTGCGGGTGCTGTCGCGGATGTCGGCGACGAGGGAGAAGACCTTGCCGTGGGCCCGGCGCAGGATGTTCGCGAACGTGGTCTCGTACTCCTGGCCACGCGCTTCGCTGAACTCCTGCAGCCAGCCCCGCTGCTGGGCCGTCGGCTGGCTGGGCAGCTCCATGGTGAGCCGCGCCGCGACCTCGCGGACGCGGGCGTCGAGATAGGTGTGGCCCGCAACGAGATGCTCGCCGGCCACTCTGACCGCAACGGTCGGGGCGCGGCCGACGGCCTGCTGGCCTGCGGGGAGTTCCCACAGGCCGGCAAGTCTGACGCGGACGATGAAGTCCCGGTCGGCGGCGGAGAGCGGGCCCCAGCGGGTGGGTACGGAACCCGCCCGGAGATTGGCGAGGCCGGTTCCGGAGCGGTCGTCGTACGACCAGACCGGGAAGAGAAGCGCGGCGATGGTCGCCGTCAGGGCGACGACGATCAGGCCGGTGCCGGTGAGGGAACGCATGCTGCCTCCTGCGTGCGCTCCAGCACGCTAGTCGGCTCGGGCGTGATCCCGTGGGCTGTTGGGTGAAGTGGGAGACATGAAGTAGGAGACATGAAGTACGAGAGGTGAAGTACGAGCCAGGGGCCGGTGCGGGTCAGGAACTGCTGCTGCCACCGCAGCTCGAGCCCCCGGACGAACCGCCACAGCTGGAACCGCCCGAGGAACCGCCGCAGCTGGAACCCCCGGACGAACCGCCGCAGCTGGAGCTGGATCCGCCACCGCAGCTCGAACCGCCACCGGAGGAGCCTCCGCAACTGGAGCTGCCACAGCCGGAACCCGGGCTCGATCCGGCGCACCACACGGCCACCGAGTCCGGGTACGAGGTGTACGAGTGGCCCGACGCCGAGTGGGCGCCTCGGACGCCCGCGGGGACCCGCGCCGCCGCGGTCAACTGGGCCTGGAGCGCGGGATCCGGCACGGCACGCAGGCCGTGGAGCGCGACCAGATGAGCCGGTGAGTACGCCTGGGCGTACTGAACACGGTACGAGCGGAGCGCGTCCCGCCCGGCCGTACTGATCCGGCGCCGGGCGCGGCCCGCCATGACGAAGCCGATCACGATGCCCGCGATCAGGGCCGGCAGGACCAACGCGATGAATGGTGGCCCGGAGTCGACCGATTCGTCCGCGAGGAAGCTGACAACGGTGAGGGCGAAGGCGAGCGGCAGGGCCAGCACGCACAGGATGCCCTGGGTGAGACCCCACACGGCCGGGCCCCGGTTCTGCCCGGGCGGCACCATCAGCCCGCGTGCGGCGAGGCCGTCGCCGATCGCCTGCACGCCGGGGCTGCGCATCGCGGCGATCCGGAGTGTGTGCAGCGCGCCGGTCGGGGCGACGGCGAGTTCATCGAGTAGCGCGCGCTCGACCGGGTCGTGGGCGACCGGATTTCGTACGGCGACGATGCCCGGGCCGCCGATGGCGAGCCGGCCGTCCGCGTGCAGGGCGGCGAGCGCGGCGTCCACCACCCGGGCGGGGCCGCCGCTGAGGAAGGCGGCCTCGTAGACGTCGTGGATACCGCCGCCGGCCGGGTGGCGGCGCTGGGCGGCGGACACCCGGATGATCAGCGCGACGGAGGAGGCGCCGACGGCGAGATAGACCAACACAGCGAGCAGGGTCATTCCGCTCACCTCCTGACAAGAGCGGCACGGGCCGCGCGTACGAGACGGGTCGAGCGGCGCGGCGGATGGGGCGCGACGCGCTCCTCCCACCAGCGGGTCAGCAGGCGCCGGGCGTTGTCGTCCGCGGGCCGCCCGGCGACGAGGAGCTGCTCGGCGAAGTCGAGCGCGTCGCGGCGGTACCCGGCGCGCATGGGGCGGGACTTGGCGTACGCGAGGTACTCGGCGCGATAGCCCGCGCCGACTATCTCCGGCAGCTCGGGCGCGACCTTGGCGACGACATCGGCCCGCTTGGCGGCGAGGGCACGGCTCTGCACGCGCAGGCGCCGGGAGTCGAAGCCTTCGGGGGCGGGGGTGCCGGCGACGAGTGCGGAGAGAAGGGCGGTCTGGTCGAGGGCGACGCGCTCTCGTGGGGCAGGAGAGCTCCCCCGACCCGTCTCGACCTGGCCGCAGGCCTTCGGCCCCTCGTGGGCGCGGGCTTCCCCACGCGGGCCGGAAGCCGTCGAGCGCCCCCCGTGCGAGCCCGCGGGCGCGGCTGCCGCCAACGTTGCGCGGATCGTCGTCAGTTCCGCCGAGAGCTCGGCCGCGGGCGGGAAGTCGTCGTCCCGCTCCAGCAGTACGCCCGGCGGGGACACCCGGGAGCGGAGCTCCGTCAGGACGTCCAGGACCGGCTGGGTCACCGGATGGGCGTGGGTGTCGTGCCAGACGCCGTCGCGTTCGATGCCGCCCGCGACATGGACGTACGCGATCGCCTCGACCGGGAGTTCGTCCAGCGCCACCGACGGATCCTCGCCGCGGTTGACGTGGTTCGTGTGGAGGTTGGCCACGTCGATCAGCAGGCGTACGCCCGTGCGCTCGACCAGTTCCGCGAGGAACTGGCCCTCGGTGAGCTCCTCGTCCGGCCAGGAGATCAGTGCCGCGATGTTCTCCAGAGCCAGCGGCACCGGCAGCGCGTCCTGCGCGATACGGACGTTCTCGCAGAGCACCTTCAGCGCGTCCCAGGTGCGCGGCACCGGCAGCAGATGGCCCGCTTCCAGCTGCGGCGAGGCAGTGAGCACGCCACCGGCCCGTACGAAGGCGATGTGCTCCGTGACCAGGGGCGCGCCGAGCGCCGTCGCCCGCTCCGCCAGGTCGGCGAGCCGCTGCTCGGACGGGCGGTCCGCGCCCCCGAGGCCCAGCGAGACGCCGTGCGGGATGACCTTGACGCCGCGCGAGCGCAGGCGGGTCAGGGCGGCGGGCAGATGGCCCGGGCAGATGTTCTCCGCGACAACCTCGACCCAGTCGACGCCTGGCAGTTCCTCCACCGCGTCCGCGATCTCCGGGCGCCAGCCGATGCCTATACCGAGTTCCATGAGTCCCCTCCCCCGTGCCGTGTGACGGTGCGTGCAGGGCCTATGGCCCCGCCGGACGGCGGTGAATCCAGAGGAGGGGACGTTCAGAGGTTGATTTGAGGTTCCGGCGGACCGGAGTTACCGACGGGTCACGGACGGTTGGTGTTGATCGCTGTCGGTGCTCCCGGCTGGGTGGACGGACGCGAGGTGAAGGACTGGTCCCCACTCGGGGACACGGGTGCCGGCTGCGGCGGCAGGTTGCCGTTCGGCGGCGGCGGACCTGTCGGGCTGGCCGACGCCTTGCCGGCCGCCTCGTTGGCGATGGCGTCGAAGTCGACGAATCCGGTCCCCTCCAGCATGGTGATGTGGTCCAGGACCGTCTGGTTCGCGTCGGTGGCCAGCTGCCGGATCAGCGTGTTCCGGGTGGTGTGCCGGACCTGGGCGATCAGTGCGAAGACCTTGCCGTGCGCGTTGCGCAGCAGGTTCGCGAACTTCCGCTCGTACTCATCGCCGCTCGCCGCCGACAGCTCCTGCAGCCAGCCCTGCTGCTGCTCGTTCGGCTGGTTCGGCAGTTCGACGCCGAGCTTCGCCGCGACATCGCGCGCCCGCTTGTCGAGGTCGGTGTGGCCGACGATGAGGTGGTCGCCCGCGTCCTTGATCGCCTTGGTCGGGGCGCGTTCGATCGCCTGCTGTCCTGCGGGCAGCTCCCAGAGTCCGGCCAGCCGGACCTTCACCAGGAAGTCCCGGTCCGTGGCCGTGAGCGGTCCCCACTGGGTCGACACGGCCGCGGCGTTGAGATTGTCCTGGCCGGTGCCGGAACGGTCCGCGTACGACCACACGGGAAACGCCAGCGCGCCTACCGTGGCGACCAGGGCCGCGATGATGAGTGCTGTCCCGTTGATGCGCCGCAACAAAGTGCCTCCAGAGCCGATACGTTCCACGGCAGATCAACCGCCGGCTGAAACAGCGTTCAACCTACTTGGCGGTACTCAGAGGTACGTAACGCGGGGCCCCAGTGTTCAGCCGCGCAGCGACGGATGATCCGCGACCACCGTGCAGGAGCCCGGAGCGATCTCGGTGAAGCCCGCGTCGCGCACCACCGGCAGGCCGCTGACCGTGAGTTTTCGCCAGCGCGCGGGCTCCGCGGTGCGCACCGAGAGCGGCAAGCCGGCCTCGCGCCACGCCTTGCGGTCCGCCTCCGACAGCTCCCACCAGGCGAGTTGGGCACCGTGGCCGGCCTGCGCCATCGCCTTGCCCGCCGACATGTCCAGATCCGGGCTCAACCACAGCACCGGGGCGGTGGGATCGGGAGCGGCGGGCGGCTCGGGGTCGTCGAGATCCGTGCCCGACACCTGGAGCTTGGCCAGCTCCTTCGGCCAGCCGTCCAGCGGGACGGGCGGGAAGACCCGTACCTCTGCGGTCCCGCTCGTCACGGTGATGCCCGGCAGCCCCGCGGCCTTGCGCCACTCGGCGCCGCGCGCCCGCCGCACCACCTTGCGGATCCGGGCGTCCTGCCAGTCCCGCATCGCCTGCGCCCACTCGCCGTCGTCCAGCGAACGCCCGTCGCTCAGGATGTCGAGGACGGCGCGGGCAGCGGACTCCAGCGCGTCGGTACGGGCCGGGGGTTCGGCCTTCTCGATGTGTACCACCAGCGGAAGGACGAACTGCGGGGCCGCGTCACGGGAGGTGATTTCGTGCCTAAAGGGACTGTCGGGGAGGGTTTCGTCGCTGCTCACACCGTCCAGTCTGCCAGCCGTTCCGGTCGGGATTATTGGCGGAACGGAGGCCTCCGGGCGACGATGCACGCCATGAAGAGCGATCTCTTTGCCTCGGAGAACATGGCGCAGCAGGCTTCGGTGCCCGGAATGAGTCTGCAGAACGCCAAATCGGTCAAGTACGCCGTCAACGGCGAGATGCACGCGCGGCAGGGATCAATGGTCGCCTTCCGCGGAAACCTCCGGTTCGAGCGCAAGGGCCAGGGCCTCGGCGGCATGCTCAAGCGCGCCATGACGGGCGAGGGCCTGCCGCTGATGGCGGTGCGTGGGGAGGGAGAGGCCTGGTTCGCGCACGAGGCCCAGAACTGCTTCATCGTCGATATCGAGCAGGGCGATGCGCTCACCGTCAACGGTCGCAACGTCCTCTGCTTCGACGCCTCCCTCTCGTACGAGATCAAGACCGTGAAGGGCGCCGGCATGACCGGCGGCGGCATCTTCAACAGTGTCTTCACCGGTTACGGAAAGCTCGCCGTCGTCTGCGAGGGCAACCCCATCGTGATACCCGTCACGGCGCAGCAGCCGGTGTACGTCGACACGGACGCGGTCGTCGGCTGGAGTGCTCAGCTGCACACCTCACTGCACCGCTCGCAGTCGGTCGGCTCGATGATCCGTGGCGGTTCCGGCGAGGCCGTCCAGCTGATGCTCCAGGGCGAGGGATTCGTGATCGTACGGCCCAGCGAGCTCACGCCGCAGAAGGCGGCAGCGAACTGAAACTCCAAGGAGTCGGCCGCCGTTACGGCCTCGGCGGACCATGGGTGCTGCGCGGAGTCGAGCTCGAGCTGCCCGCGCGCGCCCTGGTCCGCGTCGAGGGGACCAACGGCAGCGGAAAGTCCACCCTGCTGCGGCTGCTGGCCGGGATCGACGCCCAGACCGAGGGGCGGATCAGCGGCCGGCCACGTACGGCGTACGTCCCCGAACGCTTCCCGGCCGCGCTGCCGTTCACCGCGACCGGCTATCTGACGCGCCTCGGGCGGATCCACGGTCTCGGGCGCCGGGCCGCCGAGGCGCGGGCCGGCGAGTGGCTGGAGCGCTTCGGGGCCGCGGGCCACGCCCGTACCCCGCTCGCCGAGCTCTCCAAGGGCACCAGCCAGAAGGTGGCGGTGGCCCAGGCGCTGCTCGCGGAGCCGGAGTTGCTGGTGCTCGACGAGGCGTGGACGGGCCTGGACACGGTGGCGCGCGAGGAATTCGACCGGGCGGTCGTGGAACGGGTCGCGGCCGGGGCCGCAGTCGTCTTCGTCGATCACGACCCGCGCCGACTCGCGGGGGCCGTGGACGCTGTCCACGTATTGAGCGGGGGCGCTCTGATACGTCGCACGAGCGGGACCGGCGCGGCCGAACAGGGGCCGCTGGTACGGATCGAGGTGGCGGGACCGCCCGGTGTGCCGGTGCCCGAGGGGCTGCCCGGGGCGCCGACGCACGAACCGGGCCCGGACGGCAGCACGGTGCTGACGGTGGCGGTGGTGCACTCCGACGCGCTGCTCAGGGCGCTGCTCACGGCACGGCCGCCGTGGCACATCCGACAGTTGAGCCGGACCGGAGCCGCCGCTACGACGACGGGGCAGGTGGCGTCATGACGGCACTGTTCGGCTATCAGACCGCCCTGCTGCTGCGTTCACAGCGCTGGCTGCCGCCCGTCCTGCTGTACGGGATCTTTCTTGCCGTCGGCGTGCAGTCGGGGCAGCCCGTGCTGGACTCGTTCGGCTACGCCGCCGGCGCGCTGCTGCCGGTCACCGCCTGGCTGGTCCGGGTCTGCGCAACCCAGGAGCCCCCGGCCGCGCGCAGCATCGCGGCCGCCGCGACGAGCCCGCCGCGCGTGCATCTGGCGTCCCTGCTCGCCGCGGTGGCGTGCGCGGGGGCACTGGGCGCTGTGGGAACGACCGTGATCGCCTTGATCAGCAAGGCGACGAGCGCCGACAACCGGGTGGCGATCCCACTGCTTCCCGCCACGGCCGCGGGGCTGCTCGCCGCGGCGGTCTGTGTGCTGACGGGGGCGGCGGTCGGCGCGCTGTGCACGCGGCCGCTGCTGCACGCGCGGGGCTGGTCGCTCACGGCCACCGCGCTCGTCGCGCTGCTGGCGCTGGTGACCAGCGGCTCGCCCGCCAAGTACGCCCTGACCGGGCTGGTGACCGGCTCGCGGACGGGGACGGTGCAGCTGTCCGTACTGCCGCTGATCTCCGCGCTGCTGGTCGCGGTCGTGGCGGGCGCGCCGGCCTGTGCGCTGAGCTCGCTCCGCGGGGCGGACGGCGAGAGTTAACCTCGTAGGCATGGACGAGCCGCACCAGCAGGACGAGCCGCAGGAGCCGTACTGCGAGACACCTGCCGCCGCGCCCCTGGCGGCCGGCGGGCCGCCTTTCGCCGAATGCGTGCTGTGTCGGAAGCCGACCGAATACCCGGAGTCGGTGAAGGGCGCGACGCTCTGCCCCGTCTGCGAGTGGCAGGAGGCCCAGCGGACGGCCTGCTCGGGCTGAGATCAGGCCCCTGTGGCGATGATCAGGCCCGTGCGGTGACGATCAGCCCGTGCGGCGATCGAGGACGGACCGGCTGCCGGACGGCCCCGCTCAACCATGCGCGTTCACGCACCCCGCATCAGGTCGGAGACCTTCACAAAGCGGTAGCCGCGCTTGCGCAGCTCCGGGACGATCTTGCGGACCGCCTGCTCCGTGACCGGCGCGGCGCTGCGCGTGCAGTGCATCACCACCAGCGACCCCGGCTGCACGCCCTTGAGTACCTGCTCGGCGACGGCGTCCCCGTCCGTCGCGAAGGCGTCGCCGCTCACGACGTCCCACTGGACTGCGGTCACCTTCGCCGGAGCCAGGGCTCGCAGGGACGCGTCGTTGTAGCAGCCGCCGGGGAAGCGGAAGTACGGCACCACATTCCGGGCCCCGGCCTTCTTGAACGCGGCGAAGGCCCGGTCCACCTCGGCCGGCATGGCGTTCTTCGCGACCAGCGGCAGGCCGTAGCAGGGCGACTTGAAGGCGTAGTGGCTGTAGGAGTGGTTGGCGATTTCGAACAGCGGGTCGTTGCCGATCTCCTTCGCCTGATACGGGTATTCCTCGGCCCAGCGGCCGGTCATGAAGACCGTCGAAGGGACGTTGAGCCTCCGGAGCGAGGCGATCAGGGCGGGGTTGTCGAAACGCTCGCCACGCGCGGCCCGGGGCCCCTGGTCGGCGGTCATGTCGGCGTCGAAGGTGAGTGCGACGGTTTTCCCGGCCTTCGCGGCCGACTTGGGTGCGCGCTCGAAAACGGGCGTCAGGCCGCCGGGCCCGGGCGCGAGGGTCGGAGCCTTCCGCACCTTGTCCGTGAGCGGCTCCCCGGGCTTCCCGGGCTTCCCGGGCTTCCCGGGCTCCCCGGGCTCTGCGGGCTCTGCGGCCTTTGCGGAAGCGACCGCGTCCGTTCTGCGGGGTGAGGGCTGGGCGGAACCGCCACCGTTGCCGCTGGAGCAGCCGACGAGCACGGCGCCCATCACGGCAGCGGTCAGCATTCTTCGTACAAAAGTGATCACCGACGGAAACTATCTGATCAGTCGGACTGTATGAGTGCACGGCGCACGCGCGTCAGGGTTACGTTCCGTCAGAAGGCGGGCTCAGCCTCCCGTCCAGCCCAGCGGGTGGAGTTCGACCGGCCGCGAAGGGGCATCAGGTTCCCCGCCCGCCTCACTGAATGCGGTGAGTGCCGCGATCAGCGCCGCGCGCTGCTCGGGGGCCAGGCGCTCGACGATCGACGCGATCTCCCGGCGGCGCCTGGCCATCACGACCTCGACGATGCGCACGCCCTCCGGCGTCAGCTGAAGCACCGTCTCGCGCCGGTTGTCCTGATTGGTCTGCCGGTCCACCAGGCCGATGGCGATGAGCCGGTCCGCCATGCGCATCGCGGTCGACGGGCTGACCGCGAGCCGCTCCGCGAGCAGTACGAGCTTCGCGGCGCCATGGGTGGACAGCACGACCAGCAGCCGGAACTGCGGGAGCGTCACCCGGTCCTCGACCGAGGCCAGGGATCGCGCGGACACGGCGACCAGCAGCCGGGACGCGGTCAGCACGGCTCGGGTCACCGCCTCCACATCGTCCATCCCGCCGGAGGCAGCTGTCTGTTCGGCCATGGCCTCTTTCCATCCTGCTCCGCCCCGCTGGTGGGAGCGCTGTTGAACATCGCGGTCGCGCCCTGCGTACATCCCCCTGCGTGCCGTGCCGACCGCCACAACCGGCTCCCGAACGCCAGGATCCTCGGCGTCGAGCCGGCAGCCACGACAGGAGATTCACCAGGCGCGCTGTTTCTTTTGCACTGTGCAATGATGCCCGAGCGGAGGGCCCGTTGGATGCCGGGCCTCTGCTCGGGGGCGGCACTGGCACCGTGACGCAGCTCAACACCGCACGCCTGCCTGTCGGCCGGGTCCTCCGTGGCGAAGGCGTGGGTGCCGCTCTCCGAGGACCTTGTGCTCAGGAGGAACGACATGGCTGTGCCCCCCGCCGGCGTGCTCGCCGGCATCGCCGACCTGCTTCATGACCTGCCCGCCGACCGGGGCGGTGCTCTGTGGCGCCTCTCCGATGAAGGGCGGCAGCTGGACGCCAACATCATCCGCATGCTGCCCGCCGCCCGGGTCGCCGGCCATGTCGAACCGGATCTCGACGTGTTGCTGTGTGTGCTGAGCGGCAGCGGCCGACTGGAGACGGACACCGGTGGGCGGCAGGAGCTGGCGGCCGGGTGCGTCGCCTGGCTGCCGCGTGGCGTCCGTCGTGCGCTTTTCGCCGACGAGGACGGACTGGTCTATGTGACGGTGCACTGCCGCCGTCCGGGACTCGCCATCCGCAGCGCCGCCGTGGCGCAAGGCGGCGAAGCGGCATGTCTGCTCAACCGGATCTGTCCCGGCTGCGATCTTCCGGCCGAGGAGATCGGCGCACGTTACTGCAGCCGGTGCGGCAGCCGACTGCCGTCATGAAGGCCCCGGGGAGACCTGATTGACGGTTCGTCAGGAAACTTCTTTTGCAACGGCGATGAGTACAACTCCCGCCCCATCCGTATCAAGGGTCGGACGCGTCCCCCGGTTTCCGTCGGCAACCGGACTCCGCACCCCCCTACAGGAGGCGACGAGTTGAGTCACAGGCGAATACCCAAGCGCAAAGCCGTTCTTGCGGGAGCCGGAGCGGCGGGCATCGCCGCAGCGGCCATCCTGCTGCCCCACGCCAACGCCTCGCAGTCCGGTTCCGGTTCTGCGGCACAGTCGAACCCGAAGACGATGAGCGCCGCATCGGCGGCAGATCTCGTCTCAAGGCTGGCCCCGAAGCTTGGCGAGGCCTTCGGCGGGGCCTACTACGACGCCGCCAAGCAACAGATCATCATCAATGTCGTCGGCGACGACAGCAAGGTCGTCAACCAGGTCAACAAGGCCGGCGCGGTGGCGAGGAGTGTCGAGAACAGCGCGGGCGAACTGAAGTCCGCCGCGAGCACACTGGCCGAGAAGGCCACCATCCCGGGAACGGCTTGGTCCGTAGACCCGAAGACCAACCAGATCCTTGTCACGGCGGACCGCACGGTCGCCGGTGAGAAGTGGAACAGACTCGAGTCGACCGTGAAGTCTCTGGGCGGCGGCATGGCCCGGATCCAGAAGTCGGCAGGAGAGTTCAAGCCCTTCGTCTCGGGCGGCGACGCCATCTTCGGCGGCGGCGCGCGCTGTTCGCTCGGCTTCAATGTGACCACCCAGGACGGTCAGCCCGGCTTCCTCACCGCGGGGCACTGCGGTGTCGCCGCCAAGCAGTGGTCCGCGGAACAGAACGGCGCGCCCATCGGCACCGTCCAGGCGGCCACGTTCCCGGGCGACGGCGACTTCTCCCTCGTCACGTACGACGACCCGGCGACCCAAGCCCCGAGCGAGGTCAACGTCGGTGGCGGGCAGACCGTGCAGATCAAGCAGGCCGCCGACGCGGCTGTCGGCCAGCAGGTGCTCCGTATGGGCAGCACCACCGGGCTGAAGGACGGCCAGGTCACCGGTCTGAACGCCACGGTGAACTACCCGGAGGGCACCGTCACCGGTCTCATCCAGACCAATGTCTGTGCGGAACCGGGCGACAGCGGAGGATCGCTCTTCACCCAGGACGGAAACGCGATCGGCCTCACCTCGGGCGGCAGCGGAGACTGCACCTCGGGCGGCGAGACGTTCTTCCAGCCTGTGACCACGGCGCTGGCCGCGGTGGGCGCCGAGATCGGCGCGGGCGGTAATGGTGGCGCGGGCAATGCGGGCGCCGGTAATGCGGGCGCGGGCGACGCGGGCGCTGGTAACGGTGACGCGGGCGCCGGTAACGCGGGCGCGGGCAATGCGGGCGCTGGTAACGGTGACGCGGGCAACGGTGACGCGGGCAACGCGGGCGCCGGTAACGGTGACGCCGGAAATGCGGGCGCCGGTAACGGTGACGCGGCGGGCAACGGTGACGCGGGCAACGCGGGCGGCGCCGACGCCGGCGCGGCAGGCGACGGCGGCGCCGCGGTCGACGGCGGGGCGCACAACGCCGGCTGACACCAACACCCGCAGGACAGCACGCGGCCCCGGGCATCGACCGATGCCCGGGGCCGGGCGTCATTCGGCCTCTTCGTCGGCAGCCGCGCAGTCGGCGGCCGTGCCGTCGAGTTCGGCCGTGTCCAGCGTGGCGGTCAGCGCGTCGAGGCCCGCGCGCAGCTCGCGGATCTTGTCCAGGGACATACCCGTCGCCGCCGCGATCCTGCGCGGCACGTCCAGTGCCTTCTCGCGCAGCGCGGCGCCCGCGGCGGTGGGGCGGGCGGTGACGGAGCGCTCGTCCTCGATGCTGCGCCTGCGCTCCACGTAACCCGCCGACTCCAGCCGCTTGAGCAGGGGTGACAGGGTGCCCGAGTCCAGGCGCAGATGCTCGCCGATCCGCTTCACCGGCAGCTCGCCGTGCTCCCAGAGCACCAGCATCACCAGATACTGCGGGTAAGTGAGGCCGAGGTCCTTGAGCGCGATCCGGTAGACGCCGTTGAAGGCCCGGGACGCGGCGTGCAGCGAGAAGCAGATCTGGTGGTCGAGGCGGAGGAAGTCCTCGTCCGGCACGGTTGTCAGCGTCGTCTTCTCCATGGAGCCAGGGTATACCTCACATCATTTAGTTGTGCACAACTGAATTGTGTGTCACTATCGTGTCGACGGTTCTCCACGGACGAAGAGGGATGCAACTCATGGACGCGCTCTACACCGCTGTCGCCACCGCCAACGGCCGCGAAGGCCGCGCTGTCAGCTCCGACGGCCACATCGACCTGCCGCTCGCCTTCCCCCAGGCGCTGGGTGGCAACGGCCAGGGCACCAACCCCGAGCAGCTCTTCGCCGCCGGGTACGCCGCCTGCTTCGCCAGTGCCATGGGTGCCATCGGCCGTCAGGAGAAGATCGACGTCAAGGATGCCTCGGTGACCGCCGAGGTCAGCATCGGCAAGGACACCGACGGCGGCTTCGCCCTCTCCGTGATCATGCGGGTCGAGCTGCCCGACCACCTGCAGGGCGAGGCGGGCCGCGATCTGCTCGAGAAGACCCACGCCTACTGCCCGTACTCCAAGGCCACCCGCGGCAACCTGCCGATCGAGCTCGTCATCGAGTAACGCCGGTCAGGCCGCCTCGAGCAGCCGCTTGCGGCACTCCTCCACATCGAAGCCGGCTTCGGGGTACTGCGGATCCAGTGCCTCGAGGTGCTCGAGCAGCAGCTTGCTGATCGCCCAGTTGCGGTACCACTTGCGGTCGGACGGTACGAGGTACCAAGGCGCCGCCTCCGTCGAGCAGCGCTTCAGGGCGATCCCGTACGCCTTCTGGTATTGCGGCCACAGCGCGCGGTCCTCGATGTCGCTGGGGCTGAACTTCCAGTGCTTCTCCGGATTGTCGAGGCGTGCCAGAAGGCGGCGGCGCTGCTCCTCGTAGCTGATGTGCAGGAACACCTTCACGACCGTGGTCCCCTTCTCGACGAGTTCCTCCTCGAAGTCGTTGATCTGGCGGTAGCGGCTGCCGAGATGGCGGCGCGGGACCAGTTCGTGGACGCGGGCGATCAGTACGTCCTCGTAGTGCGAGCGGTCGAAGATCCCGATCTCGCCGGGCACCGGCAGGGCCCTGACGATGCGCCAGAGAAATGGGTGGTTCCGCTCCTCGGGCGTCGGGGTCTTGAACGCCTTGATCCGGCAGCCGGCCGGGTTGAAGAGGCCGACCACATGCTTGAGCGTGCCGCCCTTGCCGCTGGTGTCCATGCCCTGGAGCACGAGGAGGAGCCGGCGGCGGTCGCCCGCCGTGCTCGCCGCGTAGAGACGTTCCTGGAGGGCGGCGAGCTGTTCACCCATCCGGGCGGTCGCCGCCAGTCCGGCGGCCTTGTCCGTAGGGCCGGCCGGGGTGGCTCCGGGGTCGTACGAGGAGAGGTCGACGGGTTCGCCCCCAGGGATGCGCAGCAGCTCACGGAGTTGAGCCGGCCGCTTCTGCCTCTTCCCCCTGTCCTTCGCCGTGCGCTCCTTCGCGTCCTTCCCTGCCTGCTTCTTCGCGGTCTTCTTCTCGTCCTTCTTGCCGTCCTTCTTGGCCACCGCGTGCCCCTTCCGGCTCCGGTCCCTTCCCTCGATCGTGCGACGGAACCCCGGCTCCCGCGAGCGTGGTGTGGTGGAAGGGCAGGTTCAGCACGAATGCCGTGACAGCCGCGCTCGTGATACCGCTGCCGGTGATGATCTGCGCGCCAGGACGGGAATCCGTCGTAGATCCCGTCGGCCATCTCCGGCAGCAGACCCGCACCCAGCGACACCGAAGCGATGGTCAGGTTGTGGCTCTGCCTCAGGTCGACCCGGCGTCGGCGGCGAGCATCGAGCCGTACACGGCCTGCATGCCGTACTCCTGCTCGATCAGGATCATCGGCGTCACACCGGCGAAGGTGGCGCCGGTGACGATGGGGAGGCGGATGCCGAGGATCCTGCCGATGCCCGGGCTCTGGATCAGCGTCACCAGACCCGCGACGAGCAGATCCGCGTTGATGAGCAGGGCGATCGCCGAGGAGTCGAGTCCCGCCGCGGCGCCGAAGACCAGCGGCACGGTGATGCAGCCGGTGTACATGATCAGCACATGCTGGATGCCGAGCGAGGCCGGCCCGGCGAGCGGCGGCCGTCGGTCGACGGGGTGGCGGAAGTCGGCATCCGGAGCATCAATGGCAGGCCTTTCGGGAGACTGACCAGCATTGATGCAGGCGATCTTTGAGACCGTGGGGCGGATGCGTTGCGCACGTGTTGCGCCGCACCCGCCCCCGTCCGGGTGGCTCAGAGGATCAGCACCACGGCCCGGTGACCGCGAACGTCGTGCCGGGCGTATAGCAGTTGACGTACATGGTCTCCCCGTCCGGCGAGAAGGTGACGCCCGCGAACTCGCCCCATTCCGGCTCCTCGGACGTGCCACCCGCCGCGGCAGCGGCCGAAGTAATTGCCTGAGCGTTGCGCGCCATCGGGTAGACCTCGCCGCGCTTCGTCAGCCCGTACACATGCTGCTTGCCCCCGCCGTCCTCGCACACCATCAGCCCACCGCTGGGCGCGAGACAGATGTTGTCGGGAGATTCGCCGGGCAGCTGGATGTCCGTGCTCGGACCGAAGACGATCACCAGAGTGAGCCGGCGCCGGTGCGGCTCGTACTTCCACACCTGCCCGAAATGGTCTGCGGCCGAGCCCGCCTTGCTGACGGCGAAGCTGGAGACGAAGTAGACGGAGCTTCCGCCCCAGTAGCAGCCCTCCAGCTTCTGGGCGTGTGTGATGCCCTTCGGGCCGAAGTCCTGCAGGCGGACCGGGGTCTCCTTCGCCTGGCTGTCCGGTACGGGCACCCACTCGATCCGGTCGAAGCTCGCGCCGGTCTCCTGGATCGCGGACAGATCGGGCACCCCGGGCACCCGCATCGCCTCCAGCGTCCCGCCCGCGCGCAGCGAGCCCGTACCGCCGAGCGGTTTGTTCGGCAGGAAGCGGTAGAAGAGCCCGAACGGCCGGTCGAAGGCGTCCTCCGTCTCGTACACGATCCCGCTCTTCGGATCGACGGCGATCGCCTCGTGCTGGAACCGGCCCATCGCGGTGAGCGGTACGGCGCCGGTACGGCGCGGATCGGCGCCGTCGACCTCGAAAATGAAGCCGTGGTCCTTGGTGTAGCCATTGGTGCCGGCTCGGTCCTCGGTCTCCTCGCAGGTGAGCCAGGTGCCCCACGGGGTGGGCCCGCCCGCGCAGTTGACGGCCGTCCCGGCGATGGCGACGCGCTCGGACAGCACATTGTTGCGGCTGTCCAGCTCAAGGGCCGTACAGCCGCCCTTGCCCATCGGGTCGTAGGTGAGGCCCTCGACGGCCGGGACAGCGATCTTGGCGGTGACGCGGTTCTCGTGGTTGCGCACCAGGTGGACGCGGCCGCGCCGGCCGGCGAAGGCCGACATGCCGTCGTGGTTGCTGGGAACCTTGCCCTCGCCCGAGCGCAGTGGATCTCCCTCGCGGGAGAGAACCTGGTAGCGGAAACCTTTTGGCAGATCGAGCAGCCCGGCCGGGTCGGGGACGAGCGGGCCGTACCCGCTGTGCCCGCGGGCGGCTGCGGTGCCCGCGAAGAGTTCGGAGAAAGCACCGGTGAAGGCGATCCCGGCGCTCAACGCACCGGTACGAGCCAGGACTTGTCGTCGTGTTGTGGACATGGGGCAACTCCCTGCTGGCGGACAGGAGATGTGACCCGCACGTGTGTATCACGCGGTTCGGTGACACGAGAACCGTGCGGGCCACTATGCCTTTGTGTGTGGCTGTGCTTGTCGCCGCGCCCCGGCCGGGTCAGGCGAGGGAAGCGCTGAGCGTGATCGTCGTACCTGTCAGAGCCTGGCTCACCGGGCAGTTCTTCTTGGCGTCCTCGGCGGCCGCGGCGAAGGCATCCGCGTCGAGACCGGGGACCTCGCCCTGCACCGTGAGGTGTATGCCGGTGATGCCCTCACCGGGCTGGAAGGTCACATCGGCCTTGGTCTCCAGCCGGGTGGGCGGGGTACCGGCGCCGGTCAGACCGTGCGAGAGGGCCATGGAGAAGCAGCTCGAGTGGGCGGCCGCGATGAGCTCCTCGGGACTGGTCTTGCCGTTGGCCTGCTCGGCGCGGGACGGCCAGTTGACCGGGTAGCTGCCGATGCCCGACGAGTCGAGGGTGACGGTGCCCGAGCCCTTGAGCAGCTCGCCTTCCCAGACGGTGTGCGCCGTACGCGTGGTGGCCATGATGGTTCCCCTTCTGATGGCTAAGAGGGCTTTCGGCCCCCAAAGCCCCAAACCTACTGCCCCACAAGCCCCTTCGCGTCCCGGGCCAGCGCGGTGAGCCGCGAGATTGCCCGGAAGTACTTCTTCCGATAGCCGCCGTTCAGCATCTCTTCGCTGAAGAGCCGGTCGAAGGGCATTCCCGAGGCGAGCACCGGCACCTCCCGGTCGTACAGCCGGTCGGCGAGTACGACCAGTCGCAGTGCCGTCGACTGGTCGGGGATGGGCCGGACATCGGTGAGGCAGACCGCGCGCAGACCGTCGGTGAGGGCCCCGTACCGGCTCGGGTGGACCTTCGCGAGGTGCTCGAGGAGATGCGGGAAGTCGTCCAGGGACGCGCCTTCGGTGGCGTACGCGGTCTTGGCGACCTGCTCGTCGGAGTACGGGGGAGGGGCCTCGGGCATCCCGCGGTGACGGTAGTCCTCGCCGTCGATCCGCAGTGGCCGGAAGTGCGCGGAGAGCCCCTGGATCTCGCGGAGGAAGTCGGCGGCGGCGAACCGGCCCTCGCCGAGCTTGCCGGGCAGCGTGTTGGAGGTGGCCGCCAGCGCGACGCCCGCGTCGACGAGCTTTCCGAGCAGCGTCGATACGAGGACGGTGTCACCCGGGTCGTCCAGTTCGAATTCGTCGATGCAGAGCAGCCGGTGCCCGCTCAGTGTCTGCACGGTCTGCTGGAAGCCGAGCGCGCCCACCAGGTTCGTCAGCTCCACAAAGGTGCCGAAGGCCTTGAGTGACGCGTCCGCCGGGGTGGCGTGCCAGAGGGAGGCCAGCAGATGGGTCTTGCCCACGCCGTAGCCGCCGTCGAGATAGACGCCGCGCGGCCCGATGGGGGCCGCGGGCTTCTTGCTGAACCACTTGCGCTTGGCGGCGCCGCTCGCGTGTGCCCCGCCGAGGCCCGCCGCGAAGGAGCTCAGGACCGTGACCGCCTCGGTCTGGCTGGGCTGGTTCGGGTCGGGGACGTAGGTGTCGAAGCGCACCGAGTCGAAGCGCGGCGGCGGCACCATCTCGGCGACCAGACGGTCGGCGGGTACGCGCGGCTCGCGGGCGCACAGGGACAGTGGGGCCGCTTCGGTTATGGGGCTTGTCGACACAGTTCCCAACTGTAAGGGCCGTGCCAGACTGCACAGCATGCGACGCCTGTTCCCTGTGACCGATCAGACAGCCGCCGTGGACCGCGAGTGGTCCCTGGACGAGCTGGCCGACGCCTATGGGTATCCGGACGGGGGCGGGCCCTGGCTGCGGGCGAACATGGTCTCCACGCTGGACGGGGCGGGACAGCACGAGGGGCGCTCCCAGCCGATCTCCTCCGCCACGGACATGCGGATCTTCGGAACCCTGCGGGGTCTCGCCGACGCGGTCGTGGTCGGCGCGGAAACGGTACGCCTCGAGGGCTACCGCCCCGCCCGTGCTCGCGAGGCCTTCGCCGAGCGGCGGGCCGCGGCCGGCCAGGGCCCCGCCCCCGCCATCGCCGTGGTCAGCGCCTCGCTCGACCTGGACTTCTCGCTTCCGCTGTACGCCGAGCCGCTCGTTCCGACGCTGCTGCTGACGGGGGCCGCGGCGCCCCCGGACCGTATCCGGGCGGCGGAGAAGGCGGGCGCGGAGGTGGTGATCGCCGGGGACGGCCCCGGGGTGGAGCCGCTCAGGGCGGTACGGGCGCTCGCCGAGCGGGGACTGGTCCGGCTGCTCACCGAGGGCGGGCCACGGCTGCTGGGCCAGTTCGTGGCGGCCGGGGCGCTGGACGAGCTGTGTCTGAGCCTGTCGCCGACACTGACGGCAGGGAACGCGCAGCGGATCGCGGGCGGACCGGCGCCGGCTGTTCCGGAGAGGTTCGCCCTGGCATCGGTACTGGAGGAGGCAGGGTTCCTTTTCACCCGCTACCGTCGCACCTGACAATCGGCGGAATTTGCCGTTCCGGTTGGTTTCCGCGAGGCACACTTACTCTCGCAGACCCCGTGCGGGCACGGGGAAGGATGGTTTCCGCAGAAGGGCTCCTGACGTGTTCACAAGCGTATTGATGATCGAGAAGCCCCTGACCTCCGAGGACGTTGAGTTCGTCACCACTCTGCACGGGGAGGAGAACATTTCCTTCATCGTGCTGATGCAGCCCCGAGGCGATCAGGCCGATCTCCTGCTGCGTGCCATCGACGACGTGGCACTCGGCGAACTGAAGGAGGCCGCCCACGAGGGCGACGAGCCCGAGGGAAAGGATGCCAAGGGCCCCGCCGAGCTCGCCCTGGAGCACTCGCTCGGGGTGCTCCGGGCGGCGGGCTGCGAGGCGGTCGGCCAGGTCGTCGAGGACCATCCGCTGGACAAGCTGAAGTCCGTGGTGGACGAGTCGGGCGCCGACGAGGTGATCGTGCTGACCGCGCCGCACTATGTGGAGGAGTTCTTCCACCGGGACTGGGCCTCCCGGGCCCGCCACAAGGTCGGCGTCCCCGTGCTCAAGCTCTTCGCGCACAGCGAATAGGCTGGAGCCCCGCACGTACTCGCACGCACTCGCACAGCGTTACGTGTACATCTCTACTCGTACATCTTGGGGAGACACACGCATGGCACCCGCCATCCCTAGCGCCATGGAACGCCCGCACTTCATCGGCATCGGCGGCGCCGGAATGTCGGGCATCGCGAAGATCCTCGCCCAGCGCGGCGCGAAGGTGGCGGGCAGCGACGCGAAGGAGTCGGCCACGGCGGAGGCCCTGCGCGCGCTCGGCGCCACCGTCCACATCGGGCACGCGGCCGAGTACCTGGCGACCGACGCCAGCTGCGTCGTCGTCTCCAGCGCGATCCGCGCCGACAACCCGGAGCTGGCGCGCGCGACCGAGCTCTCCGTGCCGGTCGTCCACCGCTCCGACGCGCTGGCCTCGCTGATGACCGGGCTGCGCTCGATCGCCGTCGCCGGCACCCACGGCAAGACCACCACGACGTCCATGCTGGCCGTGGCCCTCACCGAGCTGGGGCTCGACCCCTCGTACGCGATCGGCGGCGACCTCGAAGGGCCGGGGACGAACGCCCGCCACGGTGCGGGCGACATCTTCGTCGCCGAGGCCGACGAGAGCGACCGCAGCTTCCAGAAGTACGTCCCCGAGGTCGCGATCGTCCTCAATGTGGAGCTCGACCACCACGCCAACTACGCCTCGATGGACGAGATCTACGACTCCTTCGAGACGTTCGTCGGCAAGGTCGTCCCGGGCGGCACGCTGGTGATCTCGGCGGACCAGCCCGGCGCGGTCGAGCTCACCGCGCGCGTCCGCGACCTGTCCACGCTGAAGGTCGTCACCTACGGCGAGTCCGAGTCCGCCGACGTCCGCGTCCACAAGGTCACCCCGCGCGGCCTCACCAGCGAGGTCACGGTTCTGCTCGGTGGCCGGTTCCTCACCTTCACCGTCTCGGTCCCCGGCAGCCACTACGCGCACAATGCCGTGGCCGCCCTTGCCGCGGGCGTCGCGCTCGGCATCCCGGCGCACAATCTCGCCTCGGCGATCGGCAAGTACACCGGCGTCAAGCGCCGCCTCCAGCTCAAGGGCGAGGCCGCCGGCGTCCAGGTCATCGACTCGTACGCGCACCACCCGACCGAGATGACCGCCGACCTCGAGGCGATGCGCGGCGCGGCGTCGGACGCCCGGCTGCTGGTCGTCTTCCAGCCGCACCTCTTCTCCCGTACGCAGGAACTGGGCACGGAGATGGGCCAGGCGCTCGCGCTGGCGGACGCCTCGGTGGTCCTCGACATCTACCCGGCCCGCGAGGACCCGATCCCGGGCATCACCAGCACCCTGATCATCGACGCGGCCCGCGCGGCAGGCGCCGATGTCACGGCCGTCCACGACAAGGCGACCGTCCCCGACGTCATCGCGGGAATGGCGAAGCCGGGCGATCTGGTTCTCACTATGGGCGCGGGTGACGTGACGGACCTCGGTCCGGACATCCTGGCCCGCCTGGCCGGTAGGTAGAACCCGAGGGAGCCGATTTTCATGTCGTACGACGTCGACAAGCCGGACGAGCAGTGGCGTGCCGAGCTGTCCCCCGCGGAGTACCAGGTCCTGCGCAAGGCCGGTACCGAGCCCGCCTTCGTCGGTGAGTACACCGAGACCAAGACGGCGGGTGTCTACTCCTGCCGGGCGTGCGGCGCCGAGCTGTTCCGCTCCGACACGAAATTCGAGTCGCACTGCGGCTGGCCGTCCTTCTACGACCCGAAGGACACGGACGCGGTCGAGCTGATCGAGGACCGCTCGCACGGGATGGCCCGCACGGAGGTGCGGTGCGCGCGGTGCGGGTCGCATCTGGGCCATGTCTTCGAGGGCGAGGGCTATCCGACGCCGACGGACCAGCGGTACTGCATCAACAGCATTTCGCTGCGGCTGAGCCCGGACGAGGGCTGATCCCGTCAGGAAAATCGGCTGCGAGGGACCATCGGGCCCGCCCACACTGGGCGGGCCCGATCTTCTTCTCCGAGTTCGCCGAAGGAACACCACCGCGTGCAGGCTGCCGTCACCGTCACTCCCGCCCAGATACCCGAACTGCTGCTGGGGCTCGCCACCGTGCGGCCCGTGTTCCTGTGGGGGGCGCCCGGGATCGGGAAGTCCTCGCTCGTGCGGAGGTTCGCCGAATCGCTGGGCCTGGAGTGCGTCAGTCTGCTCGGGACGCAGCTCGCGCCCGAGGATCTGATCGGGGTACCGCAGATCCGGGACGGACGGTCCGTGTTCTGCCCGCCCGAGGCCATCGCGCGGGACGAGCCGTACTGCCTTTTCCTCGACGAGCTGAACGCCGCCGCTCCGGACGTCCAGAAGGCGTTCTACTCGCTGATCCTGGACCGTCGGATCGGCTCCTACGAGCTGCCCGCCGGTTCGATCGTCATCGGTGCCGGGAACCGTGCCACGGACAACGCCCTGGCGCGGCCGATCGCGTCGGCGCTCGTCAACAGGCTCACGCACGTCCATCTGCAGGCATCGGCGGCGGACTGGCTGGTCTGGGCGGGCGAGCACGGCATCCACCCCTGGGTGACGGACTATCTCACCGACCGGCCGGACCACCTGTGGTCCCAGCCGCCCAAGACCGAGGAGCCGTTCTCCACACCCCGGTCCTGGCACATGCTGTCCGACGCCCTGCACTCCTTCGGTCCTGCCATCGACGAGACCACCCTGCGGGTGATCGTGCACGGCACCCTCACGCCCGCGCACGCCGTGTCCTTCTGCGGCTACGCGAAGATCGTGCGCCACACCTTCGGCATCGAGGCGATCCTCAAGGGCGATGCCTCCTGGCCCACCCGGCTCGAGGACCGCGACCTGCTCTACTACCTCGCGGAGGCGTTCCGCGGGCGGCTGGTGAAGGAGCTCCCGCGCCGGAAGGAGCATGTCTCGCCGTCCATGCGGCAGACCGCCTACCGGGCCAAGGCGCTGCTCGTCCAGCTGGCCGAGATCTCCGTCGAGGTCGCGCAGACCGTCATCGCGGATGACGGCGACGGTCTGCCGGTGCTGCCCGCCTGGTTCCTCGTCGAGGCCGCACGCGACATGCCCCGGCTGGTCGAGGCCCGGCGATGAACACCATGTCGTACGCCACTGCCCCGGACGCACCCCGGTGAGTGCCGCATCCAGGAAGCAGAACAGGCCCGACCCCGCCACCGAGGCGTTCGCCGCCGGGCTCGCGCTGGTCAAACGGAACCCGGCCTTCGCGGCCGTCGACGCGGGCTTCTGCCGCCAGGCCAAGTGCGCCGGAACGCCCGCCGGAGGACTGGCCGCCGTCGACTCCAACGGAAGCGTCCACGTCCACCCCACCAAGCGTGCGGACCCGGCCGAGTGGGCCTGGACGATCGCCCACTGCCTGCTGCACTTCGGCTTCGGACACGTACCGGCCGCCAAGGACGACCCGCGCGAGCAGCCCGACCGATTCGACCGCGCGGCCCGCTGCACCGTGGTCAACCGCTTCCTGCTCACCTTCCCGGCCGGCCGGGCACCCGACCACCTCCCCGAGACGTATCCCGGAGGGGACGAGGCCGAGCTCGCAGCCCGCTGGCGCCGCGACGGCATCCCCGCCGCCTACGAGCACTGCGGCACGGCGGGCGAACACCCCGACCAGGTGCTGCAGCCCTGGCGGGCGTGGAACACCACCGTGCCCGACTGGGAGACGGCCTTCGCGCACGCGCTCACCCGCAGTGTGTCCGCCGCCATGGACGTCGCGGGCGGCCGTCGCGACCGGACCACCGGAGAGCGCGTCGCGCAGCGGCCCTGGGACCGTGCCCTGAACTGGTTCGTCTCCTCGTACCCGCTGCTCGGCGGACTCGCAGCGGGTCTCACCGTCGTCGCCGACGCCGAACTCGCCCGCGCCCAGGACATCTCCGTCGCCGCCGTGAGCTCTGCCGCCGGGGAGATCTACGTCAACCCGCTGCGCACCTTCACCGACGAGGAATGGCGGTTCATCCTCGCGCACGAGATGCTGCACGCCGCCCTGCGCCACGGTGAACGCTGCGGCGCCCGCGACGCGTTGTTGTTCAACGTCGCCGCCGACTTCGTCGTGAACGGCTGGCTCGTCGAGATGCGTGTCGGCGAGATGCCCGAAGGGCTGCTGTACGACCCGGACCTCAAGGACCTGTCGGTGGAGGAGGTCTACGACCGCATCGCCACCGACCTGCGTCGCCGTCGCCGGCTCGCGACCCTGCGCGGCAAGGGCGCCGGTGACATCCTCGGCGAGCCGCTGCCGCACGCGGCCGCCCGCCCGTACGCCGACCTGGACGACTTCTACCGCCGCGGCCTGGTCCAGGGTTTCGACCTTCACCGGTACGGGGCACGCGGTCTGCTGCCCGCGGGGCTGATCCAGGAGATCAGGGCCCTGGCCCATCCGCCCGTGCCGTGGGACGCGCGACTGGCCCGCTGGTTCGACGAGTACGTGCCCCGGCCCGAGCCCGTGCGGTCCTATGCCCGCCCGGCCAGGCGGCAGGCGTCCACCCCGGACATTCCCCGCGCGGGTCGGTACTTCCCCTCCGAGGAGACACCGCGCTGCACCTTCGGAGTCGTCCTCGACACCTCCGGCTCGATGAACAGCGCGCTGCTCGGCAAGGCGCTCGGCGCCATCGCCTCGTACGCCGATGCCCGCGACGTACCGGCGGCACGCGTCGTGTTCTGCGACGCCGCGGCGTACGACGCCGGGTATCTGCCACCGGCCGAGATCGCCGGACGGGTGCGGGTCCGCGGGCGCGGCGGGACCGTACTGCAGCCCGGGATCGACCTGTTGCAGCGGGCCGGTGACTTCCCGCCCACCGCCCCGGTGCTCGTGATCACCGACGGCTGGTGCGACCCCCTGCGGATCCGGCGCGAGCACGCCTTCCTGATCCCGCAGGGCGGCTCCCTTCCGTTCACGCCCCGCGGCCCGGTCTTCCGGCTGACCTGAACACGGACGTCAGAGCACGCCGCCCGCCTCGTCGTGGAACACCTCCGGCCAGTAGCGGTAGTCGTCGGCGTCCTTCGCGGGGAGGCAGGCGACGGGGTCGACCGAGGCGAGCACGGCGACCATGGTGTCGGCGAGCTGGTGGTAGAAGTCCTGCGTGAAGTCGTGCTCCTTCTCCATGTTCTGCTGACGGTTGTACATCCACACCGTGAACGCCAGCGTGGAGATGTCCGCGTTGACCGGCGTCGTCGTGCCTGCGCCGTACTCGTGGTACGAGAGGAGGCCCGTACGGCCGTCGATCACGACCTCGAAGTCGTGGACCAGACTGCCGAGACTGATCAGCCTGTCCCCGTCCGCCGGTGTCTCACGGGAAGCGTCGCCGTCCTCACGCGCATCGGCCTCCGCGAGAGTCAGCAGCAGGTATTCGTCGCGCCACAGGCCGAACATGAGCTCCTCCTTCGGGAGCCCGATGTCCGTCAGGAACCGCCGCGTCGGCTCGTGCTCCAGGGCCGCAGGCAGCTCCGACGGATCGATGCGGACGACTCCGTCGGCCCCGAACTCCTCGTCCAGCAGCCCGTCGGGCAGGTCCAGACGCAGGCCCTGCCCCGGGCCGGCGACCAGTGCCATCGGCCGTATCAGCGCGGCTATGCGCCAGAACGCGGGGATCGCGTGATCCCACTCGGCCGGGGTGCCCGCGCTGCCCCACCCGTCGTGGCCCCAGTCCTCGTCGGTGAAGACCGACATCAGCAGGGCCGATGCCTCCGCCACGACGTTGGCGCCGGTCCGCGCGGCCACTTCTCGTACAGCCACATGCTGAACAAGCGCCCCGTACCCCCGTCGAGTACGACCTCCTCCGCGTCGCCGTTCTCGACAATGAGGTGTCCGACGACGAGCAGATCCGCGATGTCCGCGTCGAGGTTCGCAGGGTCTGCCTCCTTGTCGACCAGATACTGCCGCACAGTCACCACCCGTGACTCGGCCAGCGGCGCGAACCGCATCAGGCTGTGCGTGGCGGGCAGCCCGGCCCCGGTCAGACGGTGCCGCGTCGCCTCGTGCGTGATCGACGGATGGAGCGCGTGCGTGGGCACGGTGATGGTCGTCGCAGTCATGATTCCCCGTGGTTCTCTGCGGTGATCTACCGACGACAACAACGATAGGAGCGACCTCTGACAATCGCCGCTCGGCCGTGTGCGAGGCTCCGCGTCAGCCCTGTGCTTCGGCGGCGTAGGTGACGAAGCTCGTCCAGGCGGTGGGGGCGAGGGCGAGTTGGGGGCCGCCGGTGTCCTTGGAGTCGCGGACGTGGACGGTGCTGGGGCAGGTGGCGACCTCGACGCAGTCGTCGCCATCGCCGCCGCTGTAGCTGGACTTGTGCCAGGACAGGGCGACTTCGACGCAGGAGTCGCCATCGCCGCCGCTGTAGCTGCTCTTGAACCAGGCCAGTTCAGTGGTGCTCATGCCGCTCCTCGCATCTGCCGCAACAGGCTCACGGAGTCTTCCAGAGTAAGAGCCTGTGACCGCATCCTGGCATACCGCATCTGGAGCTCACTGACCACTTTCGGGTCGGAGATGAACTGGCCGCTCTTCTGCCCCTCGCAGTAGCCGAGCCACCGGTTGTCCGGGGTCTCCAGCAGCCGCATGGGACCGTCCAGCCCGGCGTGGCTCTGCCGTACCACCGGCATGATCTGGATCTCGATGTTGCGGAGTTCGGCGAGACCGAGGACGTGGTCGATCAGATCCAGCGTGACCTGCCGCCCGCCCGTCCGCCGCAGGAACAGGTGCTCTTCGAGGATGAAGCTGTACGCCGTGTTCGGCCGCTCCCGAAGTAACCGCTGCCGCTCCAGCCGTGCGGCCAACTGTGCCTCGATCTGCTCGTCGCCCAGCGGCGGCAGCTGGTTCGTGAACAGCGTCCGTGCGTACGCCTCCGTCTGCAACAGGCCCGGAATCAACCGGCATTCGTATGTGTAGAGACTGACCGCCTCCGCTTCCAGACTCGCCCACTGCCGGAACCAGCTCGCCAGCCCCGGCCGCCGCGACAGATGCCGTGCCGCGCCTTTCAGCGTGCCGAACGCGTCCAGCACCTCCTCCGCCCGGTCGACGAAATCCGCCGGCGGGAAGCGGCGCCCCTGCTCGATCGACGCCACCGTCGGCAGCGAGTACCGCACCCTCGGTGCGAACTCCTCCTGTGTCAGCCTCGCCCGCCTCCGGAAGGCCTTGACCACCTCCCCGAACGCCTTCAGGCTGTCCGAGACCTCCGGCTCCCCGCCCGAACCGCCCGGTGCGCCCGCCGTCTCCGTCATATACGGCCACCTCCCACGTGCCTGCGCTGAGCAACCCCGCAACCCACCCATGGTCACGGTCAGTTACCCGTACTGTCCACTGTGGGTGCCCGTACGCTGACTCGGCGTACGGGTTCCTGATCTGGGGGAACGCGGCTCCCGGCGGCCACCGTGGGCGCATGCACGCACCCAGCCCCCAACAGCCCCTTGCCGTACGTGTGTTCACCCAGCGCTTCAGTGCCACCCGTCGAGGCGCCCGGCTCGCCAGGCACCTCGCCCTCCACCAGCTGCACGCCTGGGGCATCCCGTACGACTCCGAGCCGTCCGACAGCGCTGCCGTGCTCGTCGCGGAACTCGCCGCGAACGCGGTGACCCACGGTCGCGTACCCGGCCGGGACTTCGAGCTGACGCTCACCCTGAGCGCGGACACGCTCCGGATCGAGGTCTCCGACACCCGTACCGAGCAGCGACCGCCCCGCCCCGGGGAATTGCCGCAGCCACCGGCCCTGGCCGAATCCGGCCGCGGCCTCGTCCTCGTCGAGGCCCTCGCCTGCCGGTGGGAGGTCCTGGGGCGCGGAGGGCTCGGGAAGACCGTTCGCGCGGAGCTCGATCTCCCCGGCTGACTACTTGGGCTGCAGCAGGTCCCAGCGGTTGCCGTACAGGTCCTCGAAGACCGCGACCGAGCCGTACGGCTCGTGTCGCGGCTCCTCCAGGAAGCGGACGCCCGCCGCAGTCATCCGGGCCTGGTCGGCCGCGAAGTCCTCGGTGTGCAGGAAGAAGCCGACCCGCCCACCCGTCTGCGCGCCGACGCTCGCGCGCTGGACGTCGTCCTTGGCGCGGGCCAGCAGCAGTGCCGAGCCATGGCCCGTACCGCGCGGGCGGACCACCACCCAGCGGCTGCCGTCCCCGCGGTCGGTGTCCTCGACCAGTTCGAAGCCGAGGGCGTCGGTGTAGAAGGCGATGGCCTCGTCGTAGTCACGGACGACAAGGGTGACCAGGGCGATGTACGACATGTGGACCACGTTATACGTATGACTGTCCCTGCATCAATGCGATGGAACAATGCGCACCATGCATGCGCCGCCGCCCCCGCCACGCCCGCAGTACCCACCGCACCTCCTGTACCGCGCCCGCGAGCTCGCCGTCCCCGGCCGCCGGCTCATCCTGGGCATCGCAGGAGCCCCCGGCGCCGGGAAGTCGACCCTCGCCGCCCATCTCGTCGAAGCACTCGACGGGCTCGCCGTCCTCGTCCCCATGGACGGTTTCCACCTCGCCCAGGCCGAGCTGGTCCGCCTGGGCCGCGCCGGCCGCAAAGGCGCACCCGACACCTTCGACGCCGCCGGGTACGCCGCCCTGCTCGCCCGGCTGCGCGTCCCCGCCCCGGGCGACACGGTCTACGCGCCCGCCTTCGACCGCGCCCTGGAGGAATCCGTCGCCGGCAGCATTCCGGTCGACCCCGGCATCCCCCTCGTCGTCACCGAGGGCAACTACCTCCTGCACGACGAAGGTCCCTGGGCGCAGGTCAGGCCCCTCCTCGACGAGGTCTGGTACCTGGAGATCGACGACGCCGTACGCGTACGACGCCTCGTCGACCGGCATGTGCGATTCGGCAAGCAGCGGGCGTACGCCGAGCGCTGGGTCCACGACTCCGACGAGCGCAATGCCCGGCTGGTCGCGCGCGGCCGCAACCGTGCCGACTTCGTGGTCACACAAGCCCTGTAGCCCGCTCGGACGCTCGGTACGCTCGAGTCCTGGTACGCGATGTGGAAGGCGGTCGACGTGGGGTTGTTCCGGCGAGGGCCGAAGCGCGACGGAAATGATGCACCCCGGGACCCCGAGTTCTCCTACTTCTCGGAAAACGAGGGCGCACGCTTCCGCGCCCAGGTCCGGGAAGCCTTCGCCGAACAGGGCCTGGAAGTGACCGTGTACGCGGACGTGGTGTCCGACAGCGGCGGCCGCCAGTTCGGGCTGGGCAATCTCGCTGCCGTCTGCCACAACGACGACCGCGGGCCGCGATCCTGGCCCGAACTGGTCCGGCAGCACGTCGGGATGGTGCTGCGCACCATGGACGCGCCCTCCGCGCTGGACACCCTGCCGACCGAGCAGATCCGTGCCCAGCTCTACCCGCGCGTCGTCGGCGCCGACGGGCTCAATGCGCAGAACTTCGGCTACGCGCGTACCGTCGCGCCCGGCCTGTTCGAGATCCTCGCGCTCGACCTCCCGGAGAGCGTCATGATGCTCACCGACGAGGCTCTGGAGCCGCTCGGCGACCTGCAGTACCTGCGCGAGCAGGCGCTCTACAACCTCAGGGGACTGCCCGTCGAGGGCCATGAGACCGTCAAGGACTCCGAGGGCATGCGCTTCGAGGTGGTTCTCGGCGACTCCTTCTACACCGCGAGCCGCGTCCTGGCGCTGGACAACGTCGTACGACAGGTCACCGGCGAGCAGCTCACCGCCGACGGGGCCCTGGTGGCGATCCCCTTCCGGCATCAGCTCGCCTTCCATGCCATCCGCGACACCGGCATGATTTCGGCCCTCAACGCCATGGCCTCGTTCGCGGCCGCCGGCTACGCCGACACGCCGGGCGCCATCAGCCCGTACGTCTACTGGTGGCGCGACGGCACCCTCACCCAGCTCAGCGACCGTGCCGAGGACGGTGAGAGCCTGCGCATCGTGGTCGGTGACGAATTCCAGGAGCTGCTGGAGCGGCTGGTGGCCATGGACCAGGAATGAGCTCGCGCGCCTCACGACCCGCGGGCAGTATGGCCCCATGCCCACCACGCCCGCACCCTTCACCGCAGACGACTACCGGGCCCGGATGGCCCGCGCCGCCGACGCCGCCGCCGACGCGGGGCTCGCGGGGGTTCTCGTCGCGCCCGGCCCCGATCTCGTCCATCTGACCGGCTACCGGCCCGGAATCACCGAGCGGCTCACCGTGCTCGTCCTCGCCGCCGGCCAGGAACCGGTCCTCGTCGTTCCGACGCTGGAGGCGCCGGACGCCGAGCAGGCCCCGGGCGCGGCCGCGCTCACCGTGCGCGACTGGACCGACGGCCAGGACCCGTACGGCGCCACCGCCCCGTTGCTGGACGTCGGCGGCCGCTTCGGCGTCAGCGACAACACCTGGGCGATGCATCTCCTCGGACTGCAGAAGCAACTGCCCGGCACCTCGTACGTATCGCTGACCAAGGCGCTGCCCATGCTGCGTGCCGTGAAGGACGCGCACGAACTGGCCCGGCTCGAGGCGGCAGGAGCCGCCGCCGACGAGACGTACCAGGAAATCCTCAAGGTGCGCTTCGCCGGGCGCGGGGAGACCGAGGTCGCGGCCGATCTCGCCGCGCTGCTCAAGCAGTTCGGGCACTCGCAGGTCGACTTCACCGTCGTCGGCTCAGGACCGAACGGCGCCAATCCGCATCACGAGGCGGGCGATCGCACCATCCTCCACGGCGACATGGTCGTCCTCGACTTCGGCGGCCTCAAGCACGGCTACGGCTCCGACACCAGCCGTACCGTCCATGTGGGCGAGCCGACCCCCGCCGAGCAGCATGTACACGACGTCGTACGGGAGGCCCAGCAGGCCGGTTTCGAGGAGGTGCGGCCGGGGGTCGCCTGTCAGGAGATCGACCGGGCCGCCCGCGAAATCATCGAGGAGGCCGGGTACGGCGACCTGTTCATCCACCGCACCGGCCACGGGATCGGCGTCACCACGCACGAGCCGCCGTACATGATCGAGGGCGAGGAGCAGCCGCTGGTCCCCGGCATGTGCTTCTCCGTCGAGCCGGGGATCTATCTTCCCGGCCGCTTCGGCGTCCGTATCGAGGACATCGTCACGGTCACCGAGGACGGCGGCCGACGCTTCAACAACACCCCGCGCGAGATGGCCATCGTGGAATAGCCGGGGCTGCTCCGCCCCGGCCCCCGCGCCTCGATCGCCGGCGGAGCTTGATTTCCGCTACCGCGGATCGTGGTGGCTCAGCCGCGCCAGCATCTCGTACGGATACGGCAGCGGCCGCGCGCTCGCCGTGTCCAGCTTCGTCGACTGTTCCGCCGTCAACTCCCAGCCCAGCACCCCCAGATTGTCCGCCAGCTGCTCGGCCGTACGCGGGCCGATGATCGGCGCCGTCACCGCCGGACGCTCCAGCAGCCACCGCAGCGCCACCTGCGACGCAGTACGGCCCGTCTCCTCCGCCACTTCGCGCACCGCGTCGACCACCCGCCAGGTCTCCTCGGTGTCCCGCTCCCGCCAGCCCTCCTTGCCCGACCGCTCCTGGAACCGGGCCTCGCGCGATGCGGCCGGCACCGAGTCCATGCCGCGCCGGTACTTGCCGGTCAGCCAGCCGCCCGCCAGCGGGCTCCACGGAATGACCGCCACCCCCTGCTCCAGGCACAGCGGTGCCAGCTCCCACTCCAGCTCTCGGCTGAGCAGGTTGTAGAGCGGCTGGAGGCTGACGTACGGCTCCCAGCCGCGGTGGTGCGCCAGGTCGAGTGAGCGCTGCAACTGCGACGGCGTCACATTGCTCGTGCCCACATAGCGGACCTTTCCTGCCTTCACCAGAGTGTCGAGGGTCGCGAGGGTCTCCTCCAGCGGCGTGGTGGCGTCCCAGATATGGGTCTGGTAGAGGTCGATGTAGTCCGTGCCCAGCCGGCGCAGGCTCGCCTCCACGGCCGCGACGATGTGCTTGCGGCTCAGCCCGCCGTCGTTGGGTGCTTCGCCCATCCGCCCCCACACCTTGGTCGCGACGACGAGGTCGTCGCGCCTGCGCCCCTTGAGCCAGCGGCCGAGGATCTCCTCCGAACCGCCGTGGTCGTACAGATCGGCGGTGTCGATGAAGGTGCCGCCGGCCTCGGTGAAGGTGTCGAGGATCCGATGGCCGCTCGCGTCGTCCGCGAAGCTCATCGTGCCCAGACACAGCTCGCTGACGCGCAGACCCGTCCTGCCTAGATTGAGTTGCTTCATGGCGGCGAGACTAGGAGCTGGAGCGGGCTCGATGGCAAGAGGTCACGCATCGGCCAGCACGACACCGGACTCGGGCGGAAGGTGCAACAGACCGTCCGGGCCGGGAGGTTGGACCGGATCCCAGGCCGCCAGCACCCGGCCGCCGCCGCCCAGCGGAATCGCGGCAGGATCCTTGCCGAGGTTGACCGCGATCCGCAGATCGCCGCGCCGGTACGCCAGCCAGCGAGCCTCCTCGTCGTACGCCACCTTCACCGCCGCCAGGTCCGGATCCGTCAGATCCGACTGCGTACGGCGCAGCGCGATCAGCTCGCGGTGCCAGGCCAGCAGCCGTGCGTGCGGCTCCCGCTCCCGCTCGGACCGGTCCAGGCAGGAGCGCTCCCTGGTCGACGGCGCCTGCGGGTCGGGGATGTCCTCCTCCGCCCAGCCGTGCGCGGCGAACTCCCGCCGTCTGCCGTTGCGTACGGCCTCGGCCAGCTCCGGGTCGGTGTGGTCGGTGAAGAACTGCCAGGGCGTACGGGCGCCCCACTCCTCACCCATGAACAGCATCGGCGTGAACGGCCCGGTCAGCACCAGTACGGCCGCGCACGCCAGCAGCCCGGGGGAGAGGGTGGCCGAGAGCCGGTCGCCCAGTGCCCGGTTGCCGATCTGGTCGTGCGTCTGGGCGTAGCCGAGGAAGCGGTGTGCGGCGGTTCTCGTCATATCGACGGGGCGGCCGTGCGTACGGCCGCGGAAGCTCGAGTAGGTACCGTCGTGGAAGAAGCCGTGGGCGAGGGTCTTGCCGACTGCCGCCAGCGGAGTGACGGCGAAGTCGGCGTAGTAGCCCTGGGACTCACCGGTCAGCGCGGTGTGCAGGGCGTGGTGGAAGTCGTCGTTCCACTGGGCGTGCAGACCCAGGCCGCCCGCCTCGCGCGGCGTCGTCGTCCGCGGGTCGCACAGATCCGACTCGGCGACCAGGAAGAGCGGACGGCCGAGCTCATGCGAGAGGGCGTCGACGGCGCCGGAGAGCTCCTCGAGGAAGGTCAGCGCACGCGTGTCGGCGAGGGCGTGCACCGCGTCGAGACGCAGCCCGTCGAAGTGGAAGTCGCGCAGCCAGGCCAGCGCGCTGCCCAGCAGATACGCGCGGACCTCGTCGGAGCCCGGGGCGTCGAGATTGACCGCCGAGCCCCAGGGGGTGTGGTGGGTGTCGGTGAAGTACGGGCCGAAGGCCGGCAGGTGGTTTCCGGACGGGCCGAGGTGGTTGTGGACCACGTCGAGCACCACTGCGAGACCACGGCCGTGTGCTGTGTCGACAAAGCGCTTGAGCGCCTCGGGCCCGCCGTACGGCTCGTGCACCGCCCACAGCGACACACCCTCGTAGCCCCAGCCGTGCACGCCGGGAAAGGGACACAGCGGCATCAGCTCGATATGGGTGATCCCCAACTCGGCCAGTTCGCCGAGCCGTTCGGCCGCGGCGTCCAGCGTGCCCTCGCGGGTGTACGTACCGATGTGCAGCTCGTACAGGACCGCGCCGCCGAGCCCCCGCCCCGCCCAGTCGTTGCGCCAGGCGTAGGCGCTCTGGTCCACCACCGCACTCATGCCGTCCGGGCCGTCCGGCTGGCGCCGCGAGCGCGGATCGGGCAGCACGGGCCCGCCGTCCAGCGCGAAGCCGTAGCGGGCGCCTTCGCCCGCCTCGGCCTCGGCACTCCACCAGCCCGCACGCCCTTCGGCGCGCTCCATCGGGCGCTCCTCGCCCTCCAGCCACAGTGCGACCCGGTCCTCGGCCTGCGGCGCCCACACCTCGAACAGCACTGGCGGTCCCCTCGTCGTCGATGCGACCTCCATCCTGGCAAGGACGGGGTCTGGAAGCGGTGACCTTGGGGCCATTAAGGTCACGAACCATGTCGACGCCAATGCCGCCGCTGCCCGCGTTCCCGCCCGGCTTCCTCTGGGGCGCGTCCGCCTCCGCCTTCCAGACCGAAGGGGCCGCCGACGCCGACGGCAAGGGGCCCTCGGGTTGGGACGCCTTCGCCGCCCAGGGCCGGATCAAGGACGGCGCCGACGCCTCGCGCGGCACCGGCTTCCACGCGCGCTATCGCGAGGACGTCGCCCTGCTCGCCGGCCTCGGCGCGGACGCCTTCCGCTTCTCGGTCAGCTGGCCGCGCGTCGTCCCGGGCGGCAGCGGACCGGTCAACGCCGCAGGACTCGACTTCTACGACCGGCTGGTCGACGAACTGTGTGCCCACGGCATCACGCCCGCGCCCACCCTCTACCACTGGGACACCCCGCTCCCGCTGGACGAGGCGGGCGGCTGGCTGAACCGGGACACGGCGTTCCGCTTCGCCGAGTACGCCTCCGTCGTCGCCGAGCGGCTCGCCGACCGCGTCCCGATGTGGATCACCATCAACGAACCGGCCGAGGTCACCCTGCTCGGCTACGCACTGGGCGAGCACGCGCCCGGCAAGCAGCTCCTCTTCGACGCGCTGCCCGCCGCCCACCACCAGCTGCTCGCCCACGGCCTCGCCGTCCGGGCGCTGCGCGCGGCGGGCGCCGCGAACATCGGCCTCGCCGTCTCCCACTCGCCCGTACGGACCGCAGGGACCAGCGAGGAGGACCGGTTCGGCGCGGAGCTGTACGACACGATCACCAACTGGATGTTCGCCGACCCGATCCTCACCGGCAACTATCCCGACGAGAACTTCGCCGCCCTGATGCCGGGCCCGGTCGCCGAAGACCTCGCCGTCATCTGCGAGCCGCTCGACTGGTACGGCGTGAACTACTACCACCCGATGCTCGTCGGCGCGCCCGCCAAGGACGCCCTCGGCGACTTCGCCGGCGTCGGCATGCCCGCCGAACTCCCCTTCGGGCTACGGGACATCGAGAGCGACCAGCGCACCGACTTCGGCTGGCCGGTCGTCCCCGACGGGCTGCGCGAGCTGCTCGTGCTCCTCAAGGACCGGTTCGGCGACCGGCTGCCGCCGCTCTTCATCACCGAGAACGGCTGCTCGTACGACGGTCTCGACGACCAGCGCCGTATCGACTTCCTCGACGCCCATCTCCGCTCACTGCACGAGGCGATCGACGCGGGAGTCGACGTACGCGGCTACTTCACCTGGTCGCTCACCGACAACATCGAATGGGCCCAGGGCGCGTCCCAGCACTTCGGCCTCGTCCATGTCGACTACGAGACGCTGGAGCGCACACCCAAGGCCTCCTACGCCTGGTACCGGGACGCCATCGCCGCCCAGAGAACCTCCGCCCAGAGAACCGCCGCCCGGACGTCGGACTCACGGCACTGAACGGATCTTCCACACCAGCACACCACCGAGGGCCGTGACCACCGTCGCGGTCAGATACAGCCCGGCGTACCCGCCCGCGTACGCCACGATCGGCGCGGCCAGAGCCGGGCCGAGGACCTGCGGCGCCGAATTGGCGATATTGATGACGCCCAGATCCTTCGCCCGGTCGCCGGCCTCCGGCAGCACCTGCGTGATCAGCGCCTGGTCGACGGCGATGTACACGCCGAAACCGAGCCCGAGCAGCGCCGCCGCACCCATCGCCACCGGCCAGGTGTGCCAGAACGTCAGCAGCAGCGAGGCCACCGCCATCACCACCGAACTGACCGCGACCAGCGCCTTGCGCCGACCCAGCCGGTCCGAGACGACCCCGCCGGCCACCGCCGTCACCACCACGCCCCCCGTGTAGAGCAGCGTCAGAATCAGTACGCCCTCCTCCGGATCCGCGTAATGCACCGCGTCTTTGAGGAAATACAGCAGATACAGCGTGCCCATCGCGTTCCCGAGCATCACCAGGAATCGGGTGAGCCAGGCCCAGCCGAAGTCCGGATACGCCCGCGGACTGACCCAGAAGCTCTTCAGACGCACCGAATCCCGTGGGGGAAAGGGGACTTGAGGGTCACGCGTCAGGAGTACGAAAGGCAGCGCGCAGAGCACCACGAGCGCCGCCAGCAGCAGATAGCCGGTCGCGATCCCCGTCACCACCATGGTCACCAGCAGCGCCCCGACGACCAGCCCCAGCGTCTGCGGAATCCCGATGAAGCCGGAGACGGCGGCCCGCTGACGCACCGGCACCTGGTCGGGCACGACCGCATTGGTCCCGGACAGCATGGCGTTCAGCCCGAGCTGCGCCAGACACCAGCCGAGCGCCACCCCGACCACCGTCGTCTGCGCCGAGGTGACCGCGAGACCCACCGCGCCCAGCACGGCCCCGCCCAGGATCCACGGGCGACGGCGGCCGAAGCGCCCGCTCGTACGGTCCGACAGCGCACCCGCGAGCGGATTGGCGACGACCGCGACCAGCGCCCCCACTCCGGTCGCCCAGCCCAGCGCGACCTCCTTGCCGGACGGGGCGAGCTCGGCGATCTGCTCGGCGAGCAGCACCTGGATCGGCGTGAAAAAGGCCATGTACAGGCCCAAGTTGGCAAGTACGAGAGCGGAAACCCAGCCGCCGCCGACTCGGATCTGTGGCTCGGAGTGCAGCTCTTCCGTCGTCTCTTCCGTCGTCATGGGCGGCTCGCCATCAGCTCGGGGGTGTCCGGAGCTTACGGACACCCCCGAGCTTGCTCAATGCTGCGAACCGGGAAGGAAGTGGATCCGCTCCTGGACGACCGGATGCCCGGCCTTCGCGAAGTTCTTGGCCATCGGGAAGTTGCCCTGATCGGTCGCGCCCGCGATGAACTCCGCGTCCCGCTCAGCCAGGAAGTGCGTGCATTCCACGAGCAGGTCGTACGCATAGCCGTGGCCGCGCTGCTCCGGTACGACTCCGATGAAGCCGACGCACGGCCCCGACGGATTGCGCGCCGGGACGTGGATACCGACCAGTTCACCGTCAGGCGCGTAGGCCAGCTGCCACCACTCGCGCGGCGACGGGCACCAGTGGAAGAAGTCCAGCTCCTCCTGCGCCGCCTTGTCCACGTCCGCCTCTGCGATGGCGCGCAGCGCGTGCGCGTCGAGCGTCGAGGAGTGGACCCGGCGCAGCACATCGAAGATCACTGCGTCGTCGGGCTCCGGCCTGAACTCCAGCCGCCGGGGCCGCTCCGGCAGCCCGCACTCCGGCGTCCAGCGGTACTGGTACCGCTCCACCAGGACCTTCATGCCGGCCGCCGTCACGGCGCGGATCCTGGCCTCACCGGCCGCCAGGGCCGCCGGATCCTCGCGCCAGCCGGCGGGCAGGATCAGTTCGTACTCGACCTGGAACGGCGAGGTGCGCAGCAGCTCGGTGCCCGCCTCCTCCTCGCCCTCGGCGAAGTCGAACCAGTTGACGTTGACGGGAGTTTCGTCGTCGGGGCCGCCCCACCAGGCGGCCCGCGCGACGACCACGCCGTCGCGCAGCGCGACCCGCTTCCATTCGGGGCGGTGCGTGGCACGGGCCAGCGCGCGGCCCACACCGAGAGGGTCGGGCAGAGAGGCGAAGAGATGAGCGTCGCTCGGGGTGAGCGCGCGGATGACCAGTTCGGTCATGAGGAAGTCCTCCGGGAAGAGATGTGCGGTATGCGCTCCCGGTCAGACTGCGAACGCCGGGCGGACGGGGCGGGAGCGCGAGAGTCGTGTGGTGTGCATTGCTCTCGCCTCCTTCCGTCACTCACGGGCGTCGTGATCACCGTAGACGGCACCCGGCGCAGTCGTCCACCCCTTTCCCTGGAACCGGGCCCGGGAACAGCCCGAGTTCGGCAGGTCCGCGCAGGTCAGCAGCGACTCAGGGTGGACCGGAACTCCGGTTCTTCTGGACACCTGTGGCCATTCGGCCCGACAATCTCGTATGTGACGTCCTCCTTCGAGTTCCACACGTATCCCGCTCGGCTCTCGGATGCCGAGCGCGACCGTGTCCTCGGTGTGCTCAGAGAGGGCGCGGCGCAGGGCAAGCTGTCGCACGACACCTTCATTCACCGTATGGAACTGGCCCTCGCCGCCCGCCGCCCCGATGAACTGCGGGCGCTCACGGCCGACCTCGACACCGAGGGCCGATGGTCACGGCGGCTGTACGGCGCGGTGGGCCGGATATCGGCGTTCTCGGTACGGCTGCGCAGGGCCTGGCAGGCCGAGAAGCTGCCGCCGCTGCTGCTGCCCGAACCCGGCCCGTACCCCCTGCGGATCGGCCGCGACCCGGCGAACGGGCTGCGGCTGAGCCATGACACGGTCTCGCGACTGCACGCCGAACTGAGCCGCCAGGGCAGTCTGTGGATCCTGCGCGACCTCGGCTCGACCAACGGCACCACCGTCAACGGCCGGCGGGTGACCGGCTCCGTCGTCGTGCACGACGGGGACATGGTGGGCTTCGGACGGATGAGTTTCCGCCTCGCCGCGCGCTGACCCGGCCCTCTGATCCCCTGCCCCGGGTGGCCCCAGGTCAGCGGTTGTTCGCCGCGGACCCACCGCTCACCGCCCTCCGGCTGAGCAGCGCCACCGGACGTTCCGCGAACAGCTCGGCCAGCGGCACCGGTCGGCCGCCGGTGAACTCCCGTTCCGGAGCGAGCAGATCGGCCCACCTCCCCGCAGGAAGTGTCAGCTCCGTGCCCGCCCAGCCGCCCGCCCGGTCCAGCCGCAGCGAGAGCCGAGTGACCGCCGTGACCACCTCACCCGTCCGGCAGAAGGCCAGGCAGTGCTCGGCGGCGGGGCCATCCGCATGCAGCGGTGCGTACGTACCCGACTCGCCGAAGATCTCGGGGCGTTCCCTGCGCAGCCGGAGCGCCGCCGTCGTGACCGTCGTCTTCTCGTTCGGCGGCCCCTCATCGAACGGCCGCCGGTTGTCCGGGTCCACCAGGGCGAGGAACTCCCGCTCCGTGCCCTGGTAGAGGTCCGGCACGCCCGGCATCGTCAGCTGCACCAGCGCCGCGCCCAGCACATTGGCCCGTACATACGGCTCCAGCTCACGGGCGAACAGCGCCACCGAGTACAGCGGCGGGCCCGCCGGGCCCGCACCGGCGAACGCGGTGACCGCTTCCTCGTAAGCCGGATCCGGCTCCGTCCAGCTGGTCAGCAGCGCCGCTTCCCGCGCGCTCTTCAGCAGCGCCGTCGACAGTCTGCCCTCGGACGGGATGCCGAACCCCACAGCCGTCTGCCAGACCACCCACGCCAGATGCGGATCGGGCGCGCGTCCGCCCTCCAGCCGCGCCGCTTCCTCCGTGACGCGTGCGAGGAAGTCCGCCCACTTCTCCGGGCATTCGGACAGCACGGCGATCCCGGCCCGTACATCCGCGCTGCGCTTGGTGTCGTGCGTGGTCAGTACGGTGCCGGTGGCCGGCCAGTCGCGGGCAAGGCGTTCGCAGTAGGCATGGAACAGTTCCGGGCCCACCGCCGGACTCCCCGGGTCGCCGCCCACCTCGTTCGCCGAAATCAGCGGCACATACCGGTAAAAGGCGGTGTCCTCCACGGACTTGGCGCGCAGCGCGGACGAGGTCTGGGCGAAGCGGGCACGGAACGCGTCATGGTCCGGGCCTTCGCCGAGCCGCCCGAGCGCCAGGTCCCGCACCACCTCGACGGCCTCGGCCTCCTCGACGACCGCGAACGCCGCCTTCGCGCCGAGCACCGCCGCCGGGGGCAGCGCCTCCTCGCCGCCGATGCGGTACGGACGGTAGACGGGGACCCGCACCAGCAGCTCCCGGACCGCCGCGCGCAGCGCCCAGGGCGCGTGGTCGCGCAGCGCCGGATCCGCGGCGCAGACCCGCCCGGCCAGGCGGGTGAGCGCCGCGGTCTCGGCCGCCAGTTCATGCGTGACCACCTTGTACGCGGCGCGGCGCACCGTCGCCTCCCAGTAGCCGCCGCGGTCACCCGCCGGCCCCGCGAACTCCCGGTACTGCACGGCCAGTTCGGCCTCACCCGCCGGATCGGTGAACAGGCCGTCGATATGCCGCAGCGCGTCGTAGCCCGTCGTGCCGGCCACCGGCCAGCCGGCCGGCAGCCGTTCGTCCCCGGTGAGGATCTTCTCGACGACCGTCCAGCAGGCCGCGCCGGTCGCCGCGTCGAGCCGCCGCAGATACGCCTCGGGGTCGGCGAGACCGTCGGGATGGTCCACCCGCAGGCCCTCGACCACTCCGTCCCGTACCAGCTCGAGGATCTTCCCGTGGGTCGCGTCGAAGACCTCCGGGTCCTCCACCCGTACACCGATCAGCTCCGAAATGGTGAAGAAGCGGCGGTAGTTGAGCTCGGTACGGGCCAGCCGCCACCAGGCGAGCCGGTACCACTGCGCGTCGAGCAGCTCGGGGAGCGGCAGCTTCGCCGTGGACTCACGGAGCGGGAAGCGGTGCTCCCCGTAGTGCAGTACGTCGCCTTCGACCCGCATCCCGCCCCGCTCCTCGCCGATCCGGCCCGCCAGCACCGGCAGCAGCACCTTCCCGCCGCCCGCCTCCCAGTCGATGTCGAACCAGCGGGCGTACGGCGACAGCTGTCCTTCGCGCAGCACCTCCCACAGCGCCGCGTTGTGCCGCGGCACGGCCGCCATATGGTTCGGGACGATGTCCAGGACGAGCCCGAGACCGTGCTCGCGCGCCGTGCGGGCCAGCCGCCGCAGACCCTCCTCGCCGCCCAGCTCGTCCCGTACCCGGGCGGGGTCGACGACGTCATAGCCGTGCGTCGACCCCGGTACGGCCTCCAGCACCGGCGACAGATGCAGATGCGAGACGCCGAGCCCGGCGATGTACGGGACCGCTGCCGCGGCGGCCGAGAACGGGAAGTCCGGCTGGAGCTGCAGCCGGTATGTGGCGGTGGGCGTCATGCGAACGTACGTACCCAGCTTGAGGGCTTCTGTGTCATCGGCCCGTGCACGGGTACCGGCCGTTCGGACTACTGGGTGGGCGAACCCCCTGCTCGGGCGCGCCGCGGACCGGCACGGCCGAGCAGGGTGGTGACGGCTACGCAGGCCGCCGCAGCACCGTCAGACTCCGCCCCAGCAGCGGCACCCGTTCACCGGCCGCCACCTTCGGCCCCTCGCCCGGCGGGACCCCCTCCTTGCGTGCCGTGTCCACGACCACCTGCCACTGTCGGCCGTGGTTCACCGGCACCGCGAAGTCCAGCTCGTCCGCGCTGGCGTTGAACATCAGCAGGAACGAGTCGTCGGCGATCCGCTCGCCCCGCGGCCCCGGCTCCGAGATCGCATGGCCGTTCAGGAACACCGACAGCGCCTTGGCGGACGCCGACTGCCAGTCCCGCTGGACCATCTCCTCACCTTCCGGAGTGAACCAGGCGATGTCGGAGAGCTCGTCGTGCGTCCCCTCCACCGGCCGGCCGTGGAAGAAACGCCGCCGCCTGAAGACCGGATGGTCGCGCCGCAGCCACACCATCGCCCGGGTGAACGCCAGCAGTGTGCCGTCCTCGTCCGCGCCCGGCTCCGGCCAGCGCACCCAGGAGACCTCGTTGTCCTGGCAGTACGCGTTGTTGTTGCCGCCCTGCGTACGCGCGAACTCGTCGCCGTGGCTGAGCATCGGCACACCCTGCGAGAGCATCAGCGTGGCGATGAAGTTGCGCATCTGCCGGTCCCGCAGATCGAGCACCTCGGGGTCGGTCGTCCCGCCCTCCGCGCCGCAGTTCCAGGACCGGTTGTGGTTCTCGCCGTCGCGGTTGCCCTCGCCGTTCGCCTCGTTGTGCTTGTCGTTGTACGAGACCAGATCGTGCAGCGTGAATCCGTCGTGGCAGGTGGTGAAGTTGATGGAGGCGAGCGGCCGCCGCCCGTCGTCCTGGTACAGGTCGGACGAGCCGGTCAGCCGGGATGCGAACTCCGCCAGCGTCCGTGGTTCGCCCCGCCACAGGTCCCGCACGGTGTCCCGGTACTTGCCGTTCCACTCGGTCCACAGCGGCGGGAAGTTCCCCACCTGATAGCCGCCCTCGCCCACGTCCCACGGCTCGGCGATCAGCTTCACCTGACTGACCACCGGGTCCTGCTGCACCAGATCGAAGAACGAGGACAGCCGGTCCACCTCGTGGAACTGCCGGGCCAGCGTGGCCGCCAGGTCGAAGCGGAAGCCGTCGACATGCATCTCGGTCACCCAGTAGCGCAGCGAGTCCATGATCAGCTGCAGTACATGGGGGCTGCGCATCAGCAGTGAGTTCCCGGTGCCGGTCGTGTCCGTGTAGTAGCGCGGATCGTCGGACAGCCGGTAGTACGAGGCATTGTCGAGGCCCCGGAAGGAGAGCGTCGGCCCCAGATGGTTGCCCTCCGCCGTGTGGTTGTAGACCACGTCGAGGATGACCTCGATGCCCGCCTTGTGCAGGGCCCGTACGGCCTGCTTGAACTCCAGCACCTGCTCGCCCCGGTCGCCCCAGGACGCGTAGGAATTGTGCGGCGCGAAGAACCCGATGGTGTTGTAGCCCCAGTAGTTGTTCAGCCCCGCGTCCACCAGCCGGTGGTCGTTGACGAACTGATGCACCGGCATCAACTCGAGCGTCGTGACGCCCAGTTCGGTCAGATGCGAGATGACGGCGGGGTGCGCGAGCCCCGCGTACGTGCCGCGCAGCTCCTCCGGCAGCTCCGGATGCAGCATCGTGAGGCCCTTCACATGGGCCTCGTAGATCACCGTGCGGTGGTAGTCGGTACGCGGCGGCCGGTCGTCGCCCCAGTCGAAGTACGGGTTGACCACGACGGAGGCCATCGTGTGCGGCGCCGAGTCCAGATCGTTGCGCGAGTCCGGCCTGCCGAAGTGGTAGCCGTACACCGTCTCGCCCCAGTCGATGCTGCCGCTGATCGCACGGGCGTACGGATCGAGGAGCAGCTTCGCGGAGTTGCAGCGCTGCCCGCGCTCCGGGGCGTACGGACCGTGGACCCGGAATCCGTACCGCTGACCCGGCATCACGCCCGGCAGATAGGCGTGCCGTACGAAGGCATCGGTCTCGCGCAGCTCGACGTCGGTCTCCGAGCCGTCGTCGTGCAGTAGGCACAGTTCGATTCGTCGGGCGGCTTCTGAATACACCGCGAAGTTGGTGCCGGCGCCGTCGTACGTGGCACCGAGTGGATACGCCTGTCCCGGCCAGACCTGCATAGATATGACTCTTCCACTTCTGATCCGGGTGCTGGGGGGCACTTGGCCCAGATCCTCCCCGAAAGTATCGCCGGTGAGACGCCTCCTCAGGGGAGGACGCCGCGGTCAACATCGGGTTCCTCGGACGCCCCGGGGACGTAACCGCTATGAATCCGCTCACTCCGGCAGATCTCGCCAGGCAGAAGGGCCGGAAATGGAAAGGGAGTTGGGAAAGGACACTGCCGTTCCGGCTGCACCGTGTCCCGCAGGCGGAGTACTCTTCCTTGATCGTTGAAGGGGGAAGGGAAGAGGGGTGCGCGGGTGAGCTCGGGAGGCCTGGAGCTACCCCCAGGTGACGCTGGTCACGAGGGGGACTCCGCCGACGCGCCGCCCGGAGCGGTCTCCCTCGCACAGCCGATGGAGATCGGGGCGGAACTGGACTGGGGCGCGGACGCCTGGAGCGAGGTGCGTACGCGCGCCCAACGTGCCGGGCGGGCCTACATTTGGCTGAACCTGGTGGAGCAGCGGCTGCGGGCCGTGGTGGCAGCGGTGCTGCGCCCCATCTATGAACCGGTGCACGGCGAGGACTGGGTGGTGGCCGCGGCGGGGCCCGCGGGCCAGGAGTGGGTACAGCGCGCGGTCGCCGTACGGGAGGTCTCGCGCCGCAAGGGCTATCTGCTTGACCCGGCGGACGACAATGTCCTGTCCTTCCTGACCCTCCCGCAGCTGCGGGAGCTGATGGTCCAGCACTGGCCGTGCTTCGAGCCGTACTTCGACGACCGGCGCGATGTCGAGCTGGCGCTGGACGAGCTGGAAGTCGCGCGCAATGTCGTCTCCCGCAACCGCGCGCTGAACGAGGCGGTGCTCGCCCAGGCCGAGCGCGCCTCCGCCCGGCTCCTGGGGATACTCGGCAGCGGCGCGGGCGTGCCCTCGGCCGACCGCCTCCCCGTCGACGCGGTCGAGGATCTCGTCGGCGACCGTTACGCGGATGTGGTCTCCGTCCACCCCGACCGGGTCCGGCTGCAGCGCCAGCTCCCCGCCGAAGACCTCTTCGGCGGTGCGCGCCGCCTCGACGCGATCGGCATAGGCCTGAACCTCCTGGTCCAGAACTTCTCCGGCCGACGGCTGGTCCACCTGGCCGAATCAGGCTGCCGGGTCCGGCTCCTCTTCCTCAATCCGGCGAGCAGTGCGGTCAAGCGCCGCGAACGCGAACTGGGCCTGAAGAAGGGCGAGCTGAGCCGCACGGTGGAGATGAACATTCTCCATATGCGCCGCGTCCGCTCGCGCCTCCGTGACCCGGGCGCCTTCGAGATCCAGGTCTTCGACGAGACACCGCGCTTCACCGCCTACCTGGTCGACGGCGACGGCCCGGACGGCCTCGCCGTCATCCAGTCCTATCTGCGCCGGGCGCGGGGGATGGAGGCGCCGGTGCTGGTGCTGCGGGGCGGGGGGCGTGCGGTGGTTCGCGCCGGCCATGACGGCGAGAACGGTCTTTTCCAGACATACCGCGAAGAGTTCGAGTCCGTATGGGCGGACTCGCGTCCCGTCTCCTGAGTTGTCAGTGGCACGTGGGAGGGTGAAAGTCCACGGGGGGAACGCACCACCGCACCACGAAGGAGGGTCACGATGGCTTGGCACGGGGAACCGCTGGTCGGCTTCGATCTGGAGACGACGGGTACGGAGCCGCTGGAAGCGCGGATCGTGACGGCGGCGATCGTCGGGGTGAAGTCGGGGGAGCCGGTCCGGCGGCGGGGCTGGCTGGCGGACCCGGGCATCCGCATCCCGGCGCAGGCGTCGGCGATCCACGGCATCAGCAGCGAGCGGGCTACGGCGGAGGGCCGCCCGGCGCGCGAGGTGGCGGACGAGATCGCGGAGACACTGAGCGGGTACTGGGCGCAGGGGGTGCCGGTCGTCGCGTACAACGCGGCATTCGATCTGACACTGCTGACGGCGGAGTTGCAGCGCCACGACCTGCCCTCCCTGACGGACCGCCTTTCCGGCCGCCCGATCGGCCCGGTGATCGACCCCTACACCATCGACCGGGCGGTCGACCGCTACCGCAAGGGCAAGCGCACACTGGAGGCGGTCTGCGTCGAGTACGGCGTGGTCCTGGACGCGGCCCACGATGCGGCCGCGGACGCGCTGGCGGCGGTGCGGGTGGCCCGCGCGATAGCCGAACGGCACGGCTCGGTTGCGGCGTTGACTCCGGCGGAGCTGCATGAGCGCCAGGTCGAGTGGTACGCGGAGTGGGCGACGGACTTCCAGCGCTTCCTGCGGAAGAAGGGCAGCGCGGACGCGGTGGTGGACGCGTCCTGGCCGGTGCGGGAGCTGGTGCCGTCGGTGGGCTGAGCCCGGGTCCTCTCCCTCAATCGCCGGCGAGGCCCGAAATCAAGCCCGTCCGGCGATTGAGGACACACGCGAAGCGCGTTCGGGTCCCAGGGGGGCGAAGCCCCTTGATTGCGGGAAGGGGCGGGGGAGCAAGCCCCGCCGCGGGCGTCCGCCCTCGTACCGTCAGAACGCGTGCCAGCGCACCCTCTCCGCACCCTCACGCAGTGACGCGACCCGCCGAGCGAACTCCTCCCGCGCCGCCGGGTTCGTCGGGGCGTGCTGCGCCACCCATGCGCAGCTTGCCGTTTCGCGGGCACCGCGCAGGACCGCGCACCCGGGCCACTCACGGACGTCCCAGCCGTACGCCTCGGTGAACGACTCATACGCGTCGGGCGCCAGTCCGTAGCGGTCGCGGGACAACGCCATGACCACCAGGTCGTGCTCGCGGAGGTCCGACGAGAAGGTCTCCAGGTCCACCAGGACCGGGCCGTCCGGGCCCACATGGACGTTGCGGGGGAGTGCGTCGCCGTGGATCGGGCCCGGCGGCAGATGTGGGGTGAGCGCGGACGCCGCCTCGGCAAAGCCGTCGCGGCGCTCGCGCAGATAGTCCGCGTCGGCCGGGTCGATCGCCTCGCCCGCAAGACGCAGCCAGCGCTCGACGCCCCCGAGCAGTTCCCGCCGCGGAAGGGAGAAGGACGGGGAGTCAAGCGCATGGATCCGGCGCAGCAGCCGCGCCAGATCCGCCGGCTCCGCCGGACGTACCGCATCCGGCAGCCGGTGCCACACCGTCACCGGATGGCCCTTCACCAGCCGCGGCTTCGGCTCGGCCGCCCGCACCGCCGGCACACCCGCCTCCGACAGCCAGGCGGCGATGGAGAGTTCACGCTCCGCCCGCGCCATCAGCTCCGCGTCCCGGCCAACCTTGACGACCACCTCGCCCGCCCCGAACACCGCGTTCTCGCCGAGCGCGAGCAGCGCCGCATCGGCAGGAAGTCCCGCAGCCGCCAGCACCGCGCGTGCTCGTGTCTCGTCCATTGGTCTCTCCCACCGCTCCCGCCGCTCGCACGAATCCGCCAAAGTCTCGCATCCATGCAGGTTCGGTTGACGAACCGACGGACCGTCAGCACGATGACGGAGGCCGCCTGGGCGGCCGGACCAGGATGGGCCGCCCAAAGGAGTCGAATCCGTGACATTGGCGACGGCAACGCCGCGGTCCAGCAAGCCGCGGTCCCAGAATGCGCGGTCCAGGAAGCAGCCGGACCACGGGGCCTGGTTCCTGGTGCTGCCTGCCCTGATCCCGATTCTGGTGCTCAGCGTCGGGCCGCTGCTCTACGGCATATCGCTCGCCTTCACCGATTCCCAGGCGGGCCGCACCGAGCCCACCCAGTGGATCGGGACGCTGAACTTCCAGGACCTGCTTCACGACACGCTCTTCTGGGACTCGTTCAGGATCGGTCTGCTCTGGGCGATCGGCGTGACGGTCCCACAGTTCCTGCTCGCGCTCGGTCTCGCTCTCCTGCTCAACCAGAACCTCCGCTTCCGCTGGCTGGCGCGCGCCCTGGCGATCATCCCCTGGGCCATGCCCGAGGTCGTCGTCGGCATCATGTGGCGGCTCGTATACAACCCCGACGCGGGCATCCTGAACGAGACCATCCGTGACCTCGGGCTCGGAGACGGACGGGACTGGCTGACCGGACTCGCCACCGCGCTGCCCGCCGTGATCGTCGTCGGGATCTGGGCAGGCATGCCGCAGACCACCGTCGCGCTGCTCGCCGGACTTCAGAACACCCCGCACGAGCTCCACGAGGCCGCCGCGCTCGACGGCGCCGGTGCCTGGCGCCGGTTCCGTACCGTCACCTGGCCCGCTCTCAAACCCGTCGCGCTGGCCATCACCGCGCTCAACCTCATCTGGAACTTCAACTCCTTCGCCCTGGTGTACGTGCTCACCACCGGCGGACCCGGCGGCCGCACCCGCCTTCCCATGCTCTTCGCCTACGAAGAGGCCTTCCGCTACGGCCAGTTCGGCTACGCCGCCGCGATGGGCTGCGTCATGGTCGCGGTGATCTCGGTGATGCTCGCGCTCTACCTCGTAGGACGGCTCAAGGAAGGGGCGGAGCAGTGACAACGCTGCGCACCAGCAGGTCCGGCCGCGCCGGCCAGTACGTGGCGCTCCTCGGCTACCTCGTCTTCCTCGGGTTCCCTTTCCTCTGGCTGATCTCCACCGCCTTCAAACCGCCGCGCGAACTGGGCTCGCTGCACCCCACCTGGATTCCGAACGACCCCACCCTCGACAACTTCCGGCAGGCCTTCGACGAGCAGCCGCTCCTCCGGGCCGCCGGCAACAGCCTGATCGCGGCCCTGTCCGCCGCGCTGATCGCCGTCGTGATCGCGACGCCCATGGCCTACGCCATGGCCCGTAACCGCAACAGGCTCTCCGCCGCAGCCACCGGCTGGGTCGTGGTCAGTCAGGCGTTCCCGTTCGTCCTGGTGATCATTCCGCTGTTCCTGATCCTGAAGAACCTGCATCTGATCAACACGCTGTTCGGTCTGATCATGGTGTACGTCGTCTGGTCGCTGCCGTTCGCGCTCTGGATGCTGGTCGGGTACGTACGGGCCGTGCCGCGCGAACTGGAGGAGGCGGCGTCCGTCGACGGCGCGGGCAAGCTCCGCACGCTCGTCTCGGTCACCGCCCCGCTGCTCGCGCCCGGCATCGTCGCCACCGCGCTGTTCGCCTTCATCACCGCATGGAACGAGTTCTTCTTCGCGCTCGTCCTGCTCAAGACCCCGGAGAAGCAGACCTTGCCGGTCGTCCTCACGCACTTCCTCGGCGCGGAGGGCGTCGCGGATCTCGGGCCGCTTGCCGCTGCCGCGTTCCTCGCGACGATTCCCTCGCTCGTCATCTTCGCGATCATCCAGAAGCGGATCACGGGCGGGATGCTGACGGGGGCGGTGAAGAGCTGATGCGGAGAGTCGCGGCCGCGGCCGTCGTGTGCGCGCTACTGCTGACCGGCTGCTCCGCCGACGGCGGAGCCGACAGCGGAAGGATCAGGCTCCGATTCCAGTCCCTGGCCTGGCAGGAGGAGTCCGTCGACGCCAACAAGGACCTGGTGAAGGAGTGGAACACGAGCCACCCCGACGTCCAGGTGGAGTACGTCCAGGGCAGCTGGGACAGCGTCCATGACCAGCTGCTGACCTCTTTCGAGGGCGGCGAGGCGCCGGACATCATCCATGACGCCTCCGACGACCTCGCCGACTTCGCGTACGGCGGCTACCTCGCCGATCTGAGTGGGCTGCTGCCGGAGCGCCTCACGTCGGACATCCCGCGGCAGAGTTGGGAGACGGCGACCTTCGACAAGGGGGTCTACGGCGTGCCCTTTCTCCAGGAACCGCGCGTTCTCATCGCCAACAAGGAGATCCTCGACTCCTCAGGGGTCCGCATTCCGACGGCCGGGAAGCCGTGGAGCTGGGAGGAGTTCCGCCAGGTCACCAAGACGCTCACGGAGAAGATGGGGGAGGGGAAGTACGGTGTCGCCTGGCCGCTCAAGGAGCCGGTCTCGGCCACTCTCAACCTCTCCCTCTCCACCGGCGGTCAGGTCTTCCGCCGTGGCGCGGACGGCAAGGTCGAGGTCCGCTTCGACGCGGCCGACCAGGTGGTGCCCCGCACCATCAACGCACAGGTCAACACCGACGGGAGCGCATCGCGCACCACTCTCGGCTCGGGCGGCTCCGACACCCTGCCCGGCTTCTTCGGCGGCAAGTACGCGATGGTCCCGCTCGGCTTCTCCTACCGCCAGCAGATCGTCCAGCAGGCGCCGAAGGGCTTCGAGTGGCAGGTGCTGCCCGCCCCTGCGGGAGCCGGTGGCCTCACCCAGGGCGTGAGCCCGCAGACCCTCTCTGTCGCCGAGGACAGCCCGCACAAGAAGGAGGCGGCCGAGTTCATCGACTTCATGCTCCAGCCGCGGAACATGGTGCGGCTGGCGAAGGGCGACTGGATGCTGCCGACGGGTACGAAGGCACTGGCTGACCCGGCCCTGCACACCGAGAAGGAGGGCTGGTCCACGGGCGCCGCGCTCGCGCGGGATCTGCGCTCAGCGCCGGCCCAGTCGGTGCGGGGCTACCCGGAGTGGAAGGACAAGGTCGCGACGCCGGCGCTGCAGGAGTACTACAGCGGCGCGATCGACGCGGCCGAGCTGGAGAATCGCCTCGTCCACGACGGCAACCTGGTGCTGTCCCGCTACCAACGCTGACGCCCGGGGGTGCGGGCCCGTTTTGTCCCCCACCCCGCCCCTTCCCGAAACTGGGGGTCCCCCCAGGCCCCCTGTTGAGGGAGCTGACGCCCCCACACCCCGGAGCGGCAGCTTCGCGCCGCAGAACGCAGGCAGGGGGAGGGGCGTTGGGGACCGGATCCCCCACACCCGCTTGCGGCAGCTTCGTGCCGCGGCCGCAGGCAGAGGGTCCCACTCCGAGTGGGAGGACGTTGGGGGCTGACGCCCCGACACCCCCGGTGCGGCGGCTTCGCGTCGCAGACCACAGACTCCGGGGGGTCGCCCCGACCGGCGGCTTCGTGCCGCGAACGCGGGGACGAAGCCCCAACGCCGACAAGTGCGGCGCCCGAGAGTGCCGGGGACGCATCCCTGGCAGGGGGACGCGCAGGGGTCGTGTTCTGGACGTAAAGCGTCGCAACTCGCGCGAAGCGCGGTGAGGAAAGCAGTCCAGGACACGAGCCCCGGAGCGGACCCCGGACGGCCACCGACACAAGACCGGGCACGCCCAAGCACCCAGGCCCCGCACCCCGCCAGGGCCCGGCACCCACAAGGGAACCGCACCCGCAAAGGGCAGCACCGCGCAAGGGACCCGCACCCGCAAGGGGTCCGCACCGCGCCAGGAACCCCGCACCGCGCCAGGAACCCCGCACCCCGCCAGGAACCCCGCACCCCGCCAGGGACCCGCACCCCGCCAGGGCCCCGCACCCCGCCAGGGCCCCGCACCCCGCAAAACACCCGCGGCCCGGGAGCGCGCGCTCCCGGGCCGCGGGGGGCATCAACCCGCCTCAGACGCGGGCCGGTTCCGGTCGGTCGTCGTCGTGGCGCGGCGTCCCCGCCGGCGCCCCAACCGGCGCCACCGCCGACTCGTCATGCGTCAGATCCGGCAGCCACCGCAGCCACTTCGGGAAGTACCAGTTCCGGTCACCCAGCAGCGCCATGATCGCCGGGAGCAGCACCCCGCGGATGACCGTCGCGTCGATCAGAACCGCCGCCGCGAGGCCGACGCCCATCTGCTTCATCGACTGCATCGACAGCGTGCCGAAGATCGCGAACACCGCAACCATGATGACCGCCGCGCTCGTCACCACGCCCGCAGTCGTCACCACGCCATGGGTGATCGCCTCCCGCGTACCACGCCCCTGCATTTTCGCCTCGCGGATCCGGGACACCACGAACACGTGGTAGTCCATCGAGAGTCCGAAAAGGATCACGAAGAGGAACAGCGGCAGCCACGTGATGATGGCGCCCACGCCCTCCGCGCCGACCAGCGACGCACCCCAGCCGTGCTGGAAGACCGCGGTGAGGATGCCGTACGCCGCGCCGACCGACAGCAGGTTGAGCACGATCGAGGTGATCGCGATCGTCAGCGACCGGAACGACAGCAGCATCAGGATGAAGGCGAACACCACCACAAAGGCGAAGACGGGTGTCACGGCCCCGGCGAGCTGGTCGTTGAAGTCCTTCGAGCCCGCGACCTGACCGCTGATCGGCGCCTGGAGGCCGTCGATCTTGCCGAGTGTCGCCGGGCGGACCTCCTTGCGCAGGATGTCCAGGCTCTTCTCCGCCTTGTCCTGGTCGGAGCCACCCACCAGCGGAACGTATACGAATGCCAGGTTCTGCGCGTCGTGCCGGACCACCTCGATGGGCCCCCGGGACGCGCCCGAACTCACCGCCTGCTTACGGAAGTCGTCGATCGCCTGCTTCACCGGCGTAGCGTTGATGTCGTCCGCCTTGACGATGACTTCCGCCGGGTCCGCACCGCCCGGGAACGCCTCGTTGATCCGCACGTATGTCGCCACGATCGGTACCGAGTCGCCGAACTCCTGGTCCAGCGTGAGGTTCTGCGTCTTCATGCCGAGCGCGGGCAGAGCGATGGCGACCAGCGCTCCCGCGGCCACCACCAGCGACACCGCGGGACGCTTCAGTACGCCGCCGAGGACCCGGTTCCACACCCGGCTGCCGCTGTTCGTGCCGTTCACGCCGCGCTTCATGCGGCCGAGGAAGGGGATCCGCCCCTTCTCCACCCGCTCGCCGAGCAGCGAGAGCAGCGCCGGCAGCACCGTCACCGAGCCGACCATCGCCACGGCCACCACGATCAGCGAGGCCAGGCCCATCGACTCGAACGTGCCGATGCCGGTGAAGAGCATGCCGGCCATCGCGACGCACACCGTCACGCCGGAGACGATGACGGCCCGGCCACTGGTCGCCGCGGCGATCTGCATCGCCGTGTGCGCGTCGTGTCCTGCGGCCCGCTCCTCGCGCTCGCGCCGCAGATAGAACAGGCAGTAGTCGACGCCGACCGCCAGACCCACCAGCAGCATCACGGAGCTTGCGCTGTCGCTCATCGGCTGGAAGTGGCTGACGACGCCCATCAGCCCCATCGTCGCCATGATCGCGGTGATGGCCAGAGCTACCGGCAGCAGTGCGGCCACCAGCGCGCCGAAGGCGATCAGCAGAATGCCGAGCGCGACCGGCACCGCCGAGAGCTCCGCCTGCTGGAAGTCGTCGCCGAACGCGTCGTCGAAGGTCTTTCGCATGCTGGCGCCGCCGATCTCCTCGATCCGCAGCTCCTTGTGCCCGTCCTGGACCGTGGCAACGGCCTTGAGTACCGGCTCGATCCGGTCACCGGCCGTCTCAGGGTCCCCGCGCACATCGAACTGGACGAGCGCGCTGCGTCCGTCCTTCGAGATGCTCTTGGTGTCGTACGGAGACGTCACCGCCGTGACCGCGCCCGTGTCGCCGACCGCCTTCATCACCTCGTCGACGGCCTTGCGGAATCCCGCGTCGGTAGCCTTCACCGAGCCGTTGCGCGCCTGGACGAGCACCGTCTCGCCGGCCGGCTCCTCGACGCCCGCCTCCGCTGTGATCTTCGCGGCCTGGGTGGTCTCACCCTTCAGCTGTTCGCTGTCCTTGAGCTTGACGGTGCCCGCTGCCGAGCCGGCCGCCATGGCGAGAATGACGAACAACACCCAGATTCCCACTGCCGCCCAGCGGTGTCGCGCGCTCCAGCCGCCGGCCCGCGCGGCGATTCCGCGCGGACCTCTTCCTGCTTTCCCCATGACGGTCCTGCCCCCCTCGAAATGACGTCGGCGCCTCGCCGTTGTCTCCGCTTCGAAGTTAAGGGCACATTCAGGCCGTCTCCTCCACCTCGCCGGTGACCCGGCGAGGTGGTTCTCTCCTCCTTTCGGACCGGTCGGATCCCCGACAAGAAGGATCGAAGCCCCTTACATCTAAAGGGGGTTGGGGGTGAAGTCCGACTTGTGAGGCCCTGGCCGATTCATTATTACGAAACCTTGTTGAGTAAGTCACAGCTGTATGAAGGTCTTGATCTGGGCGCGTCAATCGGTCAGGGTTTCGAATCAGCCCCCGGAGATTTTCCGTCCGAAGGGCAATCCCCCCACAAATGATGACGAGGAGCCCCCTCTTCATGGCAACTCACAAGCGCGCGAGCAGGATCAAGCTCACCGCGGCGATAACCGCCGTGGCTGCCGCAGCCGGAGTGACCGTACTCAACACCTCGTTCGCCGGCGCGGCGCCCTCCCCACAGGGCACCATCTACGGTGCGAATGCCGCAGGCGCGATCGACGGCAGCTACATCGTGATGCTGGACAAGAAGGCCGACAAGCAGGACCTGGCCAAGGAGTACGGCGGCAAGCTGCAGCGCAACTACAGCTCCGCCATCAACGGCTTCTCCGCCAGCGGCCTCACGGAGACCGAGGCCAAGCGCCTCGCCGCCGACCCGTCCGTCGCCAAGGTCGTCCAGAACAAGAAGTTCTCGATCAACGCGACCCAGGACAATCCGCCGTCCTGGGGCATCGACCGGATCGACCAGGCCGACACGGCCGGCGACAAGAAGTACACCTACCCGGACAGCGCGGGCGAGGGTGTGACGGCGTACGTCATCGACACCGGAGTCCGTATCACCCACAAGGACTTCGCGGGTCGCGCCACGCACGGCTTCGACGCCGTGGACAACGACGACTCCGCCGACGACGGCAACGGCCACGGCACCCATGTCGCCGGCACCATCGCCGGCGCCACCTACGGTGTCGCCAAGAAGGCGAAGGTCGTCGCCGTCCGTGTCCTCGACAACAACGGCTCCGGTACGACGGAGCAGGTCGTCGCGGGTATCGACTGGGTCACCAAGAACCACAAGGGCCCGTCCGTCGCCAACATGAGCCTCGGCGGCGGCGCCGACGAAGCGCTCGACGAGGCTGTCCGCAAGGCGATCGCCTCCGGCGTCACCTTCGCCGTCGCGGCCGGCAACGAGTCCGCCGACGCGAGCCAGGGCTCCCCGGCGCGCGTGAAGGAAGCGATCACCGTCGCCTCCTCCACCAAGGAGGACCAGCAGTCGGACTTCTCCAACTTCGGCGCGGTCGTGGACATCTACGCCCCGGGCTCGGACATCACCTCGTCGTGGAACGACAGCGACGAGGGTACGAAGACCATCTCCGGCACCTCGATGGCGACCCCGCATGTGGTCGGCGCCGCGGCGGTCTACCTCGGCGGTCACAAGGACGCCACCCCGGAGCAGGTCGCCAAGGCCCTGACCGACGGCGCCACGCCCGACAAGATCTCCAACCCCAGCGCGGGCACGCCCAACAAGCTGCTGAAGGTCGTCGAGTAGCCGACGGAGTCCATCGCTGAACCGGCGGTCGCCGTGCCCTCCCCCACGGGGCGCGGCGGCCGCCTTATTGTGTGGCGATGACCATGAGGTATGCGGCCCTGCTGCGCGGGATCAATGTGGGTGGGCACAGGAAGGTGCCCATGGTGGAACTCCGTGAACTGCTCGCGGAACTGGGGCACGGCGACGTCGCCACGTATCTGCAGAGCGGCAACGCCGTCTTCACCAGCGACTCGGACGACGAGAAGGCACTCGGCGCCTCTCTGGAGCGGGCCATCGAGAAGCGCTTCGGCTTCGGCGTCGACTGCCTGGTGCGCAGCGGTACGTATCTGAAGGCGGTCGCCGACGCGTGCCCCTTTCCCGCCGCCTCGCTCGAGGGCAGGCAACTGCACGTCACCTACTTCTCGGAGCGTGTCGGCCCCGAGCGGCTCGCCCCCATCAACGTATCGGCGCATCTGCCGGAGGAGTTCCGGCTCGGCGACCGGGTGCTGTATCTCTATGCCCCGAACGGCCTCGGCCGCTCCAAGCTGGCCGAAGCGCTCGCGAAACCGAGCCTGTTCAAGGGCATCGTCGCTACCAGCCGTAACTGGAACACCGTCCGCAAACTGGTGGAGCTGACCCGTGACTGATCTCACCAAGGCCGTCCATGGAGCCATGGAGGCGGAATTCCGTCTTCTCGACCCGATGGTGCGCTCCTCGCCCCAGCTGCTTGCCGATCTGTTCCACCCGGAGTACCTGGAGTTCGGCACCTCGGGCAGGCGCTGGGACCGGGCGTCGATTCTCGCCACCCTCATGGCGCGGGACGTGCCCGCGCCGCGGCCCATCACCACCTCGGAGATGAAGGGTGTACAGCTCGCACCGGACGTGGTGCATCTGACCTTCGACACGGAGTCGGGCGCTCACCGTGCCCACCGCAGTTCGCTGTGGCGCCTGACCAGTGGCAACTGGCTTCTCTACTTCCACCAGGGCACGCGGGCTCAGTGATGAAGGAGCAGGTCACCGGAGGGTCGGTCACCGAGGGGCCGGTCACCGAAGGGCTGTCAGATCCGCCTCTGTGAGCCGGATCGTGGCCGCGTCCAGGTTCTCCTCCAGATGCGCGAGCGATCCGGTACCCGGCGTCGGACACAGCACCGGGGAGCGGTACAGCAGCCAGGCAAGGGCGATTTGGCCCCTGCTCGCGCCATGGCGTGCGGCGACCGTGTCGAGCGCGGCGGCGGTCCCGCCGGTCAGGGCTCCATTGGCGAGCGGGAACCACGGCAGGAAGGCGAGACCGTTCGTCTCGCACACCTCGAGCACCGCCTCCGACTCCCGGTCGATGAGATTGAAGCGGTTCTGCACCGAGGCGATCGGCGCGAGGGCCAGCGCTTTTCTCAGCTGACCGGCGGTGACCGTGTCCAGACCGATGTGCCCGATCTTGCCCTCGGCCCTCAACTCCTCGAGCGCGCCCAGTTGTTCGGCGAGCGGCACCTCCGGGTCCAGCCGGTGCAGCTGGTACAGGCCGATCGTCTCCGTACGCAGCCGGCGCAGACTCGCCTCGCACATCGCGCGCAACTGCTCGGGCCGTCCCGCGATGTGCCAGGCACTGTCGCTCGTACGCACCACCCCGCCCTTCGTCGCGAGGACCAGGTCGGCCGGATACGGGTGCAGCGCCTCGGCGACCAGCTCCTCGGCAAGGTGCGGGCCGTAGTTGTCGGCGGTGTCGATGAGCGTGACGCCCCGCTCGACCGCCCGCCGCAGCACCGCGAGGGCGTCCGCGCGCTCACCGCGCGGCCCCCAGTACCCCCGGCCGGCGAGCTGTGCGGTGCCGTAGCCGAGTCGGCGTACGGTCCGCTCCCCGCCGAGCCGGAAAGTATCCACGATCATGGCTGGACCGTACCCGAATGTGCGAGCCTCGTACGTATGCGCTACATCATCATCGGGGCAGGGGCGATCGGCGGCACCATCGGCGGACGGCTTGCCGGGGCGGGGCACGAGGTGGTGCTCGTCGCACGCGGCGCGCACTTCGAGGCGCTGCGGACGAACGGACTGCGGCAAGAGGCGGCCCGGCTCTTCGACAGCTTCCGTGTCATCGCCGGCTTTCCGGACTTCTTCGAGCTCAAGCGCACCCGCACCGGCAGCCTCGCCTTCGACTGAGCCAGGGCCGCGCGGGGCTGTCCGGCGGCGTCGCGTTTGTTCAAGACCCGGCCCCGCGACCGAAAATAGTGTGCTGTGCATGGACAAGGACACCGTGTACCCGTACCTGACCGAGTGCGCCACCGAAGCCGCCCGTATCGCCCGCGGCGTCAGCGCCGACCGGCTGTCCGCACCGACGCCCTGCAAGGAGTGGGACGTCCGCGGACTCGTCAACCATCTCGTCCTCTACTCCTCGCACGGCCTCGAGCACCGTGCGCTGCGCAAGCAGCTGCCCGAGGAGCTCACCGGCCGCGACTTCACCACCGAGGCCGACTGGGCGGAGCAGTACGCGGCTCAGCTGGACCGCGCCATTGCCGCCTGGTCGGATCCGGCCGTCTGGGAGGGCGAGGTGGACCTCGGTTTCGCCGCGATGCCCGCGCCCGAGATCGCCTCGCTGATCACCAAGGAACTGGCCGTCCACGGCTGGGACCTGGCACGCGCGACCGGGCAGGACCACCGGATCTCGGAGGCGGCCGCGGCGCTGATCCTGACCGTCGTCGACGAGCACGCCGAGGTCTACCGCCAGTACGACGGCTTCGCCGACCCCGTACCGCAGCCGGACGAGGCCCCGGCCTTCGAGCGGGCGCTGGCCGACAGCGGCCGCGACCCGCGGTGGGCTTGATGGCCGGCCCGTCCGGCGATCGGGGACAGCGCGGCCATGTTCACGCGGTGACCGCCAGCGGCCGGTCGACCCGTACCGCGTCGTAGCGCCGGAGCAGCAGCCGCGCCAGCTCCGGCGCGGCGCCCAGGACATCGGCGATCACGTCCGCATCCTCGGCCCCGCGGGCGATGCGGTCCGGGAGAAAGCCCGGAGCGATGACATACGGAGCCACCGCCACCTGCCGTACGCCCTCCGCCCGGAGCTCGCGCACCGCGTCCTCGGTGCGCGGAAGAGATGCGGAGGCGAACGCAGGCCGCACGGCGCACCAACCGGTGTGCCGCAGCTCCCGCGCGATTTCAGCGATCACTGCGATCGCCTCCGGGTCTGTGGAGCCCGCCGAGGCCAGAACCAGCCCCGTCGAGCGCTTCTGGGACGGGTCGAGCCCGGCCTCGTACAGCCGCCGCTCCAGGGCGCAGAGGAGCAGCGGGGACGGACCGAGGACGTCGGCCTGACGGATCCGCAGGCGCGGCAGCCGCGCCGAAGCCTCGTGCAGTACGGCGGGGATGTCGGCCTTCGCGTGGAAGGCGCGCGTCAGCAGCAGCGGGAGCGCGACCACATCCTCGACGCCCTCGGCCGCCAGCCGCTCCAGCACCCTGGGGACGGTTGGGGCGTTGAAGTCGAGGAAGCCCGTCTCCACGCGCAGCCCCGGCCGCAGCGAACGGGCACGCTCCACCAGGGCGTGCACGGTCGCCGCGTGCCGCGGGTCGCGGCTGCCGTGGGCGATGACGAGGAGGACAGGACGGTGCATGGCGGAGCTCAGTTCTTCACAAGGAGACCGCGGCTGCGCAGCACCCACCGCTCCAGCGGACTGAAGATCAGCAGGTCGATCGCGATACCGACGATCAGGATCAGAATGATGGCGAGGAAGACTCCGGGCATATCGGCGTTGTTGCGGCCGTTCTCGAGCAACTGACCGAGGCCCAGGCCCAGTTCGGGCGAGGAGGCGATGATCTCCGCGGCCATCAGCGAACGCCAGGAGAACGCCCAGCCCTGCTTGAGCCCCGCCACATAGCCGGGCAGCGCGGCCGGCAGCACTATGTGCCACGTTCCGCGCAGCCCGGTCGCGCCGAGCGTGCGACCGGCCCGCAGGAACAGCGGCGGCACCTGGTCGACACCGGACACCAGTCCGTTGGCGATGGACGGCACGGCGCCCAGCAGGATCACCGCGTACATCATCGACGGTTCGAGGCCGAGCCAGATGACGGCCGGCGGCACCCAGGCGACCGACGGGAGCGACTGCAGCCCGGACAGGATCGGACCGATCGCCGCCCGTACGAACTTCACCCGGGCGACCAGCAGCCCCAGCGGCGTACCGATGGCGAGCGCCATCAGGAAGCCCAGCAGACCGCGCGAGACGCTGGTCCACACGACCTCGAGCAGTGTGCCCTCCAGCCACATCTGGGACACGCTGTCCCACACCGCGGACGGCGCGGGCAGCTTGTACTCCTCGGTGACCTTCGCCCAGACCAGCACCTGCCACACCACGATCACCAGCGCGACGGCGATCAGCGGCGGCAGGACCTTCTTCAGCAGCACCTCGCGTACGGGCGTGCGGTTGACCTGCACCGCGTCGAGTGCGTCGAGGCCGGCTTCCAGACCGGCGAGATCGTCGGCCTTCGCCACCTTCGGGGTGGTGTCAGTGCTGGCCATGTCGGCGGATCTCCCCACGAAGTTCTTCGGTGATCTCGACGGACAGCTCCGCCACAGCGGCATCCTCGATACGGCGCGGCTGCTCGATGTCGACCGTCCACTCCCGGGCGATCCGGCCCGGACGCGATGACAGCAGCACCACCCGCTCCGCCAGCCGCACCGCCTCACGGACGTTGTGCGTGACGAAGAGAACCGAGACGTTCGTCTCGCGCCAGATCCGGGTCAGCTCGTTGTGCAGCACGTCCCGTGTGATGGCATCCAGCGCCGCGAACGGCTCGTCCATCAGCAGCAGTTGGCTGTCCTGCGCCAGGGCCCGCGCCATCGCGACGCGCTGTCGCATACCACCCGACAGCTCGTGCACCCGCTTGTCGTACGAACCCTGGAGGCGTACGAGATCGAGCAGCCGCTCCGCCTCGATGCGCCGCTCACCCTTGGGCACGCCGCGCAGCCGCAGCGCCAGTTCGATGTTCTTGCCCGCGGTCAGCCACGGGAACAGCGCATGCTCCTGGAACATCAGGGCGGGCCGCCCGCCGGGGGTCTCGATGGACCCCGCGGTCGGACGGTCGAGCCCCGCCACCAGATTGAGCAGCGTCGACTTTCCGCACCCGGAGGCTCCCAGGAGGGTGACGAACTCACCCGGAGCGACATCGAGACTGATGTCGTCCAGCACGAGCTGCTGCCCGGAAGGTCCGGCGAAGGACTTCGAGACATGCTCGAGACGGGCGGCGGGCAGGTCCGTCGCACGGTCCTCGGCCTGGGCCTTGTCCTTGGTGAGGGTCTGGGCCATGGTCGTCACCTCCTGGGAGTGAACGGGGAGCGAGGGTTACTTGACGCCGAGCGAGGCGTCGGCGACCTCGGGCTTGCCCGCGGCCTTGAGGACCTTGTTCAGCGACTTCAGGTCGTAGATCCCGGCGAGGTCGGGCTGCTTCAGCAGACCGGCCTTGACCGCGTGCTCGGCCTCCGCCTGCAGCGTCGCGGCCAGCGGGTCGTCCGTGAACTGGATGGACTTCCACGCCGGGTCGATGACCTCGGGCGGCAGCGCCTTGCCGCTGAGCTCCTTGAGCTTGGCGTTCGCGGACGCCTTCGCCTTGTCCGGGTTGGCGTTGATCCACGCGTTGGTCTTCACCGAGCCACGCAGCACCGCCTCGACGACGTCGGGGTGCTCCTTGAGGAACTTCTGCGACACGATGATGTTCGTGATCACGAACTTCTTGTCGGGCCACAGCGTCGACTCGTCGAGCAGCACCTTCCCGCCCTCGCTGACCAGCTTGGACGCGGTCGGCTCCGGCACCCACGCGCCGTCGATGGCACCGGACTTGTAGGCGTCCGGGGTGACCTTGTTCTCCGTACGGACCACGGAGACGTCGCCCTTGCCGCTCTGGGCGTCGACCTTCCAGCCCTTCTCGGAGATCCAGTTGAGGAACGCCACGTCCTGGGTGTTGCCGAGCTGCGGCGTGGCGATCTTCTTGCCCTTGATGTCGTCCAGGGACTTGATCTTCTTGGGGTTGACGACGAGCTTCACACCGCCGGACGCGGCGCCGCCGACGATCCGCAGGCTCTGGCCCTTGGACTTGACGTAGCCGTTGATGGACGGCGAGGGGCCGATGAAGCCGATGTCGATGGAGCCCGCGTTCAGCGCCTCGATCTCGGAGGGGCCGGCGTTGAAGGTCGAGGCGGCCAGCTTGGTGCCGCCCAGCTCCTTCTGGATGATGCCTTCCTGGTCGCCGACCAGGGCGGTGGCGTGTGTGAGGTTCGGGAAGTATCCGACCTTCACGGTGTCCAGGCCGTCGACTTTCTCGCCCTTGGCGGCGGGAGCGACCTTGTCGTCCTTCTTGGCGTCCGAGCCGTAGCCGCAGGCGGTGAGCGCCACGGCGAGCAGCGGAAGGGCGGCGGCAGCGGCGAGGCTGCGGCGCAGGGTGGTACGGCTGGCAGGCACGGGAGGGTTTCCTCTCGGAGGCCCGGTTCTTACGTCACTTCGGACGTGGCCGGGGTGTCGGCGGTCTTCGTCGGTGCAGGGTGCGGGGGGTGCGGGCGCGCAGGCAGTGCGCGTACGTCATCGCGCACATCGCGCCACCCCGCCCGTTCCCGCGCCGAGGTTGCCGCTGCCGACGCGGCCGCCCTCCTTCGCGAACGTCGCGTAGAAGTCGGTGGTCATCAGAAGTCCCACCCCTCGTCGTCGGCCTCGTGCACGACCTCGGCGCTGGTGGCGAAGGAGTCGCCCGCCATGCCGGCCGCCAGCGTGGTGCCGTCCGCGGGGTCGATCAGCAGGAACGACCCGGTGCGGCGGGAGTCCGCGTACGAGTCGAGCGCGAGCGGCTCGGCGGTACGGACCTTGACCTGGCCGATGTCATTGGCGACCAGCTGACCGGGGTTCGGGTGCTGCGAGAGGTCGTCGAGGGTCAGCCGCGACGGGATCTCCTTGACGATCGCCTTGACCGTGCGGGTGGTGTGCTTGAGCAGCACCCGCTGGCCGACGGTGAGCGGCTGGTCCGCGACATGGCAGACCGTCGCCTCGATGTCCTGCGTGGTCGCGGGCGCGTCGCCGCTCGGCACGATCAGATCGCCACGCGAAATGTCGATGTCGTCCTCGAGGAGAAGAGTGATGGACTGCGGGGTCCAGGCGATGTCCACCGATTCGCCGAGCAGATCGATCCCGGCGATCTTCGAGGTGCGGCCCGCCGGCAGAACGGTCACCTGCTCGCCGACCCGGAAGGTGCCGGCGGCGATCTGGCCCGCGTAGCCCCGGTAGTCGGGGTGCTCGGCGGTCTGCGGACGGATCACGTACTGCACCGGCAGCCGCGCGTGGCAGCCGGTCAGATCGTGGCTGACCGGGACCGTCTCCAGGTGCTCCAGGACGGTCGGACCGCCGTACCAGTCCATGTTGGCGCTGGGCTCCACCACATTGTCGCCGGCGAGCGCGGAGATCGGGATCGCCGTGATCTCCGGAACGCCGAGCGACGCCGCGTAGGAGGTGAACTCCTCGGCGATCGCAGCGAAGACGGGCTCGGCGTAGTCGACGAGGTCCATCTTGTTCACGGCGAGAACGACATGCGGGACGCGCAGCAGGGCCGCGACCGCGGCATGGCGGCGGGTCTGCTCGACGACGCCGTTGCGTGCGTCGACCAGCACGACCGCGAGCTCGGCCGTGGACGCGCCGGTGACCATGTTCCGGGTGTACTGCACATGCCCGGGGGTGTCGGCGAGGATGAACCGCCTGCGCGGGGTGGCGAAGTAGCGGTACGCCACATCGATGGTGATGCCCTGCTCCCGCTCGGCCCGCAGACCGTCGGTGAGCAGCGCCAGGTCGGGCGCCTCCTGACCGCGCGAGCGCGAGGCGTGCTCGACGGCCTCCAGCTGGTCGGTGAGAACCGACTTGGAGTCGTGCAGCAGCCGCCCCACCAGGGTTGACTTGCCGTCGTCGACGGACCCGGCGGTGGCGAAGCGCAGCAGGGTGGTGGCTGAGATCCCGGAGAGTGGCCCGGTCGTGGTGGTCATGGTTAGAAGTACCCCTCGCGCTTGCGGTCTTCCATCGCGGCCTCGGACATCTTGTCGTCGGCGCGGGTCGCGCCCCGCTCGGTCAGCCGGGATGCGGCGATCTCGGTGATCACGGCGTCCAGCGTGGTGGCGTCGGAGTCGACGGCACCGGTGCAGGACATGTCGCCGACGGTGCGGTAGCGGACGAGACGCGTCTCGACGCTCTCGCTCTCCTTGGGGCCGCCCCACTCACCGGCGGTCAGCCACATGCCGGAGCGCTTGAAGACCTCGCGCTCGTGCGCGAAGTAGATCTCGGGCAGCTCGATCTTCTCGCGCTCGATGTACTGCCAGACGTCCAGCTCGGTCCAGTTGGAGAGCGGGAACACCCGGACATGCTCGCCCGGCGCGTGGCGGCCGTTGTAGAGCTGCCACAGCTCGGGCCGCTGCCGGCGCGGGTCCCACTGCGAGAACTCGTCGCGCAGCGAGAACACCCGCTCCTTCGCGCGCGCCTTCTCCTCGTCCCGGCGGCCGCCGCCGAACACCGCGTCGAAGCGGCGCTGCTGGATGGCCTCGGTCAGCGGGACGGTCTGCAGCGGGTTACGGGTGCCGTCGGGGCGCTCGCGCAGCTTCCCGGCGTCGATGTACTCCTGTACGGAGGCGACATGCAGCCGCAGCCCGTGCTGGGCGACGGTGCGGTCGCGGTACTCGAGAACCTCGGGGAAGTTGTGCCCGGTGTCCACGTGCAGCAGGGTGAACGGCACCGGCGCCGGCGCGAACGCCTTGAGCGCCAGATGCAGCATGACGATCGAGTCCTTGCCGCCGGAGAAGAGGATCACCGGTCGCTCGAACTCGCCCGCCACCTCGCGGAAGATGTGCACCGCCTCGGACTCCAGGGCGTCCAGATGCGACAGGGCGTACGGGCTGTCGGTGCCTTCGTGAACAGTGGCGGCCGTCGTCATGCCAGACCCCTCTCGGTGAGCAGCGCGTGAAGCGCCGCTGCGGACTCCTGCACGGTCTGCTGGTGCGACTCGATCCGCAGATCCGGGTTCTGCGGCTCCTCGTACGGGTCGTCGACACCGGTCAGGCCGCGGATCTCACCGGCGGCCTGCTTGGCGTAGAGACCCTTCACATCGCGTACGGAGCAGACCTCCACCGGAGTGGCGACATGCACCTCGACGTACGCCGTGCCCTCGGTGGCGTGGCGCTTGCGGACGGCCTCGCGGCTGTCCTCGTACGGGGCGATCACCGGCACGAGCGCCTTGATGCCGTTGGACGCCAGCAGTTCGGCGACGAAGCCGATCCGCTGGACGTTGGTGTGACGGTCCTCGCGGCTGAAACCGAGACCGGCGGAGAGGAACTCCCGGATCTCGTCGCCGTCGAGCACCTCGGTCCGGTGGCCCTCGGCGCGCAGCCGACCGGCCAGCTCGTAGGCGATGGTGGTCTTGCCGGCGCTCGGCAGCCCGGTGAGCCAGATGGTGGCCCCAGTCACGTTCTTGTCTCCCAGAATCGTCATCCGTGCAGCCCGCATTCGGTCTTGCCACGCCCGGCCCAGCGTCCGGCCCTCGCGTCCTCGCCCTCCAGCACCCGGCGGGTGCAGGGCGCGCAGCCCACGGAGGCGTATCCGTCCATCAGCAGCGGGTTGGTGAGGACGCCGTGCTCGGCGACGTACGTGTCCACGTCCTCCTGCGTCCAGCGGGCGATCGGCGAGATCTTGACCTTCTGCCGCTTCTCGTCCCAGCCGACGACCGGGGTGTTCGCCCGGGTCGGGGACTCGTCGCGGCGCAGACCCGTCGCCCAGGCGTCGTACCCGGTCAGTCCCTCTTCGAGGGGCTTGACCTTGCGCAGCGCGCAGCACAGGTCGGGGTCGCGGTCGTGCAGCTTCGGACCGTACTCCGCGTCCTGCTCGGCGACCGACTGACGCGGCGTGAGCGTGATGACGTTGATGTCCATCACGGCCTCGACCGCGTCACGCGTGCCGATGGTCTCGGGGAAGTGGTAGCCGGTGTCGAGGAAGACGACGTCGACGCCCGGAAGGGCACGGGAGGCGAGGTGGGCCACCACCGCGTCCTCCATCGAGGAGGTGACGCAGAAGCGCGGCCCGAAGGTGTCGGCCGCCCACTTCAGGATGTCCAGGGGCGAGGCCTCTTCCAGGTCCCGCCCGGCCTGTTCGGCGAGCGACTTGAGCTCGTCCTTGGTCTGAACCGCCGTCATATCTCGTTCCCTCCACCGTCGTTGCGCTGAAGTCCACGGGACAGCAGCCCGAGGAACTTCAACTGGAAGGCTCGATTGCAGGCTGCGCATTCCCAGGCGCCGTGGCCCTGCTCGTTCGGACGCAGGTCCTCGTCACCGCAGTACGGGCAGTAGAAGGGCGCGGCACGCTCGCTCATGACAGGGCCTCCTCGGACGCACGCGCGGCCCAGGTCGCGAAGCGCTCGCCGTCCTCGCGCTCCGCCTGGAAGCGCTTGAGGACGCGCTCGACGTAGTCCGGCAGCTCGGCCGAGGTGACCTTCAGACCGCGGACCTTGCGGCCGAAGCCCGCCTCGAGGCCCAGCGCGCCGCCCAGGTGCACCTGGAAGCCCTCGACCTGGTTGCCGTCCTTGTCCAGCATCAGCTGGCCCTTGAGACCGATGTCGGCGACCTGGATACGGGCGCAGGCGTTGGGGCAGCCGTTGAGGTTGATGGTGATCGGGTGGTCGAACTCGGGGATGCGGCGCTCGAGTTCGTCGATCAGCGAGGCGCCGCGCGCCTTGGTCTCGACGATCGCCAGCTTGCAGAACTCGATACCGGTGCAGGCCATCGTGCCCCGGCGGAACGGGGAGGCGTTGACCCGCAGGTCCAGCGCCTCGAGACCGGAGACGAGCGACTCGACCTGGTCCTCGGCCACATCGAGCACGATCATCTTCTGCTCGGTGGTGGTACGCAGCCGTCCCGAGCCGTGCGCTTCGGCAAGCTCGGCGATCTTCGTCAGGGTCGCTCCGTCGACACGTCCCACGCGCGGGGCGAAGCCGACGTAGAAGCGGCCGTCCTTCTGCCGGTACACGCCGAGGTGGTCACGCCAGGTCTCGGCCGGCTCCTCGGGCGCGGGACCGTCGACAAGCTGGTACTTGAGGTACTCGTCCTCCAGGACCTGGCGGAATTTCTCCGGGCCCCAGTCGGCGACCAGGAACTTCAGCCGGGCGCGGGTGCGCAGCCGGCGGTAGCCGTAGTCACGGAAGATGCTGATGACGCCGCCGTACACGTCCGGCACCTCGTCCAGCGGGACCCAGGCGCCGAGGCGGACTCCGAGCTTGGGGTTGGTGGAGAGCCCGCCGCCGACCCAGAGGTCGAAACCGGGACCGTGCTCGGGGTGGTTGACGCCCACGAAGGCGATGTCGTTGATCTCGTGCGCGACATCGAGCTGCGGGGATCCGGAGATGGCCGTCTTGAACTTGCGCGGCAGGTTCGAGTAGGCGGGGTTGCCGATGAAGCGGCGGTGGATCTCGTCGATGGCGGAGGAGCCGTCGATGATCTCGTTCTCGGCGACGCCCGCCACGGGCGAGCCGAGAATCGTGCGGGGCGTGTCACCGCAGGCCTCGGTCGTGGACAGTCCCACGGCCTCCAGCCGATTCCAGATCTCCGGGACATCCTCGATCCGGATCCAGTGGTACTGCACGTTCTGCCGGTCGGTGATGTCGGCGGTGCCGCGTGCGAACTCCTGCGAGACCTCGCCGATGACCCGCAACTGCTCGGTGGTCAGCCGGCCGCCGTCGATACGGACGCGCAGCATGAAGTACTTGTCGTCCAGCTCCTCCGGCTCGAGGATCGCGGTCTTGCCGCCGTCGATGCCGGGCTTGCGCTGGGTGTACAGCCCCCACCAGCGCATACGCCCGCGCAGGTCGGCCCCGTCGATCGAGTCGAAGCCGCGGTGGGCATAGATCGTCTCAATGCGTGTCCGCACATTGAGACCGTCGTCGTCCCTCTTCGTCTGCTCATTGGCGTTGAGCGGCGTCATATGGCCAACAGCCCACTGACCCTCGCCGCGGTGACGTCCGGCCTTGCGGCGGGGCGCGGCGGGGGCGGGCTTTTCAGGGGAGGCGGCCATGGCGAATACGTCCTTCGAGACTGCAGGAGGGCGGCTCTGAGCTGCACACTCGCGCGAGGGCGCGACAATGCGCAGGAGGGGAACAGAGAGTGGGGAATGCTCGGCTGTGCTGGTCTTTCAGCAGACCGGACAGATGGCGCTGGACATGCGGCCGAGGTCGACGTGCCGCCGACTCACCAAGGCAATTCCAGCTCGAGACATGACGGAAGCGTGTCACGGCGGTCCGAAGTCAGTCCACCGTCATCCAGAATGTGGACAACACTGTCCCGCATCGCAAGACGGTGTGTTGCCGGTCACTCTCAGACGTGGGCACCTGGCCAGGGGCCGGGCGCGGCCACCTCGGGCTCTTCCTCCGTCTTGGTGTCGAAGAGAGTGAACCCACGCCGCAGATAGTTGTCCATGGCATGCGGGCCGTCCTTGGAGCAGGTGTGCAGCCAGACCCGCTTCGTCGGCGTCAGCCCTGGCCACCGCTCCGCCAGGTCCCAGGCCCTCGCGACACCCCAGGAGAGGAGATGGCCGCCGATCCGCCGGCCCCGGAACGCCGGGATCAGCCCGAAGTAGACGATCTCGACCGAGCCCTCGCTCTGCGCCTCCAGCTCCACATAGCCGGCCGGCGTCCCCTTCTCGTACGCCACCCAGGTCTCGGTGCCCGGCCTGGCGAGCGTCTCCTCCCACTGCGCGTACGTCAGGGCCAGCCGGTCCGTCCAGCGGATGTCACCGCCGACGGCCGTATACAGAAAGCGGCTGAACTCGGGCGAAGGCACCTCGGCCCGTACGATCCGCAGATCCCCTTCGGGCGCGGCGGCCGGCCGCAGATCTGCCGGCGAGGTCTGCTCCAGGGACCAGGTGGTCACAGTGATGCTCATGAGCGCCAGGGAACCACGAGGTCCTGATCCGGCCAAAGCCGAGTCCTCTCCGAGCCGCCCGCGGCCTCGCTGAGTCACCCGGAGTCACCCGGAGCCGCCCGCAGCCGCGCCGAGCTGTCCGCCTTCCGCCCGCAGCCGCTCGGTCAGTCCGGCGGTCGGCGCGCGCTCACCACCGCTGGGGCCCTCGACTGCGGCAGCAGATCGGCCGGATCGTCCGGCTGGACCAGCTCCACCTCGACCTCGTCGACGAAGCGGTACGGGCGGTGCGCCAGCACCTGCGCCAGATGCCGCCGCAGCCGCGACATCTCGGCCCGCACCGTCACCGTGCGCGTCGGGTCCTCGAAGAGCGCCTGCGCCAACTGTGCCGCGGTCCGCCCGTCCCGGTGCAGCGCCAGCATGTACAGCAGTTCGGCATGGCGCGGGCTGAGCTCCTGCGCCCAGCTGCCGGCGGCCCCCGCGACGGTGACCGAAGGCTGCCGTGGCCTGCTCAGATCCAGCACCACCCGGCCCGGCGGCGCCGCGGAGCTCCTCTCGTCGACCCGTATCAGCCAGCCGCCGGGCAGCGGCTCGACCGTGCACATGCCGAGCGAGGGCAGCCAGAGCCGACCGCCGACGACGGACTTCGGCAGCGAAAGCCGACCGGTGGGCGGCATGCCGGTGACCGCGGCCGGCCAGCCGTTGACGTCCACGGCCAGCGCCCGGCCGGTCAGCCGGGCCAGCAGCGGCGACGCCACGCTGCGCAGCCGGTCCAGCGCCGCGAAGTGCCGGTTGCGCAGTTCGGCCTCGGCGAGCCGGGCGACCGAGGTGACCAGGGAGAGCGTCGCCGGATGCATGGTGGACAGGGGTCCGCTGATGTCGACGACGCCGATCAGCTTGCCGTCGCGCGGATCGGTGACCGGTGCGCCCGCGCAGGTCCAGGTGTGGTGGGTGGAGACGAAGTGCTCGGCGGAGTGCACCTGGACCGGCCGCCGGGATATCAGCGGAGTGCCGATACCGTTCGTACCGACGAGCCCCTCGCTCCAGTCGGCGCCGAGGACGAAGCCGTGCGAGTCGCCCTTGCGCAGCACGGTCGCCTTGCCCTCGCGCCAGAGCATCCGTCCCTCGGTGTCCGCGACGACCATGATGTGCTGGGCCGCCTCGGCGATCGACACCAGGCCGTCCCGCAGCACCGGCAGCACCTCGCGAAGCGGCGAGGCGAGCCGACGGCGTTCTATCTCCTCCGGCGGCAGCAGCCCCGCCCTGTGGTCCCGGTCGGGATCCATACCGCCGCGCAGCATCCGCTGCCACGACTCGTTGATGTCCGCCCGTGGGCCGACCTGCGAGCGCCGGCCGTTGAGCGTGGCGTCCCGCACGCCCTTCAGTAACCTGGCGGCCTCCGCGGTGTCCATGGCGGCGAGCCTGGCCAGGTCGAGTGATGTGCTCTGCACCGGGGTCCTCCTGGGCGGCGCCGGCGTCCGGATGCGGGGGGGCTGGCTCAATCGTGCCCCTTCCCGCGGCAATGCGTGGCGATTTGGGCCACAAGACTGCAACCCCTTGCAACTCTCGCGTACAGGCGTGCACATATATCAAGGTGGTGGAACACCGGTTCGCCGGTCGTCATGCACCGCACTGCCCTGCACTGCGGGGCGCATGACAGCGCGCGGGGTGGTGCCGTGTCGGCGCAGCACCACCCCGACAGCCGTCGGCGGCGCGGGCCTCAGACCACGGCTCGCGCCCGCTCGACGACCGACGCCAGATCGAGTGTGTGCGGCAGCGTGCCGAAGGCCGTGCCCCAGTCCCCGCCGAGCCGTGAAGCGCAGAACGCGTCCGCCACCTCCGGCGGTGCCCACCGCACCAGCAGCGATCCCTGCAGCACCAGCGCCATCCGCTCCACCAGTCGACGCGCCCGCGCCTCGATCCCGTTCAGATCGGCCAGTTCGGTCAGCAGGTCCTTGATCGCCGCGTCCAGCCGGTGATCGGCGCCGCGCGCCTTGCCGACCTCCTGCAGGAAGGCGTTCAGGGCCTGCGGCTCCCGCTGCAGCGCACGCAGGACATCGAGCGCCTGCACGTTGCCCGAGCCCTCCCAGATCGAGTTGAGCGGCGACTCGCGCAGCAGCCGCGGCAGCCCCGACTCCTCCACGTAGCCATTGCCGCCCAGACACTCGAGCGCCTCGGCCACCGTGGGCGTACAGCGCTTGGTCACCCAGTACTTGGCGGCGGGCACCGCGAGCCGCAGGAAGGCCCGCTCCTCGTCCGTATCGGCGTCGTACGCGGCGGCGAGCCGCAGCGCCAGTGTCGTCGCGGCCTCCGACTCCAGCGCCAGATCCGCCAGTACGTTGCGCATCAGCGGCTTGTCGATGAGCAGCCCGCCGAACGCGCTGCGGTACGCGGAGTGGTGGATCGCCTGTGCCACCGACTGCCGCATCAGCGCGGCCGACCCGATGACACAGTCGAGCCGGGTCGCCGCCACCATCTCGATGATGGTGCGCACCCCGCGACCCTCGTCGCCCACCCGGCGTGCCCATGTCCCGTCGAACTCGATCTCGCTCGACGCATTGGACTTATTGCCGAGCTTGTCCTTGAGGCGCTGGATCCGGAACACATTGCGGGTCCCGTCGTCCAGCACCCGGGGCACCAGGAAGCAGGTCAAACCCCCTGCCGCCTGGGCGAGTACCAGAAAACCGTCACACATAGGAGCGGAACAGAACCACTTGTGACCGGTGAGCAGATACTCCCCGTCACCGGCCAGCGGCTCGGCCCTCGTCGTGTTCGCCCTGACGTCGCTGCCACCCTGCTTCTCGGTCATTCCCATGCCGAACAGGGCCCCGGCCTTCAGTGAGGCGGGCCGCAGCCCCTCCTCGTACACCTGCGAGGTCAGCCGCGGCTCCCACTCCGCGGCCAGCGCCGGGTCCGTACGCAGCGCGGGCACCGTCGCATGCGTCATCGACACCGGACAGCCGTGCCCGGCCTCCGCCTGCGTCCACACCAGGAACCCGGCCGCACGCCGTACATGCCCGGCCGGCCTGCCCCAGGCGTTGGTCAGCCCCGCCGACACGGCCTTGCCGAGGAGCCGGTGCCAGGCGGGATGGAAGTCGACCTCGTCGATCCGGTTCCCGTACCGGTCGTGGGTGCGCAGTTTCGGCGGATTCTCATTGGCCTGCACACCCCACTCCTGGGCCTGCGCGGAGCCTGCGGTGCTGCCGAGCGTCTCGAGCTCCTCTCGGGCCTCGTCGAGGCATTCGGGCGCGACATGCCGTTCCACGCCCTCCGTGAGGGCCTGGTCGGCGCTGAAGACGTCGTACCCGACCAGGGGCGGAGCCTGGTTGGTCACTGTGTGGGTGATAGCTGCCATGCCGATACGGTAAGGAGGTGCAGGCAGCAAATGAAACACCCGAGCGGCCATCGGGCCGACTCCACCGGGCCCGAGTCCTCTACCGCAACGTCTCCAAGCGGAAGATGGCATGGTTGCTGCTGAAGGACACGGTCAACTCGTGCATCGAGTACCGCATCCTGGGCCTCGCGGCCGAGGCGGCGTTCTTCACGCTGCTGTCCCTGCCGCCGCTGCTGCTCGGTCTGATCGGTCTCCTCGGCTATGTGGACGTGTGGACCAACACCACCACCGTCGCCTCGATCGAGGAAAACATCCTGAGAGCGGCCGGCACGGTGCTCTCCGACCGGGGCGTCAACCAGATCGCCAGGCCCCTGCTGGAGGACGTCACCCACGGCGGCCGGCCGGACGTCATCTCCATCGGCTTCGCCATCGCGCTCTGGTCCGGTTCGCGGGCGGTCAATGTCTTCATCGACACGATCACCGTGATGTACGGCCTCGACGGCCAGCGCGGCATCGTCGCCACCCGGCTGCTGGCCTTCCTGCTCTACATCGTGGCGCTGCTGATCGGCGCGGTGGTACTGCCGCTGGCGGTGGTCGGCCCCGACCGGGTGGTGGAGTTCATTCCGTGGGGCACGGAAGTCGTCAGCGTCCTGTACTGGCCGGTGGTCAGTCTGCTCTCGATCGCCTTCCTCACCACGCTCTACCACGTGTCCGTCCCGGTGCGCTCGCCCTGGATCGAGGACGTCCCGGGTGCGCTGGTGGCGCTCGGGATGTGGGTGCTGGGCTCATTCCTGCTGCGTATCTACCTCACCAGCACGGTCGAGGGCCCGACGATCTACGGCTCACTCGCCGCGCCCATCGCCGTCCTGCTGTGGATCGGCCTGACCGCCTTCGCGGTCCTGGTGGGCGCGGCGGTCAATGCCGCCATCGACCGGGTCTGGCCGTCGGTCGCCACGGCCGCGGCCCGCGCGGCCAACGAGCGGATGCGTGCGCTCAACGCCGCAGAGCTCCTCGCCCGGGCGGAGGCCGCCCAGGTCTACGGGGAGGGCGAGAGCGAGGACGAGGACGAGGGGGCCATGCCATCGGAATTCCCGGAGCGGTGGTCGCGGTTCCTGCCGCCGGACGATGTGAAGTCGCGGCTGCACGCGGGTCGGGAGAACGGCCGGGAGAGCCGTGAGAGCAGCCGTGACAAGGAGACCAGGCAGCAGCGGAAACCCTGAGCCGGGCCCCGCGTCCGTGCGGGTCAATCCCCTGAGCGCGTTCATAACAGCCCCCGACATCAGCGGCGTTGGACCGAGGGGCCGTTCTCGATCGCGCGGGCATGCGCGGGCAGCTGCGGGATAGCCTGGTAAGGGTGTACGAGGAATGGGCGTCGCGGCTCGAAGGAGCCGTCGTCTGGACGCGGACCGTGGACCGGTACGCCGGTGCGGTCCACCCCGTCCTGCCCGACGGCTGCATGGACCTGCTCTGGTTCGAGGGCCGGCTCCTCGTGGCAGGACCCGACACCCACGCCCACACCCCCGGGAGCGGCCTCGGCACCCGGTGGGCGGGGGTGCGCTTCGCGCCCGGGACCGCGCCCGCGATTCTCGGCGTACCGGCGTACGAGCTGCGCGACCGGCGGGTCGAGCTCGCCGATGTGTGGGGCGGGGCCGAGGCGCGCCGGCTCACCGCGCGGATCGACGCGGCCCCGGACCCGGTGGCCGAGCTGGAGGCCGTGGCGCTTGGGCGGGCGGACGCGGCCCTGCCGCCGGACCCGCTGCTGGGCGAGGTGGTGCGCCGGCTGGAGGCGGGCGGCACGGTGGCCGGGGCGGCGTACGCGGTGGGCCTGGGCGCCCGGCAGCTGCACCGGCGTTCGCTGGACGCCTTCGGATACGGGCCCAAGACGCTGGCCCGGGTGCTGCGGCTGCAACGGGCGCTGACGTTCGTACGGGAGGGTGCGCCGTACGCCGAGGCGGCACTCGGCGCGGGCTGCGCCGACCAGGCGCACCTCGCACGCGAGATGCGCGACCTGGCAGGAATCACCCTCGGCGCCTACTCGGCGCTGGCGAACAGCGAGACACCGCAGCCGTCGGGGTCGAGGACCACCGCGTAACGCTGCCCCCAGAAGGCGTTCCAGGGCTTGAGGTGCCCCCGGTATCCCGCCTCGGTCAGCTCGGCGTAGACGGAGTCCACCTCGGCGGGGCTGTCGCAGGCGAAGGCGAGCCCGAGCCGTTCGCCGCCGCCCGGTGGCCGGGTCCAATCGGGGTCGAAGGAACGGATGGTCTCCTCGGTGTCCCACAGCACGCGCAGCCCGCTGGGCAGCGTCGCCTCGGCGTGGGGCGCGGTGTCGGCGTCGGCGGGGATGTCCAGGCCGAGTCGGCGGTAGAAGGCGAGAGAGGCGGCCATGTCGGAGGCGACGAGGCCGATCGCGTCGAGTCGTGGAGTCATGACCTCAACGTAGACAGGCCGGGACCCGGAGTCTTGAACGAATCGGACGTCCCTCCGTCGCGGGACGTCATCGGCGCGGGACGTCATAGTTCCGTAAGGCGCCGCGCGTGATCGACCGCACTTCCTCGGAGGACACTGACCGTATGCACAACATTCTGGTCGTCGACGACGATCCGACCGTCGCCGAGGTCGTCACCGGCTACCTGGAGCGCGCCGGCTTCGCCGTGGACCGGGCCGCCGATGGGCCGCAGGCGCTGCGGCTTGCCGCCGGGCGGCGGCCGGACCTGGTCGTCCTCGATCTGATGCTGCCGGGTATGGACGGGCTGGAGGTGTGCCGCAGGCTACGGGCCGGTGCGCTCGCCGCCGTACCCGTGATCATGCTGACGGCGCGCGGCGACGAGGACGACCGGATCCTGGGGCTCGAGATAGGGGCGGACGACTATGTGACCAAGCCGTTCAGCCCGCGCGAGCTGGTGCTGCGGGTCGAGTCCGTACTCCGCAGAGGGGCCGCGGCGGGGGAGCGGCGGGCCGGGCCGGGGCCGGCGGCCGCGGGCATCGTCCTCGACCCGACCGCCCGCAGGGCCACCAAGGACGGCCATGAACTGGCGCTGACCCTGAGGGAGTTCGACCTGCTGGCGCATCTGATGCGGCACCCGGGCGAGGCGATCGGCCGGGAGCGGCTGATGCAGGACGTATGGGGCTGGGAGTTCGGCGATCTGTCCACCGTCACGGTCCATGTACGCCGGCTGCGCGGCAAGATCGAGGACGATCCCGCCAGGCCGCGACTGATCCAGACGGTGTGGGGCGTGGGCTACCGCTTCGATGTGCCGGGTGACGGGGACGTACCGCGAGACGTAGCGCGGGACGAGCCGAGGGATCCATCGCCCTCGCAGCTGCCGCGGGAAGAGGCCTGATCGTCGTGTGGGACATGCTCCTCATCGCCCTCTTCGCCTTTCTCGGGGCCGCGGCCGTCGGCCTGCTCGGGGCCGTGGCCCTGCGGGCGCTGCGCCACCGGTCCGTCGCCGTCTCCCTCACGATCGTCGCCGCCGTAGCCGTCACCGCGATGCTCGCCGGGACACTCGCCGTCGCCCAGGCGATGTTCCTGTCCGCGCACGACCTCACCGTCGTCACCACGGTCGTCGCGATGGCGGCGGTCGTCTCGCTCGCCACCGCGCTGCTGCTCGGCCGCTGGGTCGTCGCCCGCAGCCGCGAACTCGCCCTGGCGGCACGTTCGTTCGGCGACGGTGGCTCCTTCGCCGCACCCGACGGCGCCTCCACCGCGGAACTGGCCGCACTGAGCCGGGAACTCGCCGCCACCAGCGACCGGCTCGCCGCGTCCCGCGAGCGTGAACGCGCTCTGGAGACCTCCCGCCGCGAGCTCGTCGCGTGGATCTCCCACGACCTGCGCACCCCCCTGGCCGGGCTGCGCGCCATGTCCGAAGCGCTGGAGGACGGTGTCGTCCAGGACCCGGAGCGCTACTTCCGCCAGATCCGTACCGAGGTCGACCGGCTCAACTCCATGGTGGGCGATCTCTTCGAGCTCTCCCGCATCCATGCCGGCACGCTGGCCCTCACCCCCACCAGGATGTCGGTATACGACTTGATCGGCGAGGCGATCGCCGGCGCGGACCCGCTGGCGCGCGAGCACGGCGTACGCCTCGTCGGCGACAGCGTCGAGTCCGTCCCGGTCGAGGTGGACGGCAAGGAGATGACCCGCGTACTGGCGAACCTCCTGGTCAACGCGATCCGCCGGACCCCCGCCGACGGCACGGTCGCCGTCGCTGCCGAACGCCGCGAGGAGTGGGTCGTCCTCTCCGTCACCGACGGCTGCGGCGGCATTCCCGATGAGGACCTCCCACGCGTCTTCGACACCGGCTGGCGCGGCACTCAGGCCCGTACGCCCCCGGCAGGCGCCGGTCTCGGCCTCGCGATCGTCCGCGGCATCGTCGAGGCGCACGCCGGCCACGCCGACGTACGCAATGTGACGGGCGGCTGCCGCTTCGAGGTGACGCTGCCCGCCGCGGCAGCCCCACTTGGTTGAAACAGCGAGCGTCTGTATGAGTGACCGCGGAGACTGACGGGCAGTCACACGTCGATGGCCTTGGGCGGAGGCCTCGCGATCTGTAACCGGCAGAAGGCAGGGGTGGGGACCTATGGCGCGACAGACGGATTGGGAATTCCTGGACGATCGCGGGCGGTCGGCGACGTCGGCGCAAACGCCGTCGCGGCTGGTTGCCTACATCCAGGCCGGAGCGACCCTGTTCGACCACGGCATCCGGCCGGTGGGCCTCTTCGGATCCCACCACGACGGCGAAACCGCCGACCCGGCGAAGGCAGGCAGGCTGCCGCTCGAGGACATCGCGTACCTCGGATCGGGCACCCGCGTCGGGGTGGACGCGATCCTCGACGCGGAACCCGACCTGGTGGTCGGCGTCGGCTACGGCTCCGACCAGGTCTACGGCCTGGATCCGGACACGGCGAAGCACATCGAGGAACATGTGCCCGTGGTGGTGTGCGACGTGGGCCAAGGGCGTTCGCTCGCCGATGTACGGGACCGGTTCACGGCGCTCGCCCGGTCGCTCGGAGCCGAGCAGGACCTGTCGGGGGCGGTGGAACTCGACCGCGCGGAAGGCCGGCTGCGCACGCTGGCGGCCGACGCCGCTCACCTACGGATCCTGGCCCTGTCGCCCGGCACGCCGGAGAGCGTCCATCTCGCCAGGCCACGCGCGTGGCCGGACCTCAGGGCGCTGGCCGAGTGCGGTATCGGCCTGGTGGAGCCCGAGCGGGGTCCGGGGGCCAACTGGTCCACCGTCGACTGGACGGTGGCCGCGTCACTGGAGCCGGACATTGTGCTGACGGACGTACGGGCCAATGCCCTGCCGATCGGTGCACTGGAGGGAGTCGAGGAGTGGCAGGCATGCGCGGGCAGGGCCCGGATCGTGCCGTGGAACCCTGAGGTTCCCTGCAGCCATCTGGCACACGCGCGCTTCTTCGACGCCGTGGCGGACGCGGTGCAGGCGACCGCCTCGTCCGGCAGCTGAACGTCCGCCTCGTCCGGCCGCCGCGGCAACGCCGGAACCCGCGGCAACGCCAGAACCCGCCGGGGAATCCCCGGCGGGTTCTGATGGCGCTGATATGTCGCGTCAGCCCGCGGCAGAAGCTGTCCGCGAGGGCGTGCTGCTTCCCGCGGCCGCCGTCCGGGCGGCACTCGGCACCAGGAGGCGCTCCGCGAGGTGACCGAAGACCAGCCCGAAGAACGTCCAGAGGGTGACCTGGATGGCGAGCGTGGCCAGTCGGAAGTCCCACACCACCGTGGCCGGGAAGCCCTTGGGCACCTCGTTGAACGAGGGCAGGAAGGCGAAGGCGAGCCCGGCCGCCGCGATGAAGGCGGCCGCGGCGGCGACGGTCGCGTTCCAGTTGCCCAGCCGGGGAGCCAGCCGCTTCCCGAGGATCACCGCTGCGACAGCGAGCAGCACGCTGAGCACGATCATCAGGAAGTACACGGTGGTGCGCTTGCCGATCGTTTCGGGGTCACCGACGGCCGGCGGGTTCGGCGGGTACTTGAGATACGGCACGACGTACACGGCCAGCAGCGCGCCCAGGGAGACCAGGGCGGCCGTGGCGCGCGGGCCGAACCGGCCGATGCGGCCGAGCGCGACACAGAAGGCGAGGGCGGCGATGCCGCCGATCGCGACGCCGAAGACCAGCACACCAGTGGCGAGGCCGGCCGTCGACTGCATGGCACGGCTGACGAGTTCCTCGCCGCCGTGCTCATGGCTGTGTGCTTCCTCGAAAGCGATGGCGGAGTCCACGGGGGACTCGCCGAGCAGGTAGGCCACGACCAGGGCGAAGAAGCCGGCAACGAGGCCGGCGAGCATGCCGCGGACGAGCAGAGCTCTGACAGAGATGGAGTTCATGAGTGAGTGTTCCCCTGGTTCTCAGTGGCAGGGGAAGCCGAGCAGGTGGCGTCCGTCGTGGACCCACTCGTGCACGCTCTCGCCGGAGATGAGCGCGGTGGCGCCCTGCTCGGCGCCGACGAAGTAGAGCAGGACGAGCATCAGCACGCCGAAGAAGAGTGCCCACGGGGCGATTGCCTTCAGCGAGATGGGGGTGATGGCCGGTGCGGCGGCGGGTGCAGCGGTCTGTGCCATGACAGAACCTCCTGGGGGAACACGCGTCCCGATCGTGGTGCCTGAGACGAAGGTGCTGGGTCTGACTTCCCGCAGAGGTACGGGTTCACAGTGGCGCGACCGTGCCGGATTCTCACCGGACTTCCGTCACACCGTCGTCATGTCCACGAGACCGTACCGCTTGGCGGCCTGCACCGCTACGGCGCAGGGGCGCATGCCGGGGCGCCTCAACGCCCGTGATGTGCTTGCATCATGGGCCGTCGGGCGGAGAGGAGTGTCCGGGATGACGGTACGGGTGATGTTGGTCTCACCGGCGATGAGTGCCGCGCTGCGCGGGGCGCGCTTCGACGGGGACGTACCCCTGGACGAGGCGGGAGTCCGCAGCGCCCGCGCCGCCGCCGGTGCGCTGCCGCGCGCCGGCCGGTGGGTGAGCGGCCCGTCCGCGCGCTGCCGTGAGACGGCCGAGGTGCTGGGGCTGCGGGCCGATCCCGAACTGCGGCTCGGGGACTGGGACATGGGCCGCTGGCGCGGGCGCACGCTGGAAGAAGTGAGCGTGAGCGAGCCGGAGGCGGTGTCGGCGTGGCTGACCGATCCCTCGGCCGCTCCGCACGGCGGTGAGTCGCTGCTGGCTCTGTGCGCCCGGGTCGGCGGCTGGCTCGAGTCGCTGTCGGCCGACGGGCGTGTGCTGGCGGTCACCGAGCCCGCGGTGGCGCGTGCGGCGATCGTGCATGCGCTGGCGCTGCCGGCGGAGGCGTTCTGGCGGCTGGACATCGCGCCCCTGACCCTGACCGAGCTCAGCGGACGGGCCGGGCGCTGGAATCTGCGCTGCGGACGGCCGTTGGCGGCGGACGCGGACTGACTTTCGGCGGTCAGTACGGACTGACCTTCGGCGGTCAGTACGGAGAGATCAGCAGGTTGGGGCACCCGCGGGCCTCCCGGTCGTGAATGATGGGCCCGGCATGCCGCAGACCCTCCGTCCTCCGTCTCGCAGCGCGCCGCGCGCTCGGTGGAGTGTGCGGGGCGCTCGGGCGGGTGTGTTCGCACTGGCGAGCATGGGCCTGGCCGGCGTCGGACACCATGTGGCGTCCGGAAAACCGGTCGCTTGGCTGCTGCTGCCGGCCGCGGCCGGCGCAGCCTTCCTCGGGGCGCTGCCCTGGGCGGGGCGGCGGCGTTCGCTCGCGGTGGTGGTGACCGCGACCTGCGCCGCGCAGCTCGTCCTCCACCAGGTGCTGGCGACGGCCGGGCCCGGCCGGCACGGCACACCGCACGCAGCCGCCCACCCGATGGCCGGTGATCACGGCCTGCATCCGGGCACGGCCGTGATGCTCCTGGCGCACACGCTGGCCGCCGTGGCCGTGGCGGTGCTGCTGCACCAGACGGACGACCAACTGGCGGCGCTCCCACGGCTCGTGGGCCTTCTCGCCGGCACGGTCCGCGACACCGTGGCGCGCCTGCTCGGCCGGTGGAGTGCGTACGCGTTCCGCTGCCCGGACGCCGCTCCAGCAGTCGCCGGATCGCGGCCGCTCCCAGGAGAGCCGGCGTGCGTCGTCCTCGCGCACATCGTGGTACGCCGGGGGCCGCCCGGTCATGGACCGTCACTGTCACCCTCACCGTCCCGTCCATGACCGACCAGCGGGCCTCTCGCCCTGTCGAGGGCTGCGCTGCCTCCGAGTTTCGAGGAGAAGATCCACACCATGAGTACCTTTCCCCTGCCTTCCGCCGTCCGGCGGTCGTTGCTTGTCGCCACCCTGGCCGTCGGCACAGTGCTCGCTGTGGCCGGTCCGGCCGCCGCCCACGTCGAAGTGACCGCCTCCGACGAGCGGGCCCTGGCGAAGGACGTGACGCTGACGTTCACGTCCGAGGCGGAGTCGGACACTGCGGGCATCGCCAAACTGCAGATCGTCCTGCCCGAGGGCATCGCGCCGGATGCGGTGAAGCTGAAGAAGGCGCCCGACGGCTGGAAGCTCACGCCGGGCGAACGCGGCTACACCATCGGTGGCAAGGCGCTGGCCACCGGCACGGACGTGGTCCACAGCATCACGGTGACGCAACTGCCGGACGTGAAGTCGCTGGTGTTCAAGACCGTGGAGACGTACGGCGACGGAAAGATCGACCGCTGGATCGAGGTGCCCAAGGGCGCCCAGGAGCCGGAGAATCCGGCGCCGGTGCTCACCCTGAAGCCGGCCGCGCCGGGCTCGACACCGATCAATGCCGGCTCGAGTCCCACTCCCAGCAAGGAGCCGAGTAAGGCCTCGCCCGCGCCGTTGCTCTCACAGCAGCAGCAGCAGCAGTCGGCGGCGAAGAAGAAGGACGACGGCGGAGGCAGCGGGGTTGTCGTCGCGGTCGCCGCCGTCGTGGTGGTGATCGCCGCGGGCGTCGGCCTGTGGTGGTTCAAGCGCCGTCCGGGCGCCGGATCGGCCTGAGCCGGAGGGCCGGGGCGCGGCAGGCTGCCGCACCCCGGCCCGGGCGTCCCCGGCGTTCGGGCAACGGCTGACGCACCGACCGGTCACGGTCCGCCTGTGGGGTCCGGCAACCCGTCGGTCTGCAGTGGCTGTTCCGTCCAGATGACCTTGCCGTCGGCGGTGTACCGCGTGCCCCAGCGCTCCGCGAACTGGGCGACGAGGAACAGCCCCCGGCCTCCCTCGTCCGTGATCGCCGCCTGCTTCAGATGCGGCGAGGTGTTGCTGTGGTCGGAGACCTCGCAGATCAGGCTGCGGTCGCGGATCAGCCGTACGCGGATCGGGCCGGAGGCGTACCGAATGGCATTGGTGACCAGCTCGCTCAGGATCAGCTCGGTGGTGAATGCCTCCTCCGCCAGACCCCACTCCGCCAGCTTCTCGGCCACAGCCGCTCGTACGCGTGACACCTCTGCGGGCTCGGGCGAAACCTCCCAGTCCGCCACTCGCCCGGAGTCCAGCACGCGCGTACGGCCGACGAGCAGTGCCACGTCGTCGCTCGGGCTCTCGGGCAGCAGCGCTTGCAGTGCCGCCTCGCAGGTTTCCTCCGGTGTCCGGGCCGCGTGGTCGGAGAGCGTACGGCGGAGCAGGGCCAGGCCGTCGTCGATGTCCCGGCGCCGGTCCTCGACGAGCCCGTCCGTGTACAGCACCAGTCCGCTGCCTTCGGGCAGCCGGATTTCCAGGGTCTCGAAGGGCAGACCGCCGAGCCCGAGCGGCGGGCCGCCCGGTACGTCGGCGAACTCCGCGCTGCCGTCCGGCCGCAGGAGCAGGGGCTGGAGGTGGCCGGCCCGTGCCATGGTGCAGTGGCCGGAGACCGGGTCGTAGATCGCGTACAGGCAGGTGGCTCCGGTGACTCGCGCCTCGGAGCCGTCCACGGCCTCGTCCTGGTCGATACGGGCGACCAGCTCGTCGATGTGCCACAGGAGCTCGTCGGGCGGCAGGTCCAGGGCGGAGAAGTTGTGGACCGCCGTCCGCAGCCGGCCCATGGTGGCCGCGGCATGCAGCCCATGACCTACGACGTCGCCCACCACGAGCGCCACCCGGGCGCCGGGCAGCGGGATGATGTCGAACCAGTCGCCGCCGACTCCGCCGAGTCCGCCGAGCCCGGCCTGCGCGGGCCGGTACCGGTAGGCGGCGTCGATGGCGTTCTGCTCCGGCAGGCCGCGCGGCAGCAGGCTGCGCTGCAGGGCCACCGCCATGGTGTGCTCGCGCGAGTAGCGCCGGGCGTTGTCGATGCTCACCGCGGCCCGGGCGACCAGCTCCTCGGCGAGCGAGAGATCCTCGTCCTCGAACGGCTCGGGCTTCTCCGAGCGCCAGAACATCGCCACGCCCAGAATGACGCCGCGGGCGCGCAGCGGAACCGCGATCATCGAGTGGATTCCGTAGTCGGCGACAAGCTTGCGGGCTCGTTCCGGATCCTGTTCCTGCCAGCCGCCGAAGGCCGCCAGATCCGCCTCCAGGACAGCCTCTCCCGCCCCGATGCCGGAACCCAGCCGGGTGGACGGTACGAAGCGGATCAGCTGGCCGAGCGGGTAGAGCGCCGTGTCGTCCCGGAGGCCCTTGAAAGCCGTACGACGCATCTGCGGGCCGGCTCCCGTCGGCTCCTCGCCACGCAGCACGTCCTCCACCACATCGACGGTGGCGAAGTCGGCGAAGCGGGCCGCGGCGAACTCCGCCAGTTCCTCGCACGTCCGCACCACGTCGAGCGTGGTGCCGATCTCCGTACCGGCGTCGTACAGGAGCTTCAGGCGCCCCCGCGCCACCTCGGCCCGGCCGGAGAGCGCCCGCAGTTCGGTGGTGTCGCGCAGCGTCGCCACGCTGCCGGGCGGCCCGCCGGCCTGGTCCGTCGAGCGCTGGTTGACGGCGAGCAGCCGCTCTCCGACCAGATACACCTCGTCGTTGGCGATCCTGCCCGAGACCAGCAGCCGGGCGGTGAGCGGATCCAGCCCCAGCTCGGTGACCGGGGCCCCTTCCACGTCCGCAGGGAGCTCGAGCAGCCGGCGCGCCTCGTCGTTGGCGAGGAGCAGCCGTCCGTCGCCGCCGACGATGAGCACACCCTCCCGTACGGCATGCAGAACGGCGTCGTGGTGCTCGTACATCCGGGTCATCTCGGCAGGGCCCAGACCGTGGGTCTGGCGCCGCAACCGTCTGCTGACCAGCGCCGTTCCGCCCGCGGTCACGAGGAGCAGCGCGGCGGCGGCGCCGAACAGAAGAGGGAACTGATTCTGGACGACGCCGCTGACATGCGCGATGGTGATCCCGGCCGAAACCAGGCCGACGACCTTGCCATGGGTGTCGGTGACGGGCACCACGGCCTGCACCAGAGGCCCGATGGTTCCGACGATTTTCTCGGTGACGATGCCGCCGTTCAGCGCCGGCTGGAGGTTGCCGACGAATTTCTTTCCGATCCGGTCGGGAAGTGGGTGCGTGTAGCGGATTCCGTCGGTGCTCAGTACGACGATGAAGTCGACGTCGGACCGTTTGCGTGCCCGTTCGGCCAGGGGCTGCAGTATCGCGGTGGGGTGGGGACTGGACAGGGCTGCCACGATGCCGGGTGAATGCGCGAAGGTCTGGGCCACGGCGACGGACCGATTGCGGGCCTCACGTTCACTGTCGGACTGGGACTGCAGCACGAGCGCCGCCATGGCGGCGGCGACGAGCAACACCACGATCGCCACCTGCAGGAGAAAGACCTGACCTGCGACAGTTCGCATCTTCAGAACCGAGCGCGGGCGGCCGTAGCGTCCGGCCATGTGCTATTTGTACACCTCCGGCATACGCTGGGCGATCCGCATACCGTAGATCGCAGGGGGCGCGCACGCGACGCACTTGCCGTAATCAGCGGCTCCGGGCCGGGTTTTGGACCAGGTGGATCATGGCCGGTACAGGTCGGTCGGGGCCGGGGCGGCGCCAGGCGTCGGGGGCAGCCCGGGGAGCGTGCCTGCGGGATCCGTACATCACCTCGGCCCGCACCGGCCTCACCCGCCCGCACCCGCTGTCGGGGGCGGTGCTGGTGCTGCCGGATGCGGGCCGGGTCTGGTCTGGCCAGTGCGGCTTTCGGCGCTGCGGTCAGTCGCGGTACAGCAACTTCGTCATGACCTCGCGGACGGTGGCCTCCGGATCAGCCACCGCGCCCGCCGACCGCCAGGCGACGAAGCCGTCCGGGCGTACGATCAGCGCGCCATCCGCCGTCGTGCCGTGCGTCTCGGCCCAGTCGGCCCCGTTCCCGGGCGTCAGGTCGGCGTCCGGTCCCGCACCGATCGCGTACGCGTCAAGCCGCACGGACAGCAGCTCGGCGACCTTCCGGGCCGCCGCACGCCACGCCGTGCCCTCCGAGCTGAGCAGCACGAACGCCCGCTCGTAGAGGTCCAGCGTGGACATCCGCTCACCCGATCCGACGACCCACATATGGGGGGACCTGGTGCCGGGTTCGCCCGTCAGCTGCATTCGCTCGGGCACCACGGGCCGTTCGGGGTCCACACCCAGGACGGCGCCGTGGGGGTAGCCGTAGCCCATGGCCACATTGAGGATCCCGCCCTGCCGCCCGCCGCCCGGGGTGGCGACGGGCGCGTACCCCGGGTGGCTGTGCTCGGCGGAGCGGGCCGACGCGCGCTCGCTCGTCGCGCGCGCCACCGGCAGCCGCTCGGACTCGTACGTCGAGAGCAGTTCCGGCCCCGCCGCGCCCTCCAGCACCGCCGCGAGCTTCCAGGCGAGGTTGTGCGCGTCCTGGATTCCGGTGTTGGAGCCGAAAGCTCCGGTCGGGGACATCTCGTGAGCCGAGTCCCCGGCAAGGAAGACCCGGCCCGAGAAGTACCGCTCGGCGACCCGTTCCGCGGCGTGCCACGGCGCCATGCCGGTGATCTCAACATCCATGCCTGACACGTCCGTTGCCCGGCGGATGTGCTCGATGCACCGCTCGTCGGTGAAGTCCGCGAGCGTCTCGCCCTGCTCCGGGTGCCACGGCGCGTGGAACACCCACTGCTCCTTGTTGTCCACCGGCAGCAGAGCGCCGTCCGCCTCGGGGTTGGTGAGGTAGCAGCAGATGAAGCGCCGGTCGCCCAGCGCCTCCGCGAGCCGCCGCGAACGGAAGGTGATACTCACGTTGTGGAACAGGTCGCCGTGGCCCGTCTGGCCGATGCGGAGCTGCTCCCGGATAGGGCTCCGCGGCCCGTCGGCCGCGACGAGATAGTCCGCGCGCACCTTGGTGTGCTTGCCGGTCTCCCGGTCCTTCATGACCGCGCTCACGCCCGTCGCGTCCTGCTCGAAGGTCATCAGTTCGGTGGAGAACCGCAGGTCGCCGCCCTCCTTCCGGGCGCAGGACAGCAGCACGGGTTCGAGGTCGTTCTGACTGCACAGGCACCACGAGCTCGGGCTGAAGCGCGCGAGCGCACCACCGGGGTCGATCTCCTTGAACAGCCACTCCTGGTCGTCGCCGGTCAGCGATCCCGCTTGCAGGATGCCGTGGTTCTCCGCGAGGACCGATGCGGCCTGCCGGATCTCCGGCTCTGCCTCGGCGCCGCGGAACAGCTCCATCGTCCGAACGTTGTTCCCGCGTCCACGCGGGTGCTTCGAAGTGCCTGAGTGCTTCTCGATCAGCAGGTGACTGATGCCGAGGCGGCCCAGGAACAGCGAGGTGGACAGGCCCACCAAGGACCCGCCCACGATCAGGACCGGCACGCGGTGGTCGATGTTCTCTTCCAATTCCATGAGTTGCTCCAGCTCCTGCCGCCCTAGGGGGATGGAACTTTCATGCCCTCTACGGAAGCCGTTTGCTCCCGCATTCACCCGCATGGTTCTCAGCTCTCGCGCCACTCGTGGTACCGGACCACGATCGGTTGCGGGAGCGCCCCCCAACACATGGGAGGCGGACCGTCCGTATCCGCAGGGCGATTGACCCGGCGGATTCCACTGACGACGGACGAGGTCCACGCGAAGTGGCGGCCACGCTGTCGCAAAGGAGAGTGAAAGATGACAACCCTGTCGGAACGGACATCGCAGTCCGCCTTCGACGGCTCCAGGCTTCGGGTCGTCCTGCTATTGGATCTTCATGACGGTGCCCAGAACCAGTTCCTGGAGGCGTACGAGCATCTGCGCAACCAGGTGGCGTCGATCCCCGGTCACATCAGCGACCAGCTCTGCCAGTCGATCGAGAACCCGTCGCAGTGGCTCATCACCAGCGAATGGGAGAGCGCACCGCCCTTCCTGGCCTGGGTGAACAGCGAGGAGCACGTCGAGACGGTCCAGCCGCTGCACAACTGCGTGCGCGACACGCGGTCGCTGCGGTTCAGCGTTCTGCGGGAGACCGAAGGAGCCGCCGGCGGTGCCCCTGACAAGCTCAAGGGCGGGCTCCAGGCCTCGCCCAGGCTCGGGGACGGCGTGGTCCGGCACGCGCTCACCTTCACGGTCAAGCCGGGCAGCGAGAAGGAGGTCGCGAAGATCCTCGCCGGCTACACCTCCCCGGCGGCCCAGGTCGACGAGCACACCCGGTTGCGCCGTACCTCGCTCTTCATGCACGGCAACCGCGTCGTGCGGGCCATCGAGGTGCAGGGGGACCTGCTTGCGGCACTGCGCTACGTGGCCCGCCAGCCGGAGGTCAGGAAGGTGGAGGAGGCCATCAACCCGTATCTGGAGCAGGACCGGGACCTGGACGATCAGGACTCCGCCCGGATGTTCTTCACCCGGGCGGCGCTCCCGGCGGTCCACCATGTGGCGGCCGACGGGCCCCCGCCCACCGACGTACACCGGCACGCGCTGCTCTACCAGGCCAAGGAGGGCTGCGGGATGGCCCTGGCCCGGCTGCTCGCCAAGCAGGCCGAGACGGCGGCCAACGATCCCACGACCCCCATCGCGAGCTGCACCATCTTCCAGCGCGACGACATCGTGGTCCGGCTCATCGACATGAACGGCCCGCTCGAAGCGCGGCCCGAACTGGCGCTCGGCATCAGCGGTGCCAGGAAGGCAGCCACGCTCACCCGTCTGCTGGCCACCGGAAAGGACGGCGTGCCGACCACCGACGAGGAGTTCTCACGCTTCCTCGCCAGCTCCGACATGCGCCTGATCACGGACCGGTGCGCCTCGTCGGAATCCTGAACCCGATTGTCCGGCCCATCCAGCCACGCGGCCAAGGCCGTCGGGGGCAACGCACCTGGAGGAAGCAGTCATGACCACGCACCGCCCACGCATCGTGGACCTCAGCGAGACCCAGCCCAACCGCAGGCGCGGAGGCGACCTGCGCGCCATGCTCACCCCGACCGCGGTGGGTGCCACCACTGGCTTCATGGGGCTGGCCATCGTGCAGCCCGGTGAGCGCATCGGGGAGCACTACCACCCGTACTCCGAGGAGTTCGTCTACGTCGTCAGCGGGCTCCTCGAGGTGGACCTGGACGGAGAGACGCATGCGATGCGACCCGATCAGGGCCTCATGATCCCGCTGAATATGCGCCACCGGTTCCGCAACGTCGGAAACGTGGAGGCCCGCATGGTGTTCCACCTCGGTCCGCTGGCCCCGCGCCCGGAGCTCGGGCACGTCGACACCGAGGACACCGAGAACTCCGAGCAGGGCCTGCCGCCGGAACGGACTGGGGCGGTGTCGTGAACCGGCGGGTGGCGGTCACCGGGGTCGGTATCGTCGCCCCCGGCGGAGTCGGCGCCACGGCGTTCTGGGACCTGCTCGCCAACGGCCGTACGGCGACGCGGGGCATCACCCTCTTCAACCCGGAGGGTTTCCGCTCCCGTATCGCCGCCGAGGTCGACTTCGATCCGGCGGCGCACGGTCTCGACGAGAACCAGGTGGCGCGCTCGGACCGGTACATCCAGTTCGCGCTGGTGGCCGCCCGGGAGGCGGTACGTGACGCCGGTCTCGACCCCGAGAAGGAGGATCCCTGGCGCATCGGGGTGTCGTTGGGCACCGCGGTCGGCGGCACCACACGTCTCGAGCACGACTACGTCGCCGTCAGCGAGAGCGGCACGTACTGGGACGTGGACCACCACCCGGCCGGACCTCATCTGCAGCGCGCGTTCTCGCCCAGCTCACTCGCTTCCGCGGTGGCCGAGCAGGTCGGTGCCCACGGCCCGGTGCAGACCGTCTCGACGGGCTGCACCTCGGGACTCGACGCGATCGGCTACGCCTTCCACGCCATTGAGGAGGGCCGGCTCGACGTCTGCATAGCGGGCGCGTCGGACTCGCCCATCTCACCCATCACCGTGGCGTGCTTCGACGCGATCAAGGCCACCTCGCCGAACAACGACGACCCGGCCCACGCCTCCCGGCCGTTCGACGCCAACCGGGACGGGTTCGTCATGGGCGAGGGCGGCGCCGTCCTCATCCTGGAGGACCTGGAGCACGCTCGCGCCCGCGGCGCGACCGTGTACTGCGAGATAGGGGGTTACGCCACCTTCGGCAACGCCTACCACATGACCGGGCTCACCCCCGAGGGACTGGAGATGGCCCAGGCGATCAACACCGCCCTCGACCACGCCCGTATCGACCGCTCACAGATCGACTACGTCAACGCACACGGCTCCGGCACCAAACAGAACGACCGGCACGAGACAGCCGCGGTGAAACGCTCACTGGGCGACCACGCCTTCAAAACGCCCATGAGCTCCATCAAATCCATGGTGGGCCACTCGCTGGGCGCCATCGGCGCGATCGAACTCGTGGCCTGCGTACTGGCCATGGCCCACCAGGTGGTGCCGCCGACGGCGAACTACGAGACCCCCGACCCCGAGTGCGACCTCGACTATGTGCCGCGCACCGCCCGCTCACGGAAGCTGCACAGCGTGCTCTCGGTGGGCAGCGGATTCGGCGGTTTCCAGTCGGCGGTCGTCATGACCAGACCAAGTGGGAGGACCCTATGAGCTCCCGGCAGGATCGGCACACGGTCGTCACCGGCATCGGTGTCATAGCCCCCAACGGGGCCAACACCGAGGCCTTCTGGAAGTCGACCCACGAGGGCCTCAGCGTCCTCGACCGCGTCACCCGCGAGGGCTGCGAGCATCTTCCGCTCCGCGTCGCGGGCGAGGTGCGCGACTTCGACGCGACTGCGCTGATAGAGGAGCGCTTTCTCGTCCAGACGGACCGGTTCACGCACTTCGCGATGGCAGCGGCCGATCTCGCCATGGACGACGCCCGGCTCGGCCGCGGCGACTACGAGGGTTCGCCCTTCGCCGTGGGTGTGGTGACCGCGGCGGGCTCCGGTGGTGGCGAGTTCGGACAGCGCGAACTGCAGCGGCTGTGGGGACAGGGCTCCCGCTTCGTCGGCCCGTACCAGTCCATCGCCTGGTTCTACGCCGCGAGCACCGGCCAGATATCCATCCGCGGCGGCTTCAAGGGGCCGTGCGGCGTCGTGGCCAGCGACGAGGCGGGCGGGCTCGACGCGCTCGCGCATGCCGCCGGTGTCATCCGCCGCGGCACCGACGCGGTCGTGGTCGGTGCCGCGGAAGCCCCGCTGGCGCCCTACTCGGTCGTCTGCCAGCTGGGGTACGACGATCTGAGCACCGGCGAGGAACCGGACCGCGCCTACCGGCCGTTCACCGCCGACGCCTGCGGCTTCGTCCCAGCCGAAGGCGGCGCGATGCTCGTGGTCGAGGAGGAGGTGGCGGCCCGCCGCCGAGGGGCCCGGGTCCGCGCCCGGGTGGCCGGGCACGCAGCGACCTTCACCGGACCGTCGCGGTGGGAGGAGTCCCGCGAGGGACTGGCCCAGGCGATCCGTGGCGCTCTGAGAGACGCCGAGTGCGCGCCGGAGGAGATCGACGTGGTCTTCGCGGACGCGCTCGGCGTACCGGAGGCCGACCGCGCCGAGGCGATGGCGATCGCCGACGCGCTGGGCGCACACGGCAGCAAGGTACCGGTGACGGCGCCCAAGACCGGGATCGGCCGGGCCTACTGCGGCGGACCCGTGCTCGACGCGGCCGCCGCCGTGCTGTCCATGGAGCGCGACCTCGTACCACCCACTCCCAATGTCTTCGACGTGTGCCACGACCTCGACGTCGTGACCGGCCGGGCGCGCCCCGCTCAGCTGCGGACGGCGCTGGTGCTGAGCCGCGGGCTCATGGGCTCGAACGCGGCACTGGTGCTGCGGCACGCCACCGAAACCCCCTCATGAGAAGGAGAGCACTCATGTCCGCTCTGACCATCCAAGAACTGGCCGCACTGATGAAGAAGGGCGCCGGCGTCACCGTCGACCCCTTGGACCTGGCAAACCGGCCCAACACCCGCTTCGACGAGTTCGGCCTCGACTCGCTGGGCCTGCTCGGCATCGTCGGCGAGCTGGAGAACCGGCACGGCCGTCCCCTTCCCGCCGACGCGGACCGGTGCAAGACCCCGCAGGAGTTCCTCGAACTCGTCAACAACAGCCTCATGACTGGAGCCTGACGTGCCCGGACACACCGAGAACGAAATCACCGTCGCCGCCCCCCTGGACCTCGTCTGGGACATGACCAACGACCTCGAGAACTGGCCTCAGCTGTTCAGCGAGTACGCGTCGGTCGAAGTCCTGTCCCGGGAGGGCGATACGACGACCTTCCGGCTGACCATGCATCCCGACGAGAACGGCAAGATCTGGAGCTGGGTCTCGGAACGGACTATCGACCGCAAGGGCCGGAAGGTGCGGGCCCGCCGCGTCGAGACCGGCCCCTTCGAGCGCATGGACATCCGGTGGGAGTACACGGAGGTCCCCGGCGGCACCCGGATGCACTGGACCCAGGACTTCGCGATGAAGCCGGAAGCCCCGGTCGACGACGCCTGGATGACCGACAACATCAACCGCAACTCCCGGGTCCAGATGGAACTCATCCGGGACAAGATCGAGCAGCGCGACCGCGACAGCCGTACCGCCGCCGTCACCCCCAACTGAGCCCGGGCAAGGAAAGGGAGCCTCCCGATGCACCAAGCTCTGATCGTCGCCCGTATGGCGCCGGAATCGGCCCCGGACATCGCCAAGCTGTTCGCGGCCTCCGACGCCGGTGAACTTCCGCACCTCGTCGGCGTCACCCGCCGCAGCCTGTTCCAGTTCGGCGATGTGTACATGCACCTGATCGAGTCCGAGAAGCCGCCCGGCCCCGAGATCGCGAAGGTGACGGAACATCCGGCCTTCCGGGACATCAGCGACCGGCTCACGGCCTTCGTCAGTCCGTACAACCCGGAGACCTGGCGGACCCCGAAGGACGCGATGGCCCACCAGTTCTACCGGTGGGAGCGCGACGGAACCACATGAGGACATGCGATCGCCCCGGGTCCGGGCTGAGAAGCCGGACTCGGGGCGTTGTTGCGTGTGTTGAGGTGCGCAGAGCGACCACGGTCACCCGGGGACGGTGCATTCGAACGCGTCGAGGTACGGGTTGACCGGGCGGATCTCGCCGATGAGCAGACCCGCCTTCGTCACCCTCTCCACCAGGCTCTGCTTGGTGTGCTTCGCGCCGCCGACGTTGAGCAGCAGAAGCAGATCCATGGCCGTGGTGAACTTCATCGAGGGAGTGTCGTCCACGAGGTTCTCGATGACCACGACCCGGGCCCCCGGCCGCGCCGCCGCCACGATGTTCCCCAGGGTTCTGCGGGTGCTCTCGTCGTCCCACTCCAGGATGTTCTTGATGATGTAGAGATCGGCCTCGACCGGGATGTCCTGGCGGCAGTCCCCGGGGACGATACGGACCCGATCCGCGAGCGAACCCCCTTCGCGCAGCCGTGGATCCGCCTTCGCGACCACGTCGGGCAGATCGAGCAGCGTGCCCCGGACGGCCGGATGCTTCTCCAGCAGGCTCGCGAGCACATGCCCCTGGCCGCCGCCGATGTCCGCGACCACCGAGATACCGGTCAGGTCGAGGAGCTCCGCGACTTCCAGCGCCGACTGCCTGCTGGACGTGGTCATGGCCCGGTTGAACACCTGGGCCGACTCGTGCGCGTCCTGGTGCAGATACTCGAAGAACCCCTTGCCGTACAGCTCGTGGAAGACGCTCCCGCCGGAACGCACCGCCTCGTCGAGCCGGGGCCAGGCGTCCCAGGTCCACGGCTCTGTGCACCACAGGGCGATGTACCGCAGGCTGTTGGGATCGTCCTCGCGCAGCATCAGCGACATGTCCGTGTGGGCGAACGTCCCGTCCTCGGTCTCGACGAAGATGCCGTAGCAGGACAGGGTGCGCAGCAGCCGGCGCAGCGACTTGGGTTCGCAGTCCACCGCGGTCGCGAGCTGCTCCGCGGTGGCGGGTGAATCGCCGAGCGCGTCGGCCACGCCCAGCCGGGCAGCCGCGCGTACGGCAGCGGCGCACGCCGCCCCGAAGACAAGCTCCCGCAGCCGCATGGCGGGCGGCGGGGTGGGCACGACGGGGGTGGTGATGGTGGTGGTGACGGGGGTGGGACTTACGGTGGTCATACCGCCTCGATTCTCCTGCTGAGGGTGAACACTCAGCACATCCCTGCGGGTTCGGAAGCCAGGCACTCATTGCTGAGGAACTCGTTGCGCGTTCCGCCACCCCGGTTGGCCAGGTCAGCCGTCTTGTTGCCCTGCACCCAGTTGTCCTTGATGACATTGCCGGTGTTGACGGCGCCCACGAAGCTCTGGAACAGCACGACTCCGCCGGAGAGCGGCGAGGAGCCGACATTTTCCATGATCAGGTTCGATTGGACGACGGCGGACTCGGTACCGGTGAGGACGATGCCGGATCCCTGGATGGCGGGGAGGCGGGTGGTGGCGGGGCAGAACTTGTTGTTCCGGTAGATCCAGTTGTCGCGGACGGTCATCGCCCCGGCTGTGGGCTTCGACTCGTCGCCCACGATGAACAATCCGGCGCAGTTCCCGGTCATGGTGTTGGCGCGGACGCTGAGGTTTCTGACCCGCCTGACCGTGACTCCGATCCGGTTGCCCGTCAGCCGGTTGTACGCGATCACCGTCTTCTTGGTGTCGGTCGCCCCGCCCTCCCGGTCGACCGTGTTGGCGATGAAGATGCCGGCGTCTCCGCTGCCCCGGACCGTGTTGTTACGGATCACCGACCGGGTGGACATCTCCTGGCCGATGCCCCAGGTGCCGTTCTTCTCGGCCGTCACCTGCTGGACCGTCAGCCGGTCGGTGCGGGTGGCCCAGATGGCGCTCTTCTTGAAGCCCGAGAGGGTCAGTGAGCGGATGCTGACGCCTACTACGTCCTTCTTCGCCTTACCCGTCACACAGATGCCGTTGCCGGCCCGGGCGCAGACGTTCGCGGCCGGCGTGGTCGCCTTCCGCGGCTTGATCACGGTCGCCTCGCCCATCCCGCTCAGGGTCAGGTTCGACTTCGTGACAAGGACGCTTTCGCGGTAGGTACCGGCCGCGATGACAATGGTGTCTCCCGGACTGGCGGCGTTCACCGCTTTCTGGATCGATTCGCCCGGATGCACCGTGTGGGTGGCCGCGCCGGCGGACGGAGCGGCTGCGCCCAGGCCGGAGACCATGATGACCGCGGTGCATGCGAGGCACGTGAACTGTCGTTTCGTCATGAGCCGAAGTTATGGGCGATCATCCCCGCTCGCCACATGGAGTGAGCGTATGGATACATCCCGTGCGCGAGTGGGTGTTTTTCGGTGGTCGCGCGGCCCGGCCCCAGCCCCTCCCGACGGCCCCTCTAAGGTGGCTTCTCATGTGGCCAGGACAGCAGCCGCCGGGGGGCGAGCAGCACTCCCAGGACGGGTATGTGAATCCGTATCAGCAGCCGAATCCGTACGCGACGGGTACGCCGCCCGAGCCTCCGCGCGGCGGCCGCAGCACGACGGCCGTCGCCGTCGCCGCGGCCACCGCCGTCGTCATCGCCGCCGGTGTCACCGGCTATCTGGTCCTGGGCGGCGACAAGGACGACACGGCGGATCCGGGGCCGACCCGATCGGCGTCGTCCCCGGTGTCCGGGCCGACCGGTTCGGGTGACGACGGTGCGCGCGACGCCGCCGACCCGAAACCGGTGATTCCCGGCTGGAAGGTCGTGGTGAACCCGAAGCGCGGCATCGCCTTCGACGTTCCCCCGGAATGGGGGCTCAAGTCGCCGAGCTGGTCCAGCTACGTCTCCGACAACAACGACCCGGAGGACAAGCCCCTCATCGGCTTCTCGGCCCCGGCGATGTTCAAGGAGAAGTGGTGCCAGTCCGACGACGACAAGAACGGCACCCCGGAGGACACGGCGCTCGCCACTGCCGGATCCAGAGGCGAGAAGGGGGCCAGGACCACCGAGGAGGCCGCCCGCAACAGCGTGTCCCTGTGGCTCTATGGCGCGTACACCCAGCCGGACAAGAAGAAGATCAAGACCGGTGCGGTGGAGTCGTACACCGCGAGGTCCGGCATCAAGGGCAGCGTGGCGACGGCGGTGTCCTCCGGCGTCGAGAAGAAGGGCAAGTGCGACACCGACGGCAAGGCCACCACGTTCGCCTTCGAGGACTCCAAGGGCGACTTCGTGTCCTGGACCTTCCTCGGCGCGAAGGACGTTGCGGGTGAGGTGCCGGACGCGACGGTACGGAAGATCCTGAGCACGGTGCGCCTGGTCGGCGGCTGACACTCCTCACACCCGAGCTCCACCGGGCCGCGACAGCGGCCCGGTGGAACCGTGTCAGAGGCCGAACACGCCGGGGTCGGAGGCCACGGCCCGGAAGTACTCGTGCGGGTCGGCGACCAGCTTGCGTGCCTCCAGGTCGAGCAGACCTCCGACGCTGACGACCTCGGCCACGAGAGTGTTGTCGTCCGTACGGTGGAACGTCTGCTCCACCTGGAACGACTTGCCCTCCCCGAAGATGAACGCGCAGGTTATGTCGACGTCATCACCCGCGACCACCTCGCGGTGATACCGGATCGTGGTCTCCAGATTGATCGGGCCGACGCCCTTCGCCAGCAGTGCCTTCTGCTCGATTCCGGCTGCCCGCAGCAACTCCCAGCGCGCGTGCTCCGCATGCTGCAGATACACCGTGCCGTTGAGGTGCCCCTGCGCATCGATCTCGTAACCGCGGACGGTAACCCTCACGGTAAACAGGTCTGCCATTTTTCAATCCCTTCAACAGGGCGCCGTTCAAGCGCCTTGTGCAAGGTAACGGGCCACTTCCATCCGGGAGTTAGTGTCGGTCGCGAGCCTGGACATCTGCACAAGGGTGGCGTTGCGTCGCGGGGCAGGGTTCCTTCGTCCCCCGGACGCGGTGAGGGGTTCCCCCTTGTCGGCGCCGGGGGCCCGTGGGCCGGGTCGAGGTGAGGGGCATATCGCGCCGATCCCATCGCCTGATGAGAAGTTGACCCAGCAGCCGTTCCTACGCTGGCGGCGTGACGAAACAGCTGGTGGTGAACGGTCAGGGGGAGGCGTGGGCCTCGGCGGTCGACGGACATCTGCGGTGGATCCACGGCCTGCTCGGCAGTCTTCGCCTCCCCGCCGAACGTCGGGACCTGTTGCGTTGCCATCTCCGCGCGGTCGTCTCCGCCGTTTCCCCCATGAGCAGTACGGAACACCGCCTCCTCCAGGAGGAGGTCCTGTGCCGTCATGTACCGTTCACCGCCGTCGTGGTGACCATGATGGACCTGGTCGACGCCGAGGACCACGAGGAGACCGTACGGCACCTCAGGCAGCGGCTGGAGGGCCTGCCCGGCCGCATCCCCGTAATACCGGCTCCGGTGCCCGGCGGCGGAGAGCCGGAGCTGGCGGTCCTGCGCTCAGTCGTCGAAGGCTTCACCCGGGGCAGCGGACGGGCGCTGTGGCGTGACCGGCGCATCGCCGCCCAGGTCGCCGACCACTGCGAGGCGATGACCCGGATAGCCGCCGAAGCCATCGCGGCCGGGCAACTGTCGCGTACCGAGGCCGACGAGCGGGCCAGGCAGGCACAGACGTTGCTGGAGAAGGAGGAACAGCAGTGGGAGCAGCTCCGCATTGACCTGACGGTGCGTCAACTCGCTCTCACCACCCGGCTGCGCACGCAGATCCAGAAGGAACGCGACGGTCTCATCGAGCGGCTGCGCTGGGAACTGGAACGCTCCCAGGACCCGGGTGGCTGGTGGGAACGGGACCTGCCGTTCCGGCTGCGGCACGAACTGTCGCTGCTCGCCCAGCGATCCGAGCGCACCGTCCTGCCCGGCCTCACCGCTGACACCGACTGGCTCGACGCCGAGGTCGCCGGGCGGCTGCCCGGTGCCTCCCACGGCCCCGCCTCGGCCTGGCTCGGACCCGCCGTGGAACCGCAGCTCTCCGGCGAGATCTCCGACCTGTCCAGGACCCGGCTGGCGACCCGGCTCGGCGCCCAGGGCGGCGCCATCGTCGGCTACATGATCGCCCTCGCCCGGTCGGCACCTGTACCGATGATCTACGGCGCGGGGTTCAGCCTGATCGGTGGCCTGCTGGCCGAGGGGGCCATCCGGTCCGCCACCGAACAGCAGCGCCAAGAGGTCGACGCCGTCCTCGTCCGCGTGGTCGACGACAGCACCACGGCCTTCCTGCGGCAGGCCGTCGACCTGCTCTCGGAGATCTACGCCGACGTGTTCGACCGACTGCGGCAGTCCCGCCTCGTGTGGCACGACGCCAGGCGGGACGCACTCGAATCCCCGCCCGGATCCGGCGCGATCTCGTCCTGGACGAGGCGGAGCGGGCCCAGTTGACCCGGTGGGCGAGGTGGGCGAAGGCAGCGCAGTTCCTGGCGCTGCTCGCGAAGATCGTGCTGCGCTGTGCGGCGGGTGGGACGAACGGGCAGGCCGCGACCGACCTCGACAGGGCAGGCGTTGCCTAGGCGCAGGAGGGGCACAGCCCGCGGTAGGTGACCTCGACCTCGGACACCGTGAAGCCGAACCGTTCCTCCGCCGGGAGGTCGGTCAGCGGACTGCCGGTCGGGTGGACATCGCGGATGGTGCCGCAGTTGGAGCACACCAGGTGCTGGTGCGGGTGGTGCGCGTTGGGGTCGTAACGCTTGGCGCGGCCGTCGGTGGAGACCTCTATGACCTCACCGAGGGAGACCAGCTCGCCCAGGGCGTTGTAGACGGTCGCCCGGGAGATCTCGGGCAGCCGCTGTACCGCGCGGGCGTGCACCTCGTCGGCCGTGAGATGCACGTGGTCGCCGTCGAGGACCTCCGCAACGACACGCCGCTGGGAGGTCATCCGCCAGCCACGCCCTCGCAGTCGCTCCAGCAGGTCACTCATATCGGTTCACCTATTCAGGTTCGGTGGGATACCCGAAGTTTACTGGTGGACATCCGGGTTCCGATTGGATAGGGGTTTGGCGCACTTCTTGACTTGGATTCTGTCCATCGTAGGATCGGTTCCGGTGATAGCCAAGGGACAGGAAGACTCCAGTACAGACAGGAGACAGAGACGTGACGGGACCACCGCCGCGGAGCTGCGCGGTGCCGGCCTGCGGGTGACGGCCGCCCGCGTCGCGCTGCTCGAGACCGTCCGGGACGGTGACCGCCTCGGTGTCGAGGCGATTGCCTCCGGGGTGCGCGATCGCGTGGGCCATATCTCCCTTCAAGTCGTGTGTGAGGCCCTCCACGCGCTCACCGTGGCGGGACTCGTACGCCGCATCGATCCGGCCGGCAGCCCGGCCCGGTTCGAGGGACGCCTCGTGTCGTCGCTGACGTCGACCGCGCGGTCGGCGAGGCCACCTGTCTGACCGCATCCGACGACCACGGCTTCTCGATCGACGAGGCCGAGGTCACCCACTGGGGCCTGTGCCCCGACTGTTCCACCGCCCGCAGTTCCTGAGCACCATGATCCGCCCAGTTCGGAAGGATTCCCATGTCTGAGAACCATGATGCGATCGTCACAGACGCGAAGACGGAGGGCGGAGGTGGCTGCCCGGTCGCGCACGGGCGCGCCCCGCACCCGACTCAGGGCGGCGGAAACCGCCAGTGGTGGCCGGAGCGGCTCAACCTGAAGATCCTTGCCAAGAACCCCGCCGTGGCCAACCCCCTCGGCGAGGGGTTCGACTACGCCGAGGCGTTCAAGACCCTCGACCTCCCGGCCGTGAAGCAGGACATCGCGGAGGTGCTGACGACCTCGCAGGACTGGTGGCCCGCCGACTTCGGCCACTACGGCCCGTTCATGATCCGGATGGCGTGGCACAGCGCGGGTACCTACCGGATCAGCGACGGCCGCGGCGGCGGCGGGGCCGGCCAGCAGCGCTTCGCCCCCCTCAACAGCTGGCCCGACAACGGGAACCTCGACAAGGCCCGCCGCCTGCTGTGGCCGGTCAAGAAGAAGTACGGCCAGAGCCTCTCGTGGGCCGACCTCATGATCCTCGCCGGCAATGTCGCCCTGGAGTCGATGGGCTTCGAGACCTTCGGCTTCGGCGGCGGTCGTCCGGACGTCTGGGAGCCCGACGAGGACGTCTACTGGGGTCCCGAGACCACCTGGCTCGACGACGAGCGCTACACCGGCGACCGGGAGCTGGAGAACCCCCTCGGCGCGGTCCAGATGGGCCTCATCTACGTCAACCCGGAGGGCCCGAACGGCAACCCGGACCCGCTCGCCGCGGCCCGCGACATCCGTGAGACGTTCCGCCGGATGGCGATGAACGACGAGGAGACGGTCGCCCTGATCGCGGGCGGTCACACCTTCGGCAAGACCCACGGCGCGGGCCCGGCGGAGAGCGTCGGCCCCGACCCCGAGGCCGCCCCGCTCGAGGAGCAGGGCCTCGGCTGGAGGAACTCGTTCGGCACCGGCAAGGGTGGCGACGCGATCACCAGCGGTCTCGAGGGTATCTGGACGAACACCCCGATCACGTGGGACAACAGCTTCTTCGAGATCCTGTTCGGCAACGAGTGGGAGCTGTACAAGAGCCCCGCCGGCGCGCACCAGTGGAGGCCGCAGGACGACGCCGGGGCGGGCACCGTGCCCGACGCCCACGACCCGTCGAAGAGCCACGCCCCGACGATGCTGACGACCGACCTCTCGCTCCGGTTCGACCCGGCCTACGAGCAGATCTCACGGCGCTTCCTGGAGAACCCCGCCGAGTTCGCGGACGCCTTCGCCCGCGCGTGGTTCAAGCTGACCCACCGCGACATGGGCCCGATCGTGCGCTACCTCGGCCCTGAGGTCCCGGCCGAGACACTGCTGTGGCAGGACCCCCTCCCCGCGGTGACGCACGAGCTCATCGACGCCGAGGACATCGCCTCCCTCAAGGGCCAGATCCTCGCCTCGGGCCTGTCGGTGTCCCAGCTCGTGTCCTCCGCGTGGGCGTCGGCCTCGTCCTTCCGCGGCAGCGACAAGCGCGGCGGCGCCAACGGTGCGCGCATCCGCCTCCAGCCGCAGAGCGGGTGGGAGGTCAACGACCCGGACCAGCTGGCGACGGTGCTGCGCACCCTGGGTGGGATCCAGGAGGCCTTCAACGCCGCCCGGACCGGCGGCAAGCAGATCTCGCTCGCCGACCTGATCGTGCTCGCCGGTGGTACCGCCGTCGAGCAGGCCGCAAAGGACGCCGGCTTCGATGTCGAGGTCCCCTTCACGCCGGGCCGCGTGGACGCGTCGCAGGAGCAGACCGACGTGGAGTCGTTCGCCGCGCTCGAGCCGACCGCCGACGGGTTCCGCAACTACCTCGGGAAGGGCAACCGGCTGCCGGCCGAGTACCTGCTGACCGACCGGGCGAACCTCCTGACCCTGAGCGCCCCCGAGATGACGGCCCTCGTCGGTGGCCTCCGCGTCCTGGGCGCGAACTACCAGCAGTCGTCGCTCGGCGCCTTCACCACGACCCCCGGGTCTCTGACCAACGACTTCTTCGTCAACCTGCTCGACCTGGGCACGACGTGGAAGGCGACGTCCGAGGACGCGAACACGTTCGAGGGTCGCGACGCCGCCACGGGCGAGGTCAAGTGGACCGGCAGCCGTGCCGACCTCGTCTTCGGGTCGAACTCCGAGCTGCGCGCGCTCGCGGAGGTCTACGCGAGCGATGACGCGAAGGAGAAGTTCGTGAAGGACTTCGTCGCGGCGTGGGACAAGGTGATGAACCTCGACCGGTTCGACCTCGTCTGATCATGACGTCCAGGTCGGCCCCCGCCGGCCGACCTGGACGTCCTTGACCGCTCCGCAGCTCCGGCACACCAGGTGATGATCGGGCAGGCCCGGAGCCCGAGCCCTGGCCCCGGGTGGACGTGAACGGCGGCCGTGGCCCGGCAGCCGACCGTGGACTTCGCGCGGCTGCGGCGGGCCCTGGGCCCGCTTGCCGGGCCGCGTCGGCGGCGCCCGCAGCTCGGGTCGCCGTCGGCGGCGAATCCGCTGCGTGGGTTTCACCCCGCCGAAGTCAGGTGCCGGCCAGCAGCACCTCCAGCGCCATCGCCGTGTCCGGATGGCGGCCTACCAGCGCCGCGCCCTGCGGGCCAGGATCCGCCGTTTCCCACGTCCCGTCGCAGCCCAGCAGTCTCGCCACCGCGTCGCACGTCGCGGGGTGGGCAGCGAGCAGCGTGCCACCTCGGCTGCCGTCCGTGCGCCCAGCCGGATGCACGGCTTCCGGCTGCGCCCGCCACGGCGGCATCCACTCGTCCAGCGCTGCAAGCCGGCCGGGAAAGATCCGTCCGGCCTCACGGATCAGCAGCGGCGCCAGCTCGGTGCCCCCTGATCGCAGGGTGGTGATCAGGGTCGGCAGCCACGGCAGGAGCACCGGGTCCGGCAGCCGTCCGAACGCGTTCGACACCGCTTCCACGACGAAGTCGGTGAGGCCTGGGACGGGCTCCAAGGCGTGTACGAAGCCGCTGAGGTAGCGCGGATAGGCGGGCACCACCAAGGGGTTGCCCAGCAGTTCGTCACACCTCGCCCGAAGGTCCGCGCGGGAGAGGTGCCCGAGCTGCGTCTGGGCCGCCCACAGCAGCGCCGTCTTCGACTGGTCCTGTGGATGCGACTGGGCGACCGCCAGCTCCAGTTGGGTCCGGTCGCAGCCCAGAGACAGCGCCAGGCTCTCCATGCTGAACAAGAAGCCCAGCATCGCCGCCACTTGGCGGACGGTGGCGTCGTCGTCGGTGAACGCCGTCGGCAGCAGGGTGCAGTAGTGCGCGTATCCCGTCTTGACGAAGGACTCGATCCACGGCGGCAGTACCGGCTCACTGGTGCGGTAGTACGCCAGCAGCCGCCGCACCCGGCGCAGGACCTCCGGTGCGCCGTCGACGCTGCGTTCGGCCGACAGCACTTCCAGGGCGCGTGTGCCCAGCTCGTCGGCAAGCCGGCGGCTGCGCAGGTACAGCGTCGCGTTCTCGACGGCTTCCAGGACGGTTGCCGCGGTGGCCTGCGGGCCGTACGCCGTGCGGCGCAGGCGCTGTTCCAGGACCTGCTCGATGCTGACGCCCTCGTAGCCGAGCTCGATGAGCGCACGCTGGTGGGTGCCCAGCGCAAGGTCCCACGACTCCTGGATCGAGCCCTCGCCGAGCCTCCGCTCGCCCATGATGGGCCGCGCGGCGCCCTGCGGCATCAGGTAGCGCAGCATCCACAGCACGTCGGAGCACTGCCCCAGTTCCGGCCGGGAGGCGATGTCCAGCAACGCCCGTTGCACACCGCGCTGCTGGAGCTTCAGGTTCAGGGGCGCGAGCCGGTCGTGCACGTCGCGGGCGAGGGGTGGCAGCGCGTCGTAGCCGACTTGGCCTGTCCTGTCGCCGCCCATCATGATCTCCACGAGGCGGCGCACGTCGCGGCGGCCGGGCACGGTGTCCTTCTCGATGCAGGTGACGGCCGCGTCCTGGAAGTCGTACGGCGTCGGCTTGGCCCGGTCACGCATGCCGGCCAGCAGGATCGACGTCTCGAACACCGCGATGGCGTCGGCGGTGGAGGCGAGGTAGCCGTTGCGGCGCGCGGCGCGCACGATCTCCACCGACCAGCCGAGCAGTTCGGTCTCGTCCAGCCGGTCCAGGACGGGCGGTTGCTGCAGGAAGCCGGTCAGCTTGTCGGAGGGCGGGACCGCCGGTACGGGAGCCGCCGCGGCCGCGGCCTTCTTGGCCTTCGATTTCTTCGCGCCCGCCTGTCCCGCCAGGCGGTACGGCTCCACGCGCGTGCGCCTGACGTTCTTCGCCCAGACCGTCGCGGCGATCGACACCGAGCCGGCGGCCAGGCCGAACTGCGCCTCGATCGCTGTGTGGCTGGACGGAATCAGGCCGTGCTGCCACTTGGTGGCACTGCGCGGGCTGATCTCGAAGGTGTCGGTGCCACGGACGCCGAACTCCGCGACACGGCTGGCCGCGTGGAAGGCACCGCAGATGTAGAGGCAGTCCGCGGGATCGGTGCCGGTCGCGGCCAGGTGCTGGCGCATCCTCGTCCACATGTAGCGCTCGCGGTCCTCGTCCACGTCCACCCGATGGGGGTCGCCGGGTGCGAGGCGCCGGAAGAGGCTGCCGATCAGGAGCATGACCTGCCGGTAGGTGTCGTGGTCGCTGTCGCCGAGCGGCAGTTCGACGTACTGGTGCCACCACTCCGACCAGTGCCGCACCCTGCCGTGACGCAGCAGGTGTTCCTCCAGTTCGGCGAAGCGCGGCCGCAGGTCGCCGATCCCCACGCCCACCGCGTCGCCGTGCAGCGCGGCCTCCTCCTCGGCGGGCGATGTGTCCGACACCCCTGGATCAGCGCCGAGCTCGGCCGGGTCGTCGGGGTGTCTCCCGCGCGCGTCCCACTGGTAGACATGGTCCGAGGAACGGTCGACGAGGACCAGTTCGACACCCGGCGTGTCCAGCGCGTAGGCGATCGCCTGGTACTCGGCCGAGGCCTCGGTGATCGGCGCGACCACCGACAGCGGAGACCACTCGGCCGGGAAGCCGTCGACCTCGGTCGCGAACGCCTGAACCGCCACCGGGAGCCTGCAGTTGCGCAGTTCGGTCAGCAGCGGCGCCATGTCCTCGCACAGCTCGAGGTACACGACCTTCGGCTGCTTCTCCCGCAGGCGGCGTGCCATCGCGAGCGCCGAGGCGGGCGAGTGGTGACAGACGGGGAAGATCTCCAGTGGCTCGCCCACCGCGCGGTCGACGTCCTCGACGAGGCCGAGGAGGATGCCCTCCAGTGCGCCGGGCCCGTCGGCGAACGTGGCTGCGGCCTCCTGCAGCTGCGCGCGCAGCGCTTCGAAGGTCCCCTCGTGCGTACCGCTCATGACAGGGTGGCGATCGCGTCGCGGCCGCCCTCCAGGAACTCCGGCCAGGATCCGCCCTCTTCCTTGCTGCGCGGCTCGACGACGCCATGCAGATACTTGTTGAGGATGGCCAAGTCCTCGGGCTCGCGCCGGGCCAGTGACCCGACGAGCGAGGAGGCCAGCGTGTGGGCGGTCAGCGCGCGCTCGCCGAAGAAATTGCCGTGCAGGATCGCGTCCTCGAGCACGCCTATCTGTTCGGCGGTGGACAGCGCGGACTCCAGCTTCTCGTCGTCGCTGCCGGCCGCGGCCGCCGAGGCGCGCAGGTCGGCGAAGCTCTGCAGCAGCACGTCGAGCAGCGTCGGCGGCACGTCCAGCTCGATCTGGTGGCGGCGCAGCAGTTCCTCGGTACGGAAGCGGACGATCTCCGCCTCGCTCTTCTTGTTCGTCACCACCGGGATGCGGACGAAGTTGAAGCGGCGCTTGAGCGCCGAGGACAGGTCATTGACGCCCCGGTCACGGCTGTTGGCGGTGGCGATGATCGAGAAGCCGGGCTCGGCGAAGACGATGTTCTCGCTGTCCAGTTCGGGAACCGAGATGTACTTCTCCGACAGGATCGAGATCAACGCGTCCTGGACGTCGCTGGTGGAGCGGGTGAGTTCCTCGAAACGGCCGATCGCGCCGCTCTCCATCGCGGTCATGATCGGCGAGGGGATCATCGACTCCCGCGACTGGCCCTTGGCGATGACCATGGACACGTTCCAGGAGTACTTGATGTGGTCCTCGGTGGTGCCGGCCGTACCCTGCACGACCAGCGTGGAGTTGCGGCAGATCGCGGCGGACAGCAGCTCGGCCAGCCAGCTCTTGCCGGTGCCGGGGTCGCCGATGAGCAGCAGGCCGCGGTCGGAGGCCAGCGTGACGATGGAGCGCTCGACGAAACTGCGATCTCCGTACCACTTCTGCGAGATCTCCCGGTCCAGACCGTCGGAGCGCTCGGAGCCCAGGACGAACAGCCGGACCATCTTCGGGGACAGTCGCCAGGAGAAGGGCTTGGGGTTGTCGTCGATGGACTCCAGCCAGTCCAGTTCCTCGGCGTACTTGATCTCGGCAGGGGCGCGCAACATGTCGGACATAACAGGGCCTTTCTAAGCGAGGAACGTCTTGAGTTCGTGGACGAGCTTGCGGATGTGGCCGGAGATCACCGGCGTACCGAGGTCCTTGAAGCGCTCCCTGAACCACGGGTTGACACTGCCGCGGCCGGAGCTGGTCACCGAGCCGACCGGGATGAACTTGGCTCCGGAGCGGTGAATGGCGGCCATGCTCTCGAACAGCGGCTCGGTCTGCCATTCGTAGAAGTCGGAGATCCAAACCACAACGGTGTTGCGGGGCTCGGCGATCTTCGGCTGGGCCAGTGCCATGGCGACTGTGCCGTCGGTGCCGCCCCCGAGGTTGGTGCGCAGCAGGCTCTCGAAGGGGTCGTGCACCCACGGAGTGAGGTCGAGCGCCTGTGTGTCGTACGCGATCAGGTGGACGTCCACCTTCGGCAGCCCGGCGAAGATCGACGCCAGGATGGTGCAGTTCACCATCGAGTCGACCATCGAGCCCGACTGGTCCACGACGACGATCAGCCGCTGGGGCGTCGTCTTGCGTGCGGTGTGCCGGTAGTAGAGGCGGTCGACGTACAACCGCTCCTCCTCCGGGCTCCAGTTGGTGAGGTTCTTCCAGATCGTGCGGTCGAGGTCGAGGTTGCGGAACACCCGCTTGGGCGGGACGGAGCGGTCCAGGGCGCCTACCGTGGTCTTCTCCACCTGGGTGCGCAGCACTTCGGCGACCTCGTCGACGAAACGGCGGATCAGTGCCTTGGCGTTGGCCAGGGCCACGCCCGAGAGGTTGTTCTTGTCCCGCAGCAGCTGCTCGATCAGCGACATGCTCGGGGTCAGCTGCGAGGCCAGCTTGGGGTCGGCCAGCACCTCGCGCAGGTGCATCCGCTTGACGAGGTCGGCCTCGATGGCGCCGAGTTCGGGGCCAATCGCCGGAATCAGCCGACTGAGATCGGGCGTCGTGCCCGGGCCGCCGGTGCCGGTCGGGCTGACACCCGGTCCTGCGGCGCCCCGCCCGGAACCTCCGCCTGCGCGGCCGCCGCGCAGCTCGCCCGGCTTGCAGCCGAGCGCGCGCTCCAGCCAGCCCGCGTCGGACTGCCAGCGCGCCAGCTGTCCGGCGGTGACTGTGCCGGAGTCGGAGGCGAAGACGTTGAGCAGCACCTTCGACACCAGCGCCGCGCGCCGTACTTCGGCGGCCCGGTCGCGGGCACCGTCGGCGGCGTCGGGGGCGGGCGCCATCAGACCGTCGAACTCGGCGGCCAGCTCCGGGTGGCGCTGCACGATCGAGTCGACGGAGGCCTGCGGGTCCAGCAGCGCGGACGGCAGACCGATGTCCTCGACGACGGCGAGGCTCGCCGATTCCAGCGTGGCCTGCTCCTCGTGGTCGAAGAGGCGGGCGAGGAGCCGCCAGTACAGGGCCTGACGGCGGTTGTCGTGGGGGTCCACCTCGGGGTTCTGCGGGTTCGTACGGTCGGCCGATTGCTCGGTTTCGGTCGTTTGCCCGGTCGTGTGGTCCGTCATTTCCGCAGCAGCCTCCCGGCACGCTCCCGCAGCACGGTCACGGCGTCGGTGGCGGCCTTCTCGGCCTTGACGCCGGCCTTGTCGGTCGTGCCCCCGGCCCATCCCCCGGCGTGGATCGCGACAGCCTTCTTCCGCACGGTCGTCTCGACGGCCAGAGGCTGGACGCGATACGTCCCGGCGTCCCAGCGGAGCAGCCCGATGCACGCGCCGGACGCCGCAACGGCCTCGGGGGTGAGTGGTCCGGCGGTCGGAATGCGGTCGGTGTCGACAGCGAGAAGGTGTCCGGCGACGGTGAACGTCACTGCGCCGTCGTCCTTCTGGGCGGCGTAGCCCTCCAGGAACACGGGTACGGCGATGCGCGCCGGGTGCCGGTCCAGGGGTGCGGTCGCCGCGTCGGTGGCGGTGGGCAGGGCGACGCGGGCAGTGGCGAAGGCGTCGGCGGGCTCACTCGGGCGTGCGTGCTCGTCGCTCCAGACCAGGTCGCCCTCGGCGGTGACGGGCATACCGGCGAGGTCCATCGAGCGGCCTTCGCTGACGGCCGCCAGGAGCGACATGTGCGGGCGGAGCAGTTGCCAGAGGCCGGCTCCGACAACCGTGTCAGGCTTCGGCACCGACACGCCGGCGCGCACCAGGCGGGGCGCGGTGCCGTCGGCGGGCTCGAACACCGCGTGGACTTGGGCCTGTGCGGCGGTCGCGTGTTCCTGCACGTCCACGCCGAGGGGCAGGAGGCGTCCGGTGGCCGTACCGGTCTTGGGTATGCCGGCCGCGCCGGGCAGGGTCAGCAGCATCGCGCGCGACCACAGGTCGGCCCAGCGGCGTGCCGGGATGCGTTCCAGGGCCGCGCCCGGGCAGGACGCGGCGAGTTCGGCGGCGAAGCCGTCGAGGAGCGTCGCCAGGCGGCGCAGCGCCGGGTCCGGAAGCATCGCGGAGACGACTTGCGCCGACCCGGAGACCACGTCGTGGTCGATGCCCTGCCACCCGGAGCGCGCCAGATCGGACAGCCAGGAGCGGGCGGCGGCGAGCAGGTTCGCCGCTTGCTGCCCGCCGGGCGCCGGGACGGTCTCCTCGTTGCGGGGCCGACCGGTCGCCTCGTCGGCGCGGGTCATCAGTGCGTCGTGGACGGAGCCGAGCAGTGCGGTGCGGGCTGCGGCGAGGGCGACGAAGTGGTCTTCGCTCGCGGCTCCGGCCGCCGTCTTCTCGGCCGCCTCGGCGACCTTGGCGGCCAGCGGCGTCCCCGTGACGGCGTGGGCGAGCTCTGTCAGGCCGGCGGCCTGGGCAGGCTGGGGGCGGAGCAGGCCGACGACGAGAGCCCGGTCGAAGGCGTCGACGACCGCCAGGGCTTCGTCGAGCCCGGAGATGGTTTCGGCGAGCAGGTCGGCGCGCATCACGCCACCGCCCTGGTCGGCGGGAACCACTGCATCTCCGGCAACGGCGCGGTGGTCGGGGCGAGTTCCAGGTAGGCCAGGTGGCGCAGGAACCGGCTGAAGACGGGTGCGGCGGCCTTGGAGTCCCCCTGCGGTGGACGTGTGTTGCTCATGTCGGCGGCGATGGTCTGCGCGCTCGGCTCCCCGTCCACGCTCTCGACCCTCAGGTAGCGGACGACGCGCTCGGCGCCGTATTGCAGCACCGCCTCGTTGATCAGGGCCCGGATGTGATTGCAGAACGAGCCCCGCGCGCCGCCGCAGGGCCGGTTGTTGTTGGTGCTGCAAGCGAACGCGTAGGTGCCGGCCGCGACCGACGAGACATAGACCCGCTCGATGTCCGAGCCGCTGGACACCACGCCCTGCAAGCGTCCGTCGGCCAGCTCGACGAACGGGACCTTGGCGAGCTTGCGCGGCCGTGCGGGTGCTACCACCCGTGCCGTGCTCGACCTCTCCCAATCTGAATCTGACAACGCGCCATCTCCTATGCACCAAGGGGACTTCCGCGCCACAACGGCGGGACACGACTGAACATACTTGCGGCCACTGACAACGCTGATCGCGGACGCACGGCCGCGTCACGCACTGCTCGCGAAGCCGGAAACGGGGCCGCGGAGTGCGGCGAGCCACAACACCAGCACCGCGCGGGTCTCGGTCGAGACGGGGCTTCCCGACGTCAATGACGTCAATGACGTCAATGACGTCAACGACGTCAACGACGTCAACGACGCCCGGGGAGACGCCGAGCAGCTTGGCGATCGAGGTGATTGAGCGGCCCGGGTCGGGCAGCAGGTCGCGGGCGGCGCGGATGATCTCCTCGGTGGCGACCGTGGGGCGTCCGCCGACCCGCCCGCGGGCGCGTGCCGCGGCGAGGCCCTCCTTGGTGCCGATGACGATGAGTGCGCGGATGAATTCGGCGAGCGCGGCGAAGACGTGGAAGACGAGCCGACCGCCGGGGGTCGTCGTGTCCAGGTTCTCGTGCAGCGAGGTGAAGCCGATGCCGCGCTCGCGCAGCTCGGCGACCATGCTGATGAGGTCTTGGAGGCTGCGACCGTAGCGGTCGAGCGAGGGGACCACGAGCGTGTCGCCCGCGTCGAGGAAGGCGTGGCACGCCTTCAGCTCGGGGCGGAGCGCGTCCTTACCGGACTTCTTGTCCGCGAAGATCTTCCGGCACCCGGCGGCGATGAGCGTGTCGAGCTGCCGCTCCTGCTTCTGCCCGCCCGTCGACACCCGGGCGTTTTGACAGCTCCCCGGATCGGCAGCGGGTGGGGGGCTTTGACAGAAGGTCTCGCGCGCCGGACGGCAGATTCTGGAGGTCCGCGCGAAATCCCCTTGCTCAATGGTCAAGAATCGTTGACCATTGCTCGCATGCCTACCGATGATCTTCCCGAGACGTTTCACGTCACCACTGACGAGCAACTGCGCGCCGTCTCCAATCTCACGCGCCACCGGATCATGGCCGTGCTCCGCTTCGAGCCGGCGACGATCACGCAGATCGCCGAGCGGGTGGGCCTCGCGAAGGGGAGTTCCAGCTATCACGTGCGGCTGCTGGAGCGGGCCGGCCTGGTGAAGGTGGTACGGACGCGGAAGGTGCGGGGTGTCACCGAGCGGTACTACGCGATGGCCGCGCGGGCGATCGCGCTGCCGGATCCGGGCGAGGGAGGGCCGGATGTGCTGATGCGCCATGCGGTGGCGGACCTGGAGGCGTCGCCGGTGGATGAGCGGCACGTACGGATGGCGCATCTGCGGCTCACCGAGGAGCAGTTCGCGCAGCTGGGGGCGCGGCTGCAGGCACTGGCGGACGAGTACCAGGAGCTGTCCGATCCGTCGCTGCCGGACGCGTCACTCGTCTTCGCACTGTTCCATCCGGCACCGCGCGAGCAGGCCGAAGGGGACGCCAAGTGACCTCAGACGTTCGGAAGTTGCCGACCGGGTTCGGACGGCTGTGGACCGCGCAGACGGTGTCCTCGCTCGGTGACGGGGTGTCGCATGCCGCGCTGCCGCTGCTCGCGTTGACGTTGACGCGGGATCCGATGGCGCTCGCCGTCGTCACGGCCGCCGGAACGCTGCCGTGGCTGCTCTTCGGGGTGCTCGGCGGTGCGCTGGTGGACCGCTGGGACCGCCGGCGCACCATGTGGGTCACGGACGCAGCGCGTGCGGTGCTGCTCGCGATACCGGCGGCAGCGGCCGCGCTCGACGTGCTGAGCATTCCACTGCTCGCGGCCGTCGCCTTCCTGCTCGGCCTCGGCGGACTCTTCTTCGACACGGCCGCCACGGCCTATCTTCCGGATCTACTCGGCCGCGACCCCGCACTCTTGGAGCGAGCCAACTCTCGCTTGCGCGGAGCCCAGACCGCCATGTCCGGCTTCGCGGGGCCGCCTGCGGGCAGTGCCCTGCTCGCGCTCGGGCGGGCGGTTCCGCTGCTCGCCGACGCGGTGTCGTTCATGCTCTCCGCACTGCTCGTACGGTCGCTTCCCGCCGTGCCCCGGCCCGTACCGGAGGCCCGCGAGTCGCTGCTTCGGCAGGCGCGGGCCGGGGCCTCGTACGTATTCCGGGACCGGTTGCTGCTCGGGCTCGCGCTCCGCCCGGCGGTCGGGAACATCGCCTTCCTCGCCGTGGAGACCGTACTCGCCCTCTTCGCGCACGACCGCCTCGGCATCGACACCTACGGCTTCGGCCTGCTCCTCACGGCGGAGGCCACCGGCGGCCTGCTCGGTGCAGGCATCGCCTCCTACCTTGGCCGACGACTCGGCACCGGCACCGCACTGACCTGCACAGCCGCCGTCGAAGGGCTTGCCATCCTGGGCCTGGCCGCTGCCCCGAACCCGTACGTGGCCGGGCTGGCGCTCGCCGTCTGCGGGGCCGGCATGGGCGCCACGATGGTGCTCGGGCCCTCCCTCCGGCAGGCGATCGTCCCGGCCCACCTGATGGGCCGGGTCGCCTCCACCTCCCGCATGCTGGCCATGTGCGCCGCCCCCATCGGGGCCTTCCTCGGCGGCTGGCTGGCCACCACCTACGACATCCGCACCCCGCTCTACGCCGCCGCCGGCCTCCTCCTGGCGATGACGGCCGTCACGGCATCCATGACCAGCAACCGCCGGGTCGAAGCGGCGCTGCGTGCCGCCGCCCCGGCCGGCGGTCCAGATCACCCGGCATCCAAGGATCCCGCCCAGGAGAGTGCACCCGACTTGTTGTGACGCCTGCCGCGAAGGCGTCACAACAAGTCGGGTGCCAGGCCCCGCGGGGCGCAACGAGTAGCCGGGTCGGTCGGTTGTGCCGGCCGTCAATCCTCGTCGTCCTCGGCGGCGTCCGGGTCCCGGAAGGGGCGCAGGCCCTGGCCGGGGCCGCTGGCTTTGATGTTGAACAGGTAGCGGCCCAGGAAGTTGATGTGCCGGTCCTTGAGCGGGGAGAGGCGGGCAACGTCTTCGTCCTTGATGTCGTGGCCCTCGGCACGGAGCCGGGGCTTCCTCCACCGCCGCCCACAGCGCGGCCACGTCCAGGTCCGCCTCGTGCTCGGCGACCAGGTCCAGCTCCTCGGTGAGGATCTTCGACGCCTTCGCCAGGATGCGGGCCGCCTTCTCCAACTGCGGCAGCATCGCCAACCGCTCCCGCTCCGACGCCCGCCGGGCCGGGCTGATCAGCCGGTTCGCCATCAGCACCGCGAACAGATCCAGCGCGTCGTCGACCGCCTGCGCCTCCAGGTGACGCACCACCGCCGTCAACAGCGCGGTCCGCCGCGGCTCCGGTGCCCGCTCGAACGTCTGTGCCTTGCTCAGCTGCCCGTACCGGGCCAGCGTGGACAGCGGTTCACCGGCATCCCCAACCTCAACTGCCTGGGCCGCTACAGCTTCGCCGCCCGCCCGCCCGCCACGCGAGGGCCTGCGCCCACTGCGTGACCCGGCGACCGTCCACCTCGACGAGGACGACGAGGGCACCGGCGAATGACGCGGCGTTAGGGCGCGTATCGGGTCGTGATCAATGAGCATCGCAGCTTCCGGGGCGGGTGCCCGTCTGGGGTACGGGGCCCGGCGATCTGCGGCTGCGCCGTGTGGACGCGAGTGACCGGAAGCGTTGCCGCAGGCAGGCAGCGGCGGGGCCCGAGGGCCCCGGCTGCGTGCCCACCGGGATGGTGTGTCAGACCATGGCGAGCCGACCCACCAGCAGCTCCAGCCTCGGCTCGATGTACTCCGGCGGCAGCCGTCCCGCTCGGGTCAGGGTCGCCAGGCCGTGCAGGGACGCCCAGAACACCTCGGTGAACAGCCCCGGGTCGACGCCGTCCCCGGCGACCTCGCCCAGGCTCTCCAGCAGCGCGGCGAAGGCGTCCTTGAGAGGTTCCGGGGTGTCCTCGTCCGCGAAGGCCAGGCCGCCGTCGAGCTGGAACAAGGCGTCGTAGACCGCCGGGTTGCGTGCGGCGAAGTCGAGGTAGGCACGGGCGAGGGCGGTGACCCGCTCGCGCGGGCTGTTCGCGCTGGAGGCCGCGGCCCGCACCGCCACGGCCATCTCGGCGGCGCCCTCGAGGGCGACGGCGCCGATGATCTCGCGCTTGCCGCGGAAGTGGCTGTAGAGGACGGGCTGGCTGTACTCGATGCGCTCGGCGAGCCGGCGGGTGGTGACCGCGTCCCAGCCCTGTTGCTCGGCGAGTTCGCGGGCTGTCGCCACGATGAGGCGCTCGCGCTCCGCCCGTTCGCGCTGCTTGCGTTCCTGTACCGACATGATTCGATCCTAGCATTGCTAGACATCCAAGCGGCAGTAGTACTAGCGTAGCCTCATCGCCTAGCGCCGCTAGATACCAGGAGGGGTCGTCATGCTCAACGCACTTCAGGTCATCACCACCGTGGTCGTCGGCCTGATGGTGGGGGTGGAGTTCTCCGTCGCCTTCGTCATCAACCCGATCCTCAACGCCCTCCCCGAGGACAGCGGCCAACTCGGCCGCGCCCACGGGGGCCGGATGCTCGGCGCCGTGATGCCGGTCTGGTACATCACCTCGCTCATCCTCGTCGCGGTCTGGGCCATCGCCGGATGGCGCCACCACGGCACCGGCCTCGTCGTCACTGCCGCCGCGCTGCTGATCCTCAGCGTGATCATGTCGATCCTGCTGCTCGTCCCGATCAACAACCGGGGCAAGACGTGGACCCCTGACAACCGGCCCGACGACTGGAAGCAGCAGATGAACCGCTGGGACCGCTTCCACTACGTCCGCGTCGCCGTCATCATCGCCGCCTTCGCCCTGCTGGTCGCCGCCCTCACCTGATACCAAAGCCGCCCCGACATGCACTGGTTCGCCCCGTTATATCGACGGCTTTCGCCCCGTCGGGGTGAGCCCGACAGGGCTTCGGATTACTGACCCCGCGGGCTGACCCCGCGGGCTGACCCCGCGGGCTGACCCCGCGGGCTGACGCCGCGCCGGTGGCGCACAATCCCCACTCCCTGGGCGGCAGCTGGCCACCGAAATCCCGACGTCCGGGAATGCAACTGCCGCTCAGATCCCACAACTGCGATCCCGACAAACTACGCCCCTCGATCAGCCGCGTCCGCGCGGCCTGATCAGGCCCCACACGACTCAGCAAGCTCCACGAAGCTCACCAAGACTCGCAAGGAGAAGAACAATGTCGCTGAAGAAGATCAACACCGTCCTGGCCGCCGCCTTCATCCTCTTCATCCTCTGGTTCGGGACGGAGTTCATCCTGAGCCCGGAGACGACGGCACCGGGCTTCGGCCTGCCGAGCTGGCCGTCCGGCGACGGCGACGGCTTCCTGATCATCAAGGGAATCCGCGACGTCGTCTTGGCCCTGGTCCTGGGCATCCTGCTGGTGACGGGCCACCGCCGGGCGCTGGGCTGGGTGCTGCTGGTGGAGGCCCTCGCCGCGTACGGGGACATGGCCACCGTGCTGGCCCACCACGGCTCCGTGGCCACCGCGCTCGGCATCCACGGCCTGACCGCGACACTGATGGTGGTCAACGGCCTGCTGATAATGCGCGAGACCCGCAAGGTCGCGGCCGCTCCGGCAACGCCCGCCCCGCAGCCCGCCTAACGCAACCTTGGCGCGTGTCGGTATTCGCCTGTCAGCGCCTGCCGGGAAAGGCGAGGCGCACGATCTTCTTCCAGTGGGCGGCGGCCTGGTCCCGTTTCTCCGGGATGGCGCAGCCTGGCCCCCTGCCCCGATTCTCATAATCGGTCCTTTGCCCGAGCAGGATCCAAGACGGCGGCCCGGCGATCGCGAAGCACCGGTTCGGTTCGCAGAACTCGTTCTCACTCAAAGACGGGTTCGGGGTACTTCTGAGAATCGTTTGTGACAACGCCCGGGGCATGACGGCCCCTCAAGAAGCCTCTCCGAGCGACGCGGACGAGGTCGAGCGCCACCCCCTGCCCGCGCTGCCGGGCCGAACCCGGCTCGCCGTGCCGCTCGCGCTCCGGCGCGGTCGCCGGCACCTACCACACCGGCCGTTTCACGAAGGTGCCCCGACTCGCCAAGCTCCTGCGCCTGCCCACCCCCGCCGACCGCGGGCCGGGCCAGCCGTGGCGCCCCGGCACTTCGGTCCCGCTCGCCCCGGCCCCAGTTCGAGGCCGCGCTCGCGCTCGCCCGCCAGATCAAGGCCCACGCCCCGCAGTGCCGGGTCATCTTCACCGTGTACGAGATGAAGCGCCTGGGCCGCGACGCCGCCGGACTCACCGCGCTCGCCGACCACCTCACTGCCCACGGCCTGGTCTTGGAGATGCTCGCCGGGCCCCTGCCAGGGATGTACGACCCCAGCGGGCCGGGCCGACTGCTGTTCGCGTTCTTCGCGGCGATGGCGGAGACCGAGCGGGAGAACATCCGGGAGTCGACCCTCGAAGGACTCGACGCGGCGGCCCGCAAGGGCAAGCACGGCGGCCGGCCACCCGTCATCACCGACGACATGCTGCACACCGTGCTGCGGCGCCGCGCGAACGGCGAGTCGGTCGAGCAGATCCAGCCCGACCCGCGCACAGCGGTGGGGTCGGGGTGAGCTGACGCGAGCGCGTCGTCGCAGCCGGACTGCTCGGTACCGGCCGAAACCGTGCTCGGCGATGTGTGAGTCGGGCTTGCGGCGTGGCCGTCCCTGCTGACCGTTGTCTACGGCAGGGACGGCAGGGACGGCAGGGACGGCATCGACCAGCGGCAGCCGTCGTTGTGGTTACAGTCAGTCCTGATCACCGCGAGTGGGTGCCGTGACCGTCGGTGATCAGGTGGTGTTTCGATCCGGCTCGGCCACGGGAGGCCCGGGGCTCGTCAGAGCCTCCCGCCGATCTCACAGGCCCGGCACGGCGGCCGCCCGCAGGTGCACTGCATGATGGCGTCGAGGACCTCGCGGTCGTGGTAGAGGCACTCGTCCTTGCACGTGTGGCGCGGGATGAATCCTGCCGCGATCTCGCCGGGCCACGGCTCGTGGCCGTCCCGGCAGCGGACGAACCGGTCGGGGTCGGTGGAGTGCAGGTCGTGCATGCTCGACCGCGCCTCCTCCTCCAACTCCCGCACTCGCTCCACCAGGGCCTTGAGCTCGGTGGCGATGCCGGAGTACCGGTCGGCGCCGGTCCTTACGTGCGCGGCTCGCAGTGCCATCGCTGCGTTGCCCAAAAACCTGCCGGCATCCTGAAGGTCGGTCACGTGGTGCATCTGAATGCCGGTCACGCCCCGGACCCACACTGCGTCTATGCTCACTGATCCACCTTCCCGGCGTGCGCTTGGTTTTCTTACGAGAGATTACGCGCGGCGCCGGTATCTCCGCATAATGAGAAACAATCTATTTACGGACGCTAAAGGCCTCGCCTGTGCCCGTCCAGTGAATTGTGCGTGAATCGGCTCACAGCCGGGGTGGTGGATCTTCTATTGAATCTTCAGCTGATTTCTTGTCCGCCGGATGTCACTCCCGCCCGTGTCGGTCATCCGGCGACCGTGTAGGAGCTCGCTCCCGTCCCGGCGAGCCCACCGCCTTCGACGATCAGGTACTCCGGGCGGATGGGGTGCCCGTCGAGCCAGCACTCCAGGATCTCCCGCGTACCGGCCGCGTAGCGTGCCTGCGCCGAGAGGGTCGACCCGGACACGTGCGGCGTCATCGCCTCGTACGGCATGGTGCGCCAGGGATGGTCGGGCGGTGGCGGCTGCGGGTACCAGACGTCACCGGCGTAACCGGCCAGTTGGCCGCTGTTGAGGGCCCGCACCACGGCGTCCCGGTTGACGATGAGCGCCCGTGCGGTGTTGACGATGTACGAGCCGCGCTTCATGGCCCCGATCAGCTCGTCGTCGAAGAGGTTCTTCGTCTGCGGATGCAGCGGAGTGTGGATCGACAGCACATCGACGGAGGAGGCCAGCGAACGGGCGTCGGGATGCCAGGTCAGCTCCAGCTCCTCCTCGACCTCCTTGGACAGCCGGTGCACGTCGCAGTAGTGCAGCGTGACGTCGAACGGCTTGAGGCGGCGCAGTACCGCCTGGCCGATACGGCCGGAGCCGAGGACGCCGACGTCCATGCCTTCGAGGTCGTAGGCGCGCGAGACGCTGTCGGCGATGTTCCAGCCCTTCTTGGTGGTCACCCACTCGTGAGCCGGCATGTAGTTGTGCACCAGGGTGAGGATCTGCATCACGGCGTGCTCCGACACACTGATGCTGTTGCTGAAAGTCACCTCGGCCACGGTCATGCCATGGGAGATGGCGCTCGGCAGATCGACGTGGTCCGACCCGATCCCCGCGGTGATCGCGAGTCTGAGCCGGGGAGCCGCGGCGATGCGCTCGGGGGTCAGATAGGCGGGCCAGAATGGCTGCGAGATGACCACGTCGGTGTCGGGAAGCTCGCGATCCAGGGTGGAGTCCGCCCCTTCCTTGTCGCTCGTGACGACGAAGGTGTGACCCCGGTCCTCCAGGAACCGGCGCAGTCCCAGTTCTCCGGAGACGCAGCCGAGGAGGTGCCCCGGGGCGAAATCGATGGCCTGCGGGGTCGGCGCGGTCTGACCGCCCGGATAGCCGGTGATGGTGGGAATCTCGTCGCGGGCGTAGTCGGGAGGATATCCGCCCACGGGATCCGGATAGAGCACCGCAAGGATTTTTGCCATGGCCGTCCTCCATCGGTGGGGCCACTGCTCCGGTGAACGGGTAGGGCACCGGTAAACCGGTCGAACGCCGATGATCTTGAATTTTAGTCGAGTGTGCGTCGGCGCTGCAATCCCCAGGGATAATGGGGAGGTGTTCCGGTGGATAGGGATGCGGCTATTTCGATGAGGCCTGTGACGGGAGTTCGGGAGCCGTTCCGCGCGCATCTGCGCGGGGGCGTCCTGGCGGCGGTCGCGCTCGGCGGCCTGCTCGGCGGGACGGCCCGTTACGCGCTGGAGCTGGCCTTCCCCGCGCCTGGGGCGACGTTCCCGTGGACGACATTCGCCATCAACGTGTCCGGATCGTTCGCGCTGGCGCTGCTGCTCATTTATGTGTTCGAGGCCTGGCCGCCGACCCTGTACGTGCGGCCGTTCGCCGCCGTCGGCTTCCTCGGCGCCTTCACCACCTTCTCGACCTGGATGGTCGACACCGATCGCCTGCTGGGCCACGGCCACTACGCAGCCGCGGCGTTGAATATCGTCGGGAGCCTCTTCGCCGGGGCGGCCGCCACCGTTCTGGGCCTGGCCATCGGCCGGCTGACGTCGGCCCGGCGAATACGGCTCGACGCGCGGCGCGGGCGCGCCCGCCGATACGGCTGGTGGGTGCGGTGATCATCCTGCTCGCCGTCGGTGCGGCGGCCGCGGTCGGGGCAGTGGCGCGTTACGTCCTCGGCCAGTACGTGCAGTACCGGAGCCCGGGCGTGTTCCCACGCGGCACCTGGCTGATCAACGTGAGCGGATCGTTCGTGCTGGGGCTTCTGGTGGGCCTCGGCGCACGGCACGCATTGCCGGAGCAGGTCGTGACCATTGCCGGCGTCGGTTTCTGCGGCGCCTATACGACGTTCTCCACATTCAGTTACGAGTTGGTCCACCTGTGCGAGAAAGGGCAGGTCGGCAAGTCCCTGCTGTACGCCGCTTCGAGTCTCGCGGTGGGTCTTGCGGCAGCAGCGGCGGCGCTCGCGATCGGGTCGTTCTGAGAAGGTCCAGGCCCGGCCGTCCGGTACTTGACACCTGGATGTGCGAGACGTCTCCTTGAAGGTAGGAAACGCGCTGCGCCGTGTGCTGATTCGGGGCGCACCGCACGCACTCGGGTTGGCCAGCGTCCACCGGCGTCCGGAGGCTGCTGATGGCAACCTATGAATATCTATGCAGCCGATGTGGGGCCTTCGACGTGAAGTTGGCGATCGGGACGGCGCCCAAGGATTACGGTTGCCCTGTTTGCGCAGGCGCTGCGAGACGTGTGTACTCCTCGCCCGGCTTTACGCTGACCTCGCACGCGGTCGCCGCCCTTCATGACCAGGAGGAGCAGGCCCGTGAGGCCCCGGCAGTAGTCTCCGAAGTGCCGTCACGCACAAGGGTGCCACGGCACCCGCACCCCGCGCTCTCGCGGTTGCCGCGTCCCTGAGGGCGTCCACGCGGACTTAGGAGGTGCGTCCTCGTGGGAAACGTGGGACTGCTGTTTGTCGGTGCAGTGCTCTTCATCAACGGAATGCTGTTGCTCGGGAAGGTCGACGCCAAGGCGGCAGCGGTGTTCAACCTGTTCGTCGGCGCACTGCAGGTGCTGACGCCGACTTATCTCATCTTCGTCGCCGCCGGCGAACCCAGAGGGATCCTGGCGGCATCCGGCATCTATCTGTTCGGCTTCACCTACCTGTATGTAGGTGTGGGCCTCCTCGCCGGTCTCGACAGTACCGGCGTCGGCTACTACTCGCTGTTCGTTGCCGTTGCGGCCCTGGGGTACTCGTTCGTCAATTTCCGGGTCTTCAGGGACTACCCGTTCGGGGTCATCTGGCTCTACTGGGCATTCCTGTGGTTCCTGTTCTTCCTGTTGCTCGGTCTCAAGATGGACAGACTCAGAATCTATACAGGCTGGGTCACGGCGATCCAGGGCTGGGTCACCGGCGCGATTCCCGCGGCGCTGCTGCTCTCCGGTTACTGGGTGAGCCCCACCGAAACCGCCATCGCGCTGGCGGTGTTCGGCGTGGTGGTGTTCGGGGCGCTGTGGCCGCTCACCCGGAATTCGCGGCAACCGGCCCCAGCCGCCCCGGCGGCCGGAAGCGTGGGCGCACAAACGTGACGGAATCAGAAACCAGGAGCTGTCATGCCAGAAATCATCTTCAATGTGGACCACAGTAAGTCGATGCGTGACCAGGACGTTCCCGGACACAACAGGTGGCACCCGGACGTCCCCACCGTCGCCATGGTGAAGCCGGGAGCGGAGTTCCGCATGGAATGCCGCGACTGGACCGACTGCCAGGTCGGCAACAACGACACCGCCAACGACGTACGCGACATCGACCTGACCATCCCTCACATGCTCAGCGGTCCGGTAGGCGTGGAGGGCGCCGAACCCGGCGACCTGCTCGTCGTCGACATACTCGACCTCGGCCCCGTGCCGCAGCAGACCGGGGACGCGGCGGGCCAGGGCTGGGGCTACACCGGTATCTTCGCCAAGGCCAACGGCGGCGGCTTCCTGACCGACTATTTCCCGGACGCCTACAAGGCGATATGGGACTTCCACGGACAGCAGGCGGTCTCCCGCCACCTTCCCGGGATCAGCTTCACCGGGATCACCCACCCCGGGCTGTTCGGAACCGCCCCGTCCACCGAGATGCTCGCCCGCTGGAACGCCCGCGAGCAGGCGCTGATCGACACCGACCCGAACCGGGTCCCGCCACTCGCCGTACCGCCGGACAGCACCAACGCACTCGCGGGCACGGCCACCGGAGACCTCGCCACGCGTATCGCCGCGGAAGGCGCACGCACGGTGCCGGCCCGCGAGAACGGAGGCAACCACGACATCAAGAACTTCACCCGCGGTTCTCGGGTCTTCTACCCCGTACACGTCAAGGACGCCAAGCTCTCCGGAGGCGACCTGCACTTCAGCCAGGGCGACGGAGAGATCACCTTCTGCGGCGCCATCGAGATGGGCGGCTTCATCGACTTCCACGTCGACCTGATCAAGGGCGGCATGGAGACGTACGGCATCTCCACCAACCCCGTGTTCATTCCTGGCAACGTCGAGCCGAGGTACACGGAGTTCCTCACCTTCATCGGGATCTCCGTCGACCACGACACGGACACGAACTACTACCTCGACGCGACGCTGGCCTACCGCCGGGCCTGCCTCAACGCCGTCGAGTACTTCAAGAAGTTCGGCTACAGCGGAGAGCAGGCCTACCTGCTGCTCGGCTCTTCCCCCATAGAGGGACGTATCAGCGGCATCGTCGACATCCCCAACGCCTGCTGCTCGTTGTACGTACCCACCGCCATGTTCGACTTCGAGGTCCGTCCCAGCGCCGCCGGACCGATGAAGGCCGACCGAGGCCAGTGCGCGTTGGCCACCGCCTGACCGGACCCCAGCTGCGGCCCCGCGGTCCCGAAGCAACTCGGCCCTGCACATCATCGCCGTTTGCCAGATCCGAGACGGCGGGCCGCGGCCAGGATTCCGCCGGCTGCGGGTGTCGTACGGATGAGCCCCGACAGTTAATCGCTGGCGCCGCGCCCTGGGATGGGGATACGGTTCTGCTCGTTCCGGGGCGCGGCCGTGCGCTGTGCCCGGGGAACCGCGTTGGTGCGTCGAGGAGTAGGAGGTGAGGACATTGATGACTGTCACGGAGACGGGCGTTGCCCGCATTCAGGAGTTCATTGTTCCCACCCCCGTGGTCTCCGGCTGACACTCACACCACTTCCGCGCGCCGAGCGCGCTGCCGGGGCCGCCCTTCGAAGGGTTCCCCTTGTCTCTCTCATCTGTTTCTGCGTCCGCTTCGTCTTCGTCGCACCCGCTGTCGTCCTACGGCTGGGACGGAGGATGGGACGCCGAGTTCGCCCCGTACACCGAGCAGGGTCTGCTGCCGGGCCGAGTCGTACGGGTGGACCGCGGCCAGTGCGATGTCGTCACCACCGACGGACTGGTCCGCGCCGACACCGCGTTCGTCACCCCGCACGATCCACTGCGGGTCATCTGCACCGGTGACTGGGCTGCCGTCGACCGTGACGGCGACCCCCGTTTCGTACGGACGTATCTGCCGCGCCGTACCGCCTTTGTACGCTCCACCTCCTCGAGCCGCTCCGAGGGGCAGATCCTCGCCGCCAACGTCGACCACGCGATCATCGCGGTCTCGCTCGCTGTCGAGCTGGACCTCGGGCGGATCGAGCGGTTCCTCGCGCTGGCGTGGGAGAGCGGTGCGCAGCCGCTCGTCGTGCTCACCAAGGCCGATCTCGTTCCTGATGTGACCGGTCTTTCGTACCTCGTCCAGGACGTGGAGACGACCGCGCCCGGAGTGCAGGTGCTGCCTGTCAGTTCGGCGTCGGGTGAGGGCCTCGATGTGCTCACCGCGGTCCTCTCCGGCGGGACGAGTGTGCTGCTCGGCGCGTCCGGCGCGGGCAAGTCGACGCTCGCCAACGCGCTGCTCGGCGAGGACGTGATGGATGTGCAGGCGACCCGCGACGTCGACGGCAAGGGCCGCCACACCACCACCACCCGCAACCTCCTCGCGCTGCCCGGCGGGGGTGTGCTGATCGACACGCCCGGGCTGCGCGGCGTGGGGCTCTGGGACGCGGAGTCCGGCGTGGGCCAGGTCTTCTCGGAGATCGAGGAACTCGCGGAGAAGTGCCGTTTCCACGACTGTGCGCACGAGTCGGAGCCGGGCTGCGCGGTGCTCGCCGCGATCGACGACGGCTCGCTGCCGGAGCGGCGGCTGGAGAGCTACCGCAAGCTGCTGCGGGAGAACCAGCGCATCGTCGCGAAGACGGACGCGCGGCTGCGCGCGGAAATCCTGCGCGACTGGAAGCAGAAGGGCGCGGAGGGCCGCGCCGCGATGCAGGCGAAGCGTGGCCGGGTGCGCTGAGTGCAGGTGGGACCGGGCTCGGTGACCTCGTGGGTCACCGGGCCCGATGGTCGCTGACGCCGCCCGTTCCGGCCCTACTCCAGGCCCCAGCTGTGGATCTTCCGCGGGTGGATCCGGATCAGCTCCTCGCTGAAGTGCGGGCCCAACTCGTGCGGGCCCGTCAGCAGTTCGGCCTCGCCTCTGATGTCCACCCCGCGCACCTTCCACGGCTGGAGGCTCACGATGTCGTCGACCACCAGCGCCACCTTCGGATTCTCCCGGAGATTGCGCCACTTCTTCGTCGTGCCCAGGGCGTAGCCGCCGACCAGGATCGTCCCGTCCTCCTGCGGGAAGAAACCGACCGGGTTCGCCTGTGGCTGACCCTTCGGGTCGACGGTCGCCAGCCGTCCCAGGCGCTGGGACTGGAGGTACGCGCGCTCGGCGTCGCTGAATTCGGTCATGGATGCAGCCTCACACGCGTACCGCGTCCCCCGCATCGGACGCGGGAACTGGGCGAGTCCTAGGACTTCGGACCGGTCAGGGGCCGGTCAGGGACGGTCAGGCAGGGAGGCCCCACGCCGGGGCAGGCGCGTTCGGAGGTACCGGACGGATCCGCAGGTCCGGGCGGTCCCCACGCGCCGTGATCAGCGCCGACTCGCCCTTCCCCAGCGGGATACGGATCGCACCGTCGCCCGCATCCTCCCACCGCAGCCGCCGGCCCCGCCCGTCGCGGACCTCGATCGGGCCCGCGATGCCGTGGCGCACGGCGCACGGCGCGCCCGCCTCGCTGGTCAGCCGGACCCAGCGGGTCCTGCCCGCCTCCCGTACCGCACTGAGCAGGAACGCTCCCTGCGTACGGAAGTCATGGACGACCAGCTCCCGCCACGCGTCCGGCAGTGCCGGGAAGACCCGGATGACCTCGCCCCACGACTGGCAGACCATGTCGTGCAGCGACTGCGCCGCCGAGAGTGGGGTCTCGATGACCGGGCCCGACTCCTTGTACATGGTGTTGGCCTGGATGAAACGGGTCATCAGTTCGCCGAGGTACTTGAGCGCGTCCTGCCCCTTGCCCAGCAGCGCGGACATGGATGCCGCACCCGTGAACGTATAGCCCTGCAGCGCCCCTTCGAAGCTGACCCAGTGGCTGAGCGACTTCTCGATCAGGGCGCGTTCCTCGGGCGTACGGCCGGTGATCTCGTACAGCGGATACACCGCGAGAAGATGCGAGTAGTGGCGGTGGGACTTCGCGAACGGGACACCGGCGCCGATCATGTAGCCGTTCGCGTCCACCGGATAGGGGACCAGCTTGGCGAGGATCTCCTGCCAGCGGGCGGTCAGAGGGTCGGAGATGCCCAGTTCCGCGGCCGAGTCGATGAGCGTACGGCAGCCCCAGCGCAGCAGCATCAGGTCGTAGTTGCAGTCCGGCGCGTCCACGCCGTACTCCGGCGAGAACGTCGGCGGCAGATGCAGCTTGCCGTCCGGCCCGGGGGTGAGGAAGTGCAGGTAGTAATTGACCGTCTTGCGCAGCAGCGGGAAGAGGAGGTCGCGCAGCAGCGACTCCTCCATGGTGTGGCGGTACGAGAGCCAGACGTTGTGCAGCGCCCAGGTGAGGTTGCCGACCTCGGGGGTGGGCGGGTTCTGGCCGGGGATGCCGACGCCGTAGCCGTTGCCGGACGGAGTGGCGCCGCCGTTGACGAGCCGGGTGTCGGTGGTGCGGGGGATGCCGGCCGAGTCGCCACGGTAGGGGCCCGCGACCTCGGCGGTCAGCTGGGCCCGGAACTCACCCAACGCGCGTGAGACGGCGTCGAGTTCAAGATGGTTCGAGCCATGGATCAGCCAGTACTCCAGCTGGACGTTGAGGTTCCACCAGGTGTTGGGCCAGGGGGTCGACTCCAGCCAGGGCCCGCAAGTGGCCATGACGGGGGCGTCGCGCCGGGCCGCGGAAGCCGTCTTGTACAGCTGGATCCAGTAGAAGCGCTGCAGCCGTGCGTCGGGCAGCGACAGGAAGCTCTTGCGGTAGAAGCGCTCCCACCAGACACGGTGGGGGAGGGCGAGTACGTCGTACGGCGCCGAGGACGCGTCCCGCACCGTGCGCAGCGCACGGTCGAGTGCGGTCGTCCTCGGGAAGGAGTGCGCGACGGACACATACAGCGTCCGCGTCTCCCTGCGGACCCGCTCCTGCCAGGCGGTGACATGCCGGCCGCCCGCGAGCAGCGGCTGGACCGCGGCCGTCAGCTCGCCGTGCTGCTCGACGACGGCCGGTGGATTGCCCGTGTACCCGTCTGGAAGGGGTTTGAAGGCGGCGCGCGGGCTGATGGCATCGGCCGGGTGGAAGACCCAGCGGAAGTTCTTCTCGCCCTCGCTCGGTGTGATCTCGACGGTGAGCAGGGATGTCGTGGTGTGGACGAAGACGCGCAGGCGCAGAGTGCCCGCCGTGGTGGTGAGGCTGCCGGTGAGCTCGGCGCCGCGCAGCCGCAGCCGCCAGTCGAGGCCGGTGATCGTGCCGACGGGCTCGAGCGTGAAGTGGCCGACGGGCAGCCGGGCGAGGCCGAAGAGCGAGCCGAACTCCGGCCGGTGGTCCTGCACTTCGGAGTGCTGGACATTGAAGCGGACGGCGTTCTTTCCGCCGGGCTCGGCGTAGATGCCGGTGCCCAGGTAACCATTGCCGAGATACGGGCCCTCGTACCAGGTCTTCGGCATCATCTGCCAGACGAGATCGGCGTCGTCGAGGACCGTGCGCCAGCTGTCGGTGTGCACCGTGGGAGCGGTGGTGTCTTCCGGGGCGGGCGCGGCCTGCGCCGGGACGGCGGCGGCACCTCCCACCACCAGCGCTCCGCCGATCGCCGTACCGGTGGCAAGGACGGTTCTTCTGGATGGGTCCGGTGCGGTGGACGGGTCTGGTGCAGTGGCCATGACGCCTCCCGGTGGCTCGTACGCAGACATGCCAATTCATCCGAGCTATCCCTCGACGGAAGGTAGGCAGGCGGCGGAAGGCAGTCAATACAGCGGGAGAGATCCGATGTGTCTCTGTCTATCTGGACAGCGTTCAGCAGAGGACAAAAGGCACTTGGCTGGAGGACAAAGGGACACCGGGTCGCGCTGCCCGAGCAGGCCCACCAGCATCACCGTGCCGACCATCGGGAGCTGCCGTGCGCCCATCTGCCAAGGGTGCAGGTTGCTGATCATTCCCGCAGGTCGCGGGCCACCCAGCCCTTCGCGTACGCATGCCAGCCGAGCTGCAGCCGGGTCGTCACGCCGGTCAGCTCCATCAGCCCCTTCACCCGGCGCTGAACGGTCCGCAGCCCGAGATCCAGCTGCTTGGCCACACTCGCGTCCGTCATTCCGGCGAGCAGCAGCGAAAGGATCTCCAGATCCGTGGCATCGGGCCCCGGCGCCTTCTCCTCGTCCACCTCGCCACCCGTGCCGAGCCGCAGCGGCAGCGCCTCCCGCCACACCGCCTCGAACAGACCCGTCAGTGACTCCAGCAGCCCGCTCGCATGCACGACGAGTGCCGCGGGATCGGCCCCGCGCCCGGTCAGCGGGACCATGGCGAGCGTTCGGTCGGCGACCACCAGCTTGGTCGGCACCCGGTCCACCACCCGGACCTGTTCGTCACGGCCCAGCGCCGCGCTCAGTTCGGTGATCCCGTTGGGCAGCGAGAACACCTCGCGCTCGACGACCACCCGGTACCTCACCCCGCGCGTCGCCGCCTTCTCCTCCGCCTCGTTGTCCGTCCCGGTGACCACGACCGGATTTCCGGTGACCAGGGCGCAGACCTCCTCGGTGGCGCCCAACTGCAGCTGTACGAAACGGTGCGCGACGGCACTCGCGCCCGTCACCACCTCGACCAGATCGTGCACGGCCGGAGCGGTGGCCTCCGACCTGAACTCCTGCGCCAGCAGCGCCGCCGCCAGCTCCGCCTGCTCCAGCTCGTGGCGCTGCTGGGTCAGCAGCGCGCCCAGCGCCACGCCGGGCGGAGCCGCCACCCACCGTCCGGTGCCGGCCGAGGACTTCGCGGCAAGGCCCTGCTGCTCCAGCCGTCGCAACGCGCGCTCCGTATCCGTCTCCGGCAGCGCCAGCCGGTGCGCGAGATCGGGGACTTCCGCCGCCCCGAGCGCGACGAGCGCGCGGTACGCCGATTCCTGCCTCTCGTCGAGACCTATCGCTCCCAGCATCTGACCCCACCCCTCCCCGGACGTGCACTTCTTCGGCCGCACTGGCGGAAACCGGCCAAGGCGTATTCCCGCCGCGTACATCATCCCTGCACCGCCCGTCCCTCCGCCAATGTGGCGCCACCGCAGCACCAACAGCCTCCGGCAACAGGGTATTTCATGCCCATCTGTGCCGGATTCAGATGGGGAGAGCGATGCGCCCGATATCGCGTACGGCACTGGGGGCGGCGACCGCCGCCGTCCTGGCCGTCACGACGGTCGCGCCGTCGGCGGCCGCCGGGCCGCAGGACGACACGGCCGCGAAGGGAGCCCTGGCCGGCAGCGATGCCGCCGCACAGCAGGGGGACAGGCCGGCCACAGTCACCCTTGTCACCGGAGACAGGGTCCTGGTGAGCCGCGACCGTGCAGGCACGCCGTCCGCGACCATGCTGCCCCGCGCCGACGGCTCCACCCCGCGCACGGCGTCAGCGTCTCCACGCCGTTCTCGCTGTACGTCGAGCCGGAGACCGTCACCCTGCGCGTCAAACTCGTCGACCGCACCGGAAAGCCCGCCGACGGCGCGTCCTCGCTCGACGTGATCGGCACCGACACCGCCAAGGGCGAGCGCCGCTTCAACGACGGCGCGGCCGACCAGGTCTACCGGCTGCGCCCCGGCGCGTACTTCCTCTCCTCCTTCGTGGACTCGCCGGACATGACGGTCAGATATGTCGGCCGCCCGCAGCTGGACCTGACCAAGGACACCACGGTCGTCCTGGACGCCTGCAAGGCGAAGAGGCTGCGTGTCGAGACCGACCGCAGGAGTGAGACGCGCACCACCACGCTCGCCTTCGACCGCAGCTGGGACGACACCTGGCGGCACGCCGGCACCGTCTCCGGCTCGCGCCTGGTCGCCGGTTACTACGCCGATGTCCAAGGCCACGCGGACGACGGCGAGTTCGAGTTCGGAAGCTACTGGCGCGCCTACGCACCGCTGGTCGAGAAGCTCTCCGTCGTCGGCGGCGGCGATCTGCACCCGGTGGCCGCCGGCCTCGGCTCCGTCAACCTCGACGGCACCGGCGAGGCCGCGGTCGTCGACGCGGGCAAGGGCACGCCCAAGGAGCTCGAGGCCGCGGGCTTGTCGTACTCGTACGACGGCGGTGGGACGTGGACCGAGGCGGCCACGTCCCAGCAGGGCGGCGCATGGACCGCGACCGTGAACCACGCGGGCGCGGCGGGTGAACCGGTCACCCTGAAGGCCGAACTGACGGACGCCAACGGCAACTCCGTCACCCAGCTCGTGGCCGACGCATACGCCGTGCGCTGACCACGAAACGGTCCGCCGGACGTCCTTCCCGTGGGGGGTCGGGGCGCCCGGCGGACCACTTGCCGCATATTTCTTTTTTCGGGATGCCCCGTTTTCGTACGGCCCGTGCGGTGGACAATAAGGGCATGAGTCAGCAGGGGGAGAGGCCCGCCACCGAGGACGAATGGTGGAACCGGCTGTACGACGAGTCCGCCCCGGACATCGGTCCCGCGGCGCCCACGCGCGACACGCTGGACGACCGTTTCGACTCCGCGGCGGATGCGGTGGCCGCGGAGAGCACACCCGAGCCGGCGGAGCCGGACGACCCCCGCGGTCCGGGCGATCGCGGCAGATGGCGCCCCCGCGCCTGGTGGGAGACGCGCCCCACGGATGCGGCGGCGCCCGCCGAGCCGGACATCCCGCACCGTCCTGCGACGCCGCCACGGCAACGCGCGGCGTGGGAGCGGCCGACCGCCTCCGACCAGCCGCCCACATTCCGGCCGGCTTCGCCGCCCGAGCCGCCCCGGCCGGATGCGGCGTCCCGGGAGGCAGCCCGCCTGCCGCGGCCCGACGTCGCACCGCGCGGAGAGCCCGAGCCGCCCCGGCCGGATGCCGCCTCCAGGGGGGAAGCCCCGCCGCCGCGGCCCGACGTCGCACCGCCCCGGGAACCAGCCCGGCCGCAGCGGCCGGAGGTCCCGCGCGCGCAACTGCCGGTCCCGGCAGAGAACTTCGACGCCGCGCCCGCCGCCCCCGTAGCGCCCGGCCATCCGGCCACCAGGCCGGACGCGGTACGCGACATTCCCCCGGTTTCCGGCGTAGAGCCGTCCCGGCGTGAAGGCCCGCCCGGACGAGCGACCGCCCCGGACGAGCACTTCGAGGACGCGCCCGCCCCTTCGGCACCGCACCCGCCCGTACCGCCGCGGGTTTCCGCGGAGCCGCCCCCGCCCGCCCCCGCGGCACGGCACGCAGCGCCCGTACCGCCGCAAGGCCTCGAGGCACCGAGCTCCACGCCCGTACCGCCGCTGGTTTCCGCGGAGCCACACCTGCCCGCCCCGCCGCAGACTGCCGCGGAGCCGCCCCTGCCGCCGCCCGACGCGGGTCTCGTGCAGCCGCGTCCCTACGTCGCGTACGTCGGTGGCGGACCGCCCACCTATGACGCCGAGCCCACCGCGCTGCCCGCGGCCCAGCCGCATGAGCTGGACAACCTCGTCGCCGACACCGTGCTCGACGGGGCCCATTACGGCACGTACACCCTGCGCGCCGCCTCCGTCCGCGGGGACTCCGCGCGCTACCGCGGCGAGCCGCGCCGCGACGCCCTGCTCACCGCGCGCTTCGGCAGCGGCGAGGCCGCGCTCGTCCTGGTCGCCGTGGCCAGCGGTGCCCGCGCCGCCGAAGGGGCCCATCTCGCCGCCGCCGACGCCTGCCGCTGGATAGGCGGTGCCGTCGGCCGCAGCCACGCCCGCCTCGCCGAGGACATCCGGGCCGGCCGCCGGGGCGATCTCAAGTCGGGTCTGCACCGGCTCACCGACCGCAGCTTCGGCAAGCTGCGCGCCCGCGCCGCCGAGCTCGGCGTGGAACCCGAGGAGTACACCGCGAACCTCCGGTGTCTGCTGCTCTCCGCCGACCCCGAGTGCCGTACGCGCGTGTTCTTCGGAGTGGGCGGCGGCGGTCTCTTCCGCCTTCGCGGCGGCGCCTGGCAGGACATCGAGCCGCATGTCCCCGAGCCCGCCGCGGTGACCGGAGAACCCGTCGTCGGATATGGCTCGGCGCCCGCCGACACGCCCGCCGAGACCCCCGACGGCGACCGGCTCACCATGGACCTGGGGATCGCGACGGCCCCGTCCCCGTACATCGAGGCCCCGCCACCGCCACCCGCCGAACCGTTCCGATTCCGCGCCTCCGTGGCCCGCCCCGGTGACACCCTGCTGCTGTGCAGCAGCGGACTGGCCGAGCCGCTGCGCGGGGAGGCCGCCCTGGCCGAGGTGCTCGCCGAGCGCTGGGCGCCCGCCCGGCCGCCGGGCCTGGCGACGTTCCTCGCCGACACCCAGCTGAGGGTGAAGGGATACGCCGACGATCGTACGGCTGTCGCAGTCTGGGAGGCGTAACCGCATCCGGCATGGGTTGATGGACCTTCAGGCCCGAAGCGGGCCGAAGCAGGCCGAAGCGGGCCGAAGCAGGCCCGAAGCCGAGAAAGGGTGCGTCCCATGGCCAAGCAGAACGTGGCGGAGCAGTTCGTCGACATCCTCGTCCGCGCCGGTGTCCAGCGGCTGTACGGAGTCGTCGGCGACAGTCTCAACCCCGTCGTCGACGCCATCCGCCGCAACTCCGCCATCGACTGGATCCAGGTCAGGCACGAGGAGGTCGCCGCCTTCGCGGCCGGCGCCGAGGCACAGATCACCGGGAAGCTCGCCGCCTGCGCCGGCTCCTGCGGCCCCGGCAACCTCCACCTCATCAACGGTCTGTACGACGCCCATCGCTCCATGGCGCCCGTACTCGCGCTCGCCTCGCACATCCCCTCCGGCGAGATCGGCCTCGGCTACTTCCAGGAGACCCACCCCGACCAGTTGTTCCGCGAGTGCAGCCACTACTGCGAGATGATCTCCAACCCGCAGCAGATGCCTCGCCTCGTGCAGACCGCGATCCAGCACGCGATCGGCCGGAGCGGTGTCAGCGTCGTCTCGCTCCCCGGCGACATCGCATCGCACGCCGCCCCGGAGAAGTCGATCGAGCACGCACTGGTCACCTCACGCCCCACCGTACGACCGGGGGACACCGAGATCGACAAACTGGTGCAGATGATCGACGAGGCGAAGCGGGTCACGCTCTTCTGCGGCAGCGGTACGGCGGGCGCGCACGCCGAGGTCATGCAGTTTGCGGAGCGCATCAAGTCCCCGGTCGGGCACGCGCTGCGCGGCAAGGAGTGGATTCAGTACGACAACCCGTACGACGTGGGCATGAGCGGACTGCTCGGCTACGGCGCTGCCTACGAGGCCACCCACGAGTGCGATCTGCTGATCCTGCTCGGCACGGACTTCCCGTACAACGCCTTCCTCCCCGACGACGTCAAGATCGCCCAGGTCGATGTCAGGCCCGAACACCTCGGCCGCCGCTCCAAGCTCGACCTGGCCGTCTGGGGCGATGTGCGCGAGACACTGCGCTGTATCACGCCGCGCGTGCGCGCCAAGTCGGACCGCAGGTTCCTCGACAAGATGCTGAAGAAGCACGCCGACGCGCTCGAGGGCGTGATCAAGGCGTACACCCGCAAGGTGGAGAAGCACACCCCGATCCATCCCGAGTACGTCGCCTCCGTGCTGGACGAACTCGCCGACCAGGACGCGGTGTTCACCGTGGACACGGGCATGTGCAATGTGTGGGCGGCCCGCTATATCTCGCCCAACGGCCGCCGCAGGATCATCGGTTCGTTCAGCCATGGCTCGATGGCGAACGCTCTGCCGCAGGCGATCGGCGCACAGTTCATCGACCGGAACCGCCAGGTCGTCTCGATGTCGGGGGACGGCGGTTTCGCCATGCTGATGGGCGACTTCCTCACCCTCGTCCAGTACGACCTGCCGGTGAAAATCGTCCTGTTCAACAACTCCTCTCTGAGCATGGTGGAGCTGGAGATGCTGGTGGCGGGACTTCCGTCGTACGGAACCACCAACCGCAACACCGACTTCGCGGCGATCGCGCGGGCGGCGGGGGCGTACGGCGTACGGGTGGAGAAGCCGAAGCAGCTCGCGGGCGCGCTGAAGGACGCTTTCAGGCACAAGGGCCCGGCACTCGTGGATGTGGTCACCGACCCGAACGCGCTCTCCATCCCGCCGAAGATCAGCGCCGAGATGGTGACGGGCTTCGCGCTCTCCGCCAGCAAGATCGTGCTGGACGGTGGCGTGGGCCGCATGGTCCAGATGGCGCGCTCGAATCTGCGGAACGTGCCGAGGCCCTGACGCCCGGGACGGACTTCGTCTCGACGGCCCTGGTTCGTTGATGAATGGACATGAGTGGCGTTCCCCGCGTGGGGCATGCATCTCGTGAACATGTTCGGCAGAAGGGGTAGTTCCGAGAAAACCGGAGAAAGGGTCGTTTCGACGTGCGGGTGGGGATGATGACTGGGCGTCAGGGAGGGGCCGATCCTGCCGCAAGCGGGCATGGCCGGGAACCTGGGGCGGAAGGAGAACCGGAGAGCCGGCAGCACCGCCGATTAGGGTGCGCGGATCTTACGTCCGTTCCGGAAGTACGACGTGCGCTGCGGGACTTGCTGCGGCACTGGGGGAAACCGGACGCGGCAGATGTGGCGGAGCTGCTCGCGAGCGAGCTGGTGACCAATGCGCTGATCCATACCGATCACGGAGCGGTGGTCACGGCCACCGTCGCCGCTTCCACACTCCGTGTGGAGGTGCGGGATTTCATGGCCGGACTGCCTGTGCTGCGTGTACCGGTCGGCCAACTCGGCACGAACGGCAGGGGACTCGTCCTGGTGCAGAGCCTCGCCGACGCGTGGGGTGTACGGACACACGGCGTGGGCAAGGTGGTCTGGTTCGAGCTGTACGAAGGGCCGGCCTGACAGTCGCAGGCCGGCCTTCGCGTGAATCCTCCTGACCGTGCGCTCAGCCGAACTGCCGCTCCAGATCAGTGAGCTTCTGCTCCAGAGAGTCCAGCCGCGGCAGCGTCTGGGTGTCGTCCTCGGCGGTGAGGTCGACCGTGCGCTGCTCAGAGCCGTCGGTCATCTTCACGGCCTGGAGAGAGGGCCGGGGGCGAAGAGGCAGTTGTCCCGGCTCCGGCAGGGCCGGCTCCGCGGCGGATCCGGCAGTGCCGGAGACGGCCTGCGCCGAACCAGTCGCGGAGCCCAGGGCGGGAAGCTCCGAAGACAGCTCGGGCATCCGGTGGGTGCGTCCGCGCCCCCAGGCCCGGTGCTGCCGGCTGAGCGCCCTGATCTGCGCCCGCTCCAGCTTCTCCCGGCCCCGCCGGCGGAGTCGGTCCTGCTCCTTCTCCCGGCGGTCCTCGCGGACCTCGTCGACCGCCTGGTCCAGGGTGCGTACGCCCTCCAGAAGCATCAGCGACCAGGCGCCGAAGGTCTCCCGGGGAGCGCGCAGCCAGCGCACGACGCGGATCTGCGGCAGCGGCCGGGGCACCAGGCCCTGCTCGCGCAGCGCCGCCCGGCGAGTCTGCTTGAGCGCCCGGTCGAACAGGACCGCGGCCGACAGCGACATCCCGGAGAAGAACTGAGGGGCGCCGTCATGGCCGAACCCCCGTGGTGCGTGTACCCAGTTGAACCACGCTGCCGCGCCCGCGAACAACCACACCAGCATCCGCGAGCCGAGCGCCGCGTCGCCGTGGCTGGCCTCGCGCACCGCGAGCACCGAGCAGAACATCGCCGCGCCGTCGAGCCCGAAGGGGACCAGATACTCCCAGCCCCCGCTGAGGTTGAGATTCTGCTGGCCGAAGCCGACGAGGCCGTGGAAGGAGAGTGCGGCGGCGACCGCGGCACAGCAGAACAGGAGCACATAGGAGGCCGTGCCGTAGACCGCCTCCTTGCGCCTTCGGCGCTCCTCGCTGCGCTCCCAGGAGTCCTCGGACGAGGCCTTGTCGCCGGTGCGCTTGCCGCGCGCGAGCACCGTCACCGCGACCAGGACTCCCAGGAGCATCACGCTGCCAGGAAGCAGCCAGTCCAGCGATATGTCGGTCAGTCTCATGGGCGGTGTCCCTTGCATCGCGGTAGTGCGTTTCGGCCGCCATAGTGTCCGAAGTCGCGGCCTGCCCAAGGGGTTTCGGGTCAAGAGAATGCCAATGGGGCTGTACGACATACGGATAGGTGCGATCTCGTCGAACTACCGTATGGATAAGGGGAGTTGGTTCGATTTACCTCACCCGGTCGGATGGCGTGACGCAGGGCGTGCGGGAGATCAGAAGCTCGGCTGGAGCTTCCTCACGCGGTCGGCGTCGCACGTACGCGGACAGGTGACGCAGGTGTCCTCGGGCCGGAGCGTGTAGAAGAGGCAGCAGCCGGCCCGGTCACGGGTCGGCAGCTGCTCGCCGTTCGGCCCGGTGAGCTCACGGAAGCCGGCGGTACCGACGTACGGCTCGGTGGCGCCCGGCAGCAGCCGCTCGAGCTCCAGTACGGCACGCCGCTCCTCGCCGAGCAGATGCGCGATGTACCAGAGGCCCTCGGCGATCTCGTCGGTCGCCATGCCCCACAGCGCACGCCTGCCGCGCCGCATCCGCGGCCGGAAGCCGTCCAGGACGGGCCCGATGTGCTCGGCGACGGCGGAGCGTACCTCGGCACGGAGCGCTTCCTCGTCCTGTACGGCACGGGCGCCGGGCAGCTGCGCGGCGGGGTCGTCCGGCAGGCAGGCGAATTCCCTCACCCGTACCGTCATCTGCCCCGCCACGCGTTGGAAGGCGACATCCTCGACGGGCACCCGCGGCACCCGGCGGTACAGAAACCAGGGAACCGTGATCAGCAGACAGGCCGGCCAGGCGTAACGGTGCAGACCGAAGCCGGCGATCACATCGGGGCGGGCCTGCTGTCCGTAGTCCCGCAGGACCTGTGCGTTGTCCCAGGCGAGGAAGTCGTCGAGCGCGGGCCCACCGGCCGCGAGCTCGTCCGCGCCCACCCAGCCGGCGCCGGACGGGGCCTGCTCGTCGTCCATGAGCTCCCGTACGCGCAGCCCGGGGTAGACCTCGGCCAGGCGGGCATACGCGTCCTCGACGGGTGAGGTGAGGGCGGGCAGCAGAGCGGGAACGGTCATGCAGGGACCACCGTATCGCGATCATTAGCAGGTTAGCCTTACCTTACCCGACGCGATCGATGTTTGAACTGTGGCCCCGTCCGCCTATCGTGCTCACGGGCCCTGGATTTGCCAGCCGGGCCCGGCACCCGGCCGGAGGAGGACTCGAGTGGAGCAGGCCCGAGCGCGCGATGCCGCGACGCCGCAGCCGTACGCGTCCGCGCACGTCCCCGAACAGGCAGGTGGCGGGCAGCCCGCGCGTCCCCTCATCCCGGAACAGGCCCGGGGCGAGCACACCCACAGCGAGCCGCCCGCGCCCCGCACGGTTCAGCGCCATTCGGTCCGCGGCCAGATCCTCGAAGCCCTGCGCACCGCCCTCGTCGACGGCGAGCTGATCCCGGGCGAGGTCTACTCGGCCCCGGTCCTCGGCGAGCGCTTCGGCGTCTCGGCGACCCCGGTACGCGAGGCGATGCAGCAGCTGGCGATCGAGGGCGCGGTCGAGGTGGTCCCCAACCGCGGCTTCCGCGTCGCGGTACGCAGCGCCCGCGAGCTGGCCGAGCTCGCCGAGGTCCGCGCCATGCTCGAGGTCCCGGTCATGCTCCGCCTGGCCCGCACGGTCCCCGCCACCCGCTGGGCGGCGCTGCGCCCGCTGGCCGACGCGACGGCAGCGGCGGCGGCGACGGGCGACCGCGCGGCGTACGCGGAGACGGACCGCGCCTTCCACCGCGCGGTACTCACCCTGTCCGGAAACCAGCAACTGGTGATGGTGGCGGACGACCTCCACCGCCGCTCCCAGTGGCCGCTGGCGAGCGCACCGGTCACCCGCAGGGCTGACCTGGTGGCGGACGCGGCGGAACACATGGCGCTGCTGGAGGCCCTGGTGGCGCAGGACCTGGCGGTGGTGCAGTCGCTGGTGCGGGAGCACTTCACCGGCGCGGACGGCTGACGGCATCCACCCGACGCTGGTCTCGGCCGACGATGTACGCGCCCTCGAGCAGCTCGGCGCATTCGGCCGCGGTTGGCTTGTGCGCCCCGTCGGGCCGCGGTGCTGTTGATGCGGATGCGTGCCGACGTCCAGGGCGTTGGTGTCATCGGGCGCTCAGCCGTGAAGGCGGAGGAACAGAGTATGCGCATACCCAGATGCACAGCGGGCCGCCGGCGTTGTGCCGCGGCCACCGCCGCGGCGGTGATCTGCTCGACGGTATTCACCGGGCCGGACCTCGCCGCGGCCGGCGGCGCGCCGATACCTTCGGTGCCCGCCCCGAAGCTGGACTGGAGACCCTGCGTCCAGGGCAGTCCGTTCGACTGCGCGACCGCGAAGGTGCCGCTGGACTACCGCGACCCCGGTCGTCGCACCATCGAGCTGGCAGTCGTCAAACGGAAGGCAACCGGCCCCGGACGGCGCATCGGCACTCTGTTCTTCAACCCCGGCGGACCCGGCGGGCCCGGAACGGTGCAGATGCCACAGAATTACGAGTTCTTCCCGCGCGAGGTGCGGGAGCGGTTCGACATCGTCAGCTGGGACCCCCGCGGGATCGGCAGCAGCACCGCGGTGAACTGCTTCGACAGCCGCAAGGAAGCCGACGCGTGGAATGCGAGCAAACCGGCCGGCTTCCCGGTGGGCGAACAGCAGCGGAAGACCTGGATCGCCGCGTACAAGGATCTGGCCCGGCGCTGTCAGCAGCGTGACCCCGAGCTCCTGCGCCATGTGGCGACCGCCGACACCGCTCGCGACCTCGACCAGCTCCGCCGGGCGGTGGGCGACCCACAACTCACCTACCTCGGGATCTCCTACGGCACGTTCCTGGGCGCCACCTACGCCAACCTCTTCCCCGGCAAGGTCCGCGCTATGGTTCTTGACAGCAACGTCGACCCGCAGGCCTGGACCCACGCCTCCGACGACGACCCCCGGCTCACGACATTCCTGCGCATGGGCGCGGACCGCGGCGCGGCAGCAGTCCTCGACAAGTTCCTCGCCCTCTGCGGGTCCGCCACCACCGCCCGCTGCGCCTTCTCCGCCGGCAGCCCCAAAGCGACCCGGGACAAGTTCGACCAGCTGATGCGGCGGCTGAGGGGGCATCCCCTGGGTGCATGGACCTATGGCCGTACGGTCGGTGACGTCGTGAACAGCCTCTACATTGTCCACCCCGGGTGGACGGGCCTCGCCGGCAGGCTGCAGAACCTGTGGCAGGGCCGCGTTCCGGAGCCGTCCCCTCTCCCGCCCCCACCACCGGTCCCGAATCCGAATCCGTACCTGGGCGATGAACAGGCCGGTGCGGTGTTCTGCAGCGACAGCCCCAATCCGCGTGACCCCGCTGCCTACCACGCCATGGAGGAGGCCGGCGCGACCCGTGCGGGCGACGCCGGACGCTTCTGGGCCTGGGCCGCCGAGGGGTGTGCCGACTGGCCGGCCACCGTGGCCAACAGCTATCGCGGCCCGTGGAACAAGCCGACGGCGCACCCCGTCCTGCTGGTCGGCACCACCTACGACCCCGCCACCCCCTTCTCGGGCACCCAGGCCATGGCCAGGGAACTGGCCAACGCCCGCCTGCTCACCCACAACGGATACGGGCACACCGCGCTGCTCAACCCCAGCAGCTGCGTCAGGAATTACGAGAGCCGCTACCTCATCGATGGCACCCTCCCCCCGGTCGGAACAACGTGCCTGCAGGACACGCCTCCCTTCTCCGCACCCAAGCCGAGCGGTGGCGTCGCCACCGGGGGCGGAGCGATGGCCGGCACCGTCTCCTGAGTCCGGCTCCGGGCAATTCCCCAGGGGCACGTCGGTACGACCGTGCGCGCGGATGTCGGTCTGCTGCATTATTCTGTGCCGCCGTTGACGAAGTCCGAACAAACGGGGGGACATTCATGTCCGCGGAGCTGCCGGAGCCATCCATACCCGACGAGGCGTGGGAGGAGTTCCAGCGCGAGAGCGAAGGGCCCGCACGCCTCGCCGCGCCGAAGGAGCCCTCCGCGCGGGCGCGGATGGTGACCGAGCGGCTGCGGCTCGAGGACGAGGCGGCCGCCCGGCGGCAGCGCCGTCCGCGCGGGTGGGGGAGGAAGGCAGCGGTGCGCGCGGAGCCCGAGGCGTGGCGGGCTTGGCCGTCCCGGCAGCGGCAGGCGCGCAGGCGGCGGGCCTGGGGAGTCTTCTGGGTGGTCGTGACCGTCGTCGTCCTGCTGCTCGTCATGAATCCGGAGAGGACGCTGTCCTGGCTGGTGTGAGCCGGGGGCTCAGGGCGGCGACTCCAGGCCGGTCAGCAGTGAGGCGATGTCCAGCCCGGTCATGAGGTATCGCTCGAAGGCGAGGTTGTGCAGGGCGTACGAGGAGCGTCGGCGCCGGATCAGGTCGATCGCCCCCGCGCCGTCGTGGCCGAGCTCGATCAGCGTCTGGGCCACCACCAGGCCCGATCTGTTGTAGCCGGAGTAGCAGCGCACGAGCACGGTGCGCCCGGCGCGTACCGCATCGGCGGCCAGCACGGCCAGCCCGCGGACCCGGTCGATCTGCTCGGAGGTCAGCCAGTCGTCCGGGATCGGGGCGACATGGTGTTCGACCCCGTCCGGCGGACCGTGGCCGACGCGGGTGAACAGGCTGATCACCAGGTCGAATTCGCGTTCCACAACAGCATTGAGGCGCCGGTTCCTGTCGTCCTCCCAGACATGGCCACCCATCCAGAGGCCGGTCGTGATCTCGTCCCAGGGCGATCGGGGATCCGGAACGTGGTGGTCCGGGCGACGTGCCTTCACTGAACCCTCCCTTTGCGGGGAGGTCCACGCTAGGTGACGGAGAAGCCGCCGTCCACGAACAAGGTCTGGCCCGCCATATAGCGTGCGGCGTCGCTCGCCAGGAAGACCGCCGCGCCCGTCAGATCAGCTGCCTCGCCGTTGCGGCCCGCCATCGTGCGCGCCGCCATCGCCTCCGTACGGACCGGATCGTCGAACACCGCACGGGTCAGTGGCGTACGGACGAAGCCGGGCGCGAGGGCATTGACGCAGACGCCGTGCCGCGACCACGCCTCCGCCTGGGAGCGGGCCAGGGCGGAGACCGCTGCCTTCGACACCCCGTACGCGCCACTGGCGCCGAAGGCCCGAACCGACTGCTGCGAGGCGAGGTGGATGATCCGGCCCCAGCCGCGGCCCGCCATCGACGGGCCGAAGCGCTGCCCGAGCAGGAACGGCGCGTCCAGGTTCACGGACATCGTCGTGTCCCACTGCGCCTCGGTCAGATCGTCCAGCGGTGGACGGTGGTTGACGCCGGCGGCCGTGACCAGGATGTCCGGCTCGCCGACGACACCGACCGCCCGCTCGGCCGCGGCCCGCAGGGCGTCCCGGTCGCCGAGGTCGGCGGCCACCCAGTCGGCCTGGTGGCCCGCCGCGCGGAGTTCCTCGACGGCCGTACGCAGCGGAACCTCGCGCCGCGCCAGCACCACCACCCGCGCGCCCGCCGATGCGAGTGCCTCCGCGATGGCGCGGCCGATGCCGGAACTGCCGCCGGTGATCAGCGCCGTACGGTCTCGCAGGCCGAAGTGGCGGTCGAGGAAGTCATGCTGAGCGCTCATGCGCCCCGATCATGCCGCAGGCCCTACCGTGCCCCGGGCCCGATCATGCCGCAGGCTCGGGCAGCTGGGCCGGTGAGGTCTCGAGCGGCACGGTGGAGGTCGCCGGGGTCAGTTGAGCCGCCAGCCAGACCGGTACGCCGCCCAGCAGGCGGAACAGCCGGCCCGCCTCCGCCCGCAAACGGCTTGCCTCCGCTTCCGGTTCGCACTCGGCCAGCGCTGCCAGCGACGGGGCCGTGCCGATCAGGTAGCCGAGCTCCTCGCGGATCCGCAGCGACTCGGAGAAGCCGTGCCGAGCCTCCGCCAACTCGCCGTCCCGCAGAGCGAGTCCGGCCAGATGATGCCACGTGAAGGAGAGCAGCAGCGTGTCATCCTGCGCGATGGCTCCGGCGTGCGCCCGCTGGTACGCGGCGCGGGCCGCCTGCGGCGAGTCGGCGATGTGCTCGGCGACCAGCCCGCGGCGGAAGTCGAGCAGCGGGCGTCTGGGCGAGGTGGGGGCGAGCAGCGCCGCGGCCCTGCCGAGTGCGGAGCGGGCCTCGTCGGCCCGGTCGCGTACGCCGAGGCGGGTCGACGCGTACGCGAGCCTCCCGCGCTCGCACGCCGCGCCGCCGCGTTCGTCGTCGTCCCGGGCCACGGCCTCCGCCGTACGCAGCGCGTCCTCGGCATCCGCCCAGCCGTCGGCGGTGAACAGACAGCGCTCGACGAGCAGTCCGGCCCGCTCGAGTGCTGCGGCGGGATTCGCTGTGTGGGCTTCGAGCAGGGCTGCCGCATCGGTCCAACAGCCGCGCGAGCGCAGCCGCCATACCGCGGTCTGGAGGGGATCGTCACCTGCAGTGGTTCCGGAACCAGACATGGCGGTATGCGCCACATTGCCCTCCCCGAGCACGCCATTGAGCTGTTGAGTCAGTCGCATCTCAGCATGGATAGGCATGCCTGGCCAAGGGGTCAGGTGAATGAATTCACAATCGCGCGGCGGGTGATGGGGCGCGCGGGTGGTCAGTGGGGCGCCCGTTCACGAACCGGGGCTCCGCCCCGGACCCCCGCGCCTCAATCGCCGGCGAGGCCGGATTTTCCCGCCCCTCCGGGGGCCCGGGGGGCTTCAGCTCATCCTCAGCGCCAGGAAGAAGTCCAGCTTGTCCTCGAGGCGCGACAGGTCACGGCTCGTCAGTTGCTCGATCCTGCCCACCCGGTAGCGCAGTGTGTTCACATGCAGATGCAGCCGCGTCGCGCATCGCGTCCACGACCCGTCGCAGTCCAGGAACGCCTCCAGCGTCGGGATCAGCTCCGCGCGGTGGCGCCGGTCGTAGTCGCGGAGCGGGTCCAGCAGCCTGGCCGTGAACGCGCGGCGCACATCGTCCGGGACGAACGGCAGCAGCAGTACGTGCGAGGCCAGCTCGTGGTGACCCGCCGCGCAGACCCTGCCCGGGCGCGCCGCCGCCACCCGGCGGGCGTGTCGTGCCTCCTCCAGCGCGCCCCGCAGACCCTCTGCCGAGCTCACTGCCGCACTGACGCCCAGGGTGAGCCGGCCGTCGTCGGCGAGACCCGCCGAGAGCGGGTCGCGTACGGACAGCAGCAGCGCGTCGGCGTGCAGCCCGGCCTCGAAGGAGTCGGCGTCGGGGGCGTCCGGGGCGAGGGCCGTCGCGGGCAGCGGGACCAGCGCGATCGCCTCGTCGCCGGTGTGGGCGACCGCGATCCGGTCCGCGGAGTCCGGCCCGGCCGCCGCCGGGTCGACCAGGATCTCCTCCAGCAGCGACTGGGCGACCGGGCCGGCTTCGATGGCCGTAGCCGAAGCAGCGGAAGCACTCGCACCCGCCGTCGTCGTCGCGTCCCCCCAGTCCACCCGCGCCACCACCACCTGCCAGTGCGGCGCCGTCCCGAGCCCCGGCAGCAGCACCGGCGCGGCCACCCGCAGACGTGCCGCGATCTCGGCCGGTGCCGCGCCCGTCTGGACCAGTTCCAGGACCTCCTGGGCGAGCCGTCGGCGTACCGTACGGGCCGCCTCGCGCCGGTCGCGCTCGACGGCGATCAGCTGGGTCACGCCCTGCAGCAGATCCAGCCGCGCGGCCGGCCAGTCGCTCGCGTCCGCCTCGACCGCCAGCAGCCAGTCCGACAGGACCGTCTCGCGGACGTCCCTGGAGGCGGGGGTGGCGCCGCGGCCCGTGTTACGGATCGGGAAGAGGGAGTACGTCAGCCCGCGGACCGTCGCCCGATGCGGCCCCCGGCGGCCGGTGCGGGAGGCCGCCAGGTGCTCACCGGCGAGCGTGGCGCTCACGTCGCCGGGCAGCGGGTCGCCCGCGCCCGCGATCTGGCGACCGGTGGGGGAGAGCACCCAGGCGCGAAGGTCCAGGTCGGAGCCGAGGAGGTCCAGGACCACCTCGGGTCCGCCGCCCGCCGGGCCGGAGGTCATCAGCCGCCTGTGCCTGTCCACGACTGCGGCGAGGTCCCCGGCCCGCTCGCCGGAGACCTGGCGCACCACATGCTCAGTGATCGTCGCGAATGCAACGGATTCATTGACTGCAAAGAGTGGCAGTCGATGGCGCGAACACGCCTCGACGAGATCACCCGGGATGTTTCCCAGCTCCGCCTCGCCGGCCGCCAGACCGGCCACCCCGGCGCCCGCCAGGATCCGGACGAACGGCTCGGAGTCCGCGGCCGTGCGCCGCCAGGCGAGGCCCGTCAGCACCAGTTCGCCGCCCGAGAGATAGCGGCTCGGATCCCGCAGGTCGGTGGTCATCACACCGCGTACGCCGCGGTCCAGTTCGTCCTCGCCGCCGAGCAGCCGCAGCCCCAGCGCGTCGGTTTCCAGCAGTGCGCGCAGCCGCATCTCGTCGCCACCGATCTGTCTCGTTGTTGCCGGTGGCCGTGACCACCGTTTCCAGGGGAAAACAGTGAGGTTACTGAGCCCCGCCTTTCGTTCGAATCTACAAGACGGGACAGGCGACCAGCCAACTCCTTCATGGTTTCGGTGACTGCACCAGGCGCAGCCCGGCTTGTGTACTGGGGCCACAGCGCGTTAACAGCACATGAATAAGCGCAGGAACAGACAGTCGAGGGCCAACCGTCCCGGGCCCGCTGCGACGAACGCCCACGATTGAGAAGAAGAGAGCCACTCATGGACTTCCTTCGCCCCGCCAGCTGGGAGGAGGCGCTCGCCGCCAAGGCCGAGCACCCCACCGCTGTACCCATTGCGGGCGGCACCGATGTGATGGTCGAGATCAACTTCGACCACCGCCGGCCGGAGTACCTCCTGGACCTGAACCGCATCGGCGAGCTGTGCGAGTGGGAGGTCGGCGAGGACACCGTCCGACTGGGCGCCTCCGTTCCGTACACCCAGATCATGGAGAACCTCCGGGCCGAACTGCCCGGACTGGCACTGGCGTCGCACACGGTCGCATCGCCCCAGATCCGCAACCGCGGCGGCGTCGGCGGCAACCTCGGCACCGCGTCCCCGGCCGGCGACGCCCACCCGGCGCTGCTCGCCGCGGGCGCCGAGGTCGAGGTCGAGTCGGTACGCGGCAGCCGCCGCATCCCGATCGACGAGTTCTACACCGGCGTCAAGCGCAACGCGCTGGCGGCGGACGAGCTGATCCGGGCCGTCCACATCGAGAAGGCCGACGGACCGCAGCAGTACTCGAAGGTGGGCACCCGCAACGCGATGGTGATCGCGGTCTGCGCCTTCGGTCTGGCCCTGCACCCTCAGACCCGCACGGTGCGCACCGGCATCGGCTCCGCCGCCCCGACCCCGGTCCGGGCGAAGGCGGCCGAGGAATTCCTGAACGCCGCGCTGGAAGAGGGCGGCTTCTGGGACAGCAGGAAGATCATCACCCCGTCGATCGCCAAGCAGTTCGCGGAGCTCGCCTCCGGCGGCTGCAACCCGATCGACGACGTGCGGGGCACCGCGAGCTACCGCCGTCACGCGGTTGGCATCATGGCCCGCCGGACCCTCGGCTGGACCTGGGAGGCATACCGGGGCAACGCCCACGGCACAAAGGGAGGCGCACAATGCGCGTGAACTTCACGGTCAACGGTCGTCAGCAGGAAGCGGACGACGTGTGGGAGGGCGAGAGCCTTCTCTACGTGCTGCGTGAGCGCATGGGCCTGCCGGGCTCCAAGAACGCGTGCGAGCAGGGCGAGTGCGGCTCCTGCACGGTCCGGCTCGACGGCGTCCCGGTCTGCTCCTGCCTCGTTGCCGCAGGTCAGGTCGAGGGCCGCGAGGTCGTCACCGTGGAGGGCCTGGCGGACTTCGCCCAGCAGCGTGCCGAGCACGGCGGCTGCGCCACGGCCGCCTGCGGCACCCCCCTGGACCAGGCCAAGCAGTGGGAAGCCAAGCCTTCCGACTCGCAGACCGGCGAGGGCTCCGAGCTCTCCCCGATCCAGCAGGCGTTCATCGACGCCGGCGCCGTGCAGTGCGGTTTCTGCACGCCCGGTCTGCTGGTCGCCGCCGACGAGCTGCTCGAGCGCAACGCCGAGCCGTCCGACGCGGACATCCGCGAGGCGCTCTCCGGCAACCTCTGCCGCTGCACCGGTTACGAGAAGATCCTCGACGCGGTCCGCCTCGCGGCCGCCCGCCAGGAAGAGGCGGTCCGATAGCCATGGCCACCATCGGTACTCCCACCAACATCTCCCAGGGCTCCCGGACCAAGGGCGGCATCGGCGAGTCGACGCTGCGTCCCGACGGCACCCTCAAGGTCACCGGTGAGTTCGCGTACTCCTCGGACATGTGGCACGAGGACATGCTCTGGGGCCACACGCTGCGCTCCACCGTCGCGCACGCCGAGATCAAGTCGATCGACGTCTCCGAGGCGCTGGCGACGTCCGGCGTCTACGCCGTACTGACCTACGACGACCTGCCCACCGAGGTGAAGAACTACGGCCTGGAGATCCAGGACACCCCGGTCCTCGCCCACGGCAAGGTCCGCCACCACGGCGAGCCCGTGGCCCTGGTCGCCGCCGACCACCCGGAGACCGCGCGCCGCGCCGCCGCCAAGATCAAGATCGAGTACGTCGAGCTGCCGGTCATCACGGACGAGGCGTCCGCGACCGCTCCCGACGCGATCCTGGTCCACGAGGGCCGCGACGACCACCACATCGGTCATGTCCCGCACCCGAACATCGTGCACCGGCAGCCGATCGTCCGCGGCAACGCCGACGAGGCCGCCGAGCGCGCCGACGTCATCGTCAGGGGCGAGTACACCTTCGGCATGCAGGACCAGGCCTTCCTCGGCCCGGAGTCCGGCCTCGCGGTCCCCTCCGAGGACGGCGGCGTCGAGCTGTACGTCGCCACCCAGTGGCTGCACTCGGACCTCCGTCAGATCGCCCCCGTCCTCGGCCTGCCCGAGGAGAAGATCCGGATGACGCTCTCCGGCGTCGGCGGTGCCTTCGGCGGCCGTGAGGACCTGTCGATGCAGATCCACGCCTGCCTCCTGGCGCTGCGCACCGGCAAGCCGGTCAAGATCGTCTACAACCGGTTCGAGTCCTTCTTCGGGCACGTCCACCGGCACCCGGCGAAGCTCTACTACGAGCACGGCGCCACCAAGGACGGCAAGCTCACGCACATGAAGTGCAGGATCGTCCTGGACGGCGGCGCGTACGCCTCCGCATCCCCGGCGGTCGTCGGCAACGCGTCCTCGCTCAGCGTCGGCCCCTACGTCGTCGACGACGTCGACATCGAGGCGATCGCGCTCTACTCGAACAACCCGCCCTGCGGCGCCATGCGCGGCTTCGGCGCGGTCCAGGCGTGCTTCGCCTACGAGGCCCAGATGGACAAGCTCGCGGCGAAGCTGGGCATCGACCCGGTGGAGTTCCGCCAGCTCAACGCCATGGAGCAGGGCACGATCATGCCGACCGGGCAGCCGGTCGACTCCCCGGCCCCGGTCGCCGAGCTGCTGCGCCGTGTCAAGGCCAGGCCGCTGCCGCCCGAGCAGCAGTGGCTCACGGCCGGTGAGGAGGCGGACGTCCGCGCCCTGCCGGGCGGTCTGTCCAACACCACGCACGGCGAGGGCGTCGTCCGCGGTGTCGGCTACGCGGTCGGCATCAAGAATGTCGGCTTCTCCGAGGGCTTCGACGACTACTCCACCGCGCGGGTGCGTATGGAGGTCGTGGGCGGTGAGCCGGTCGCGACCGTGCACACCGCGATGGCGGAGGTCGGCCAGGGCGGTGTCACCGTCCACGCTCAGATCGCCCGCACCGAGCTCGGTGTCTCGCAGGTGACGATCCACCCGGCCGACACCCAGGTCGGCTCGGCCGGCTCCACCTCCGCCTCCCGTCAGACGTACGTCACGGGCGGCGCGGTCAAGCACACCTGCGAGAACGTCCGCGAGAAGGTCCTGGAGATCGGCCGCCGCAAGTTCGGCTCGTACCACCCCGCGTGGGCCACCGCCGAGCTGCTGCTCGAAGGCGGCAAGGTCGTCACCGACGGCGGCGAAGTCCTCGCCGACCTGGTGGACGTACTCGAGGGTGAGTCGGTCGACCTGGAGCTCGAGTGGCGCCACCGCCCCACCGAGGCCTTCGACCTGCATACGGGTCAGGGCAACGGCCACGTCCAGTACTCGTTCGCCGCGCACCGCGCGGTCGTCGAGGTGGACACCGAGCTCGGCCTGGTCAAGGTCGTCGAGCTCGCGGTCGCCCAGGACGTCGGCAAGGCGCTCAACCCGCTGTCCGTCGTCGGCCAGATCCAGGGTGGCACCACCCAGGGCCTGGGCGTCGCGGTCATGGAGGAAATCATCGTCGACCCGAAGACCGCGAAGGTGCGCAACCCCTCCTTCACGGACTATCTGATCCCCACCATCCTCGACACGCCGACCATCCCCGTCGACGTACTCGAGCTGGCCGATGACCACGCGCCGTACGGACTGCGCGGCATCGGCGAGGCCCCGACCCTTTCGTCGACCCCGGCCGTCCTCGCGGCGATCCGGAACGCGACGGGGCTGGAGCTCAACAGGACACCGGTACGCCCCGAGCACCTCACCGGTACCTGATCCCCGCCTTCTCCGGGCGGTGCGCCGTGCTTCCGAGGAACGTCACACTTCCCGCCCGCCTGTCGCGCCGCCCGGAGAACTCAAGTACCGCACCGCTCGCGGTCCTTGAAACCCAGCACCACCAGCAGCACCCGGCACCATCCAGTTCGCCTCGGGCCGTCCCCCGGGTCGTGCAGCCAGCGCACCATCCCAAATCCCGCGATTTCAGTCCCCATGCGGGTGCCCCTGTGAACCTTGGGAGTAGGCACCATGACCCAGCAGTCCCTTGAGACCAAGACGACGGCGGAGGACGCCGGCGCGGGTACGCGCCAGCCCGCCGGAAGGTCTTGGCTCGACCGGTACTTCCACATAACCCAGCGAGGATCGACCGTCGGTCGGGAGGTGCGTGGCGGCATCACCACCTTCATGGCGATGGCGTACATCATCCTTCTCAACCCGGTGATTCTCTCGGTTCCGGATGCGGCCGGTCACAGGCTCGACGGTGATCAGCTCACCACCGCGACCGTCTTCGCCGCCGCGGCCACCACCATCGTGATGGGCTTCATCGGCAATGTGCCGCTGGCCCTCGCGGCGGGACTCAGCGTCTCCGCCGTCATGGCCTTCCAGGTCGCCCCGGAGATGACCTGGGAAAACGCGATGGGCATGTGCGTCATCTACGGCGCCGTGATCGTCCTGCTCGTCGTCACCGGCCTGCGCGAACTGATCATGAACGCCATCCCCCTGGCACTGAAGCACGCGATCACCATGGGGATCGGCCTCTTCGTCTGCCTCATCGGCCTGGTCCAGGCGGGTTTCGTCACCTCCATGCCCGGAGACGGCGGTATCGCCGGAGCCAAGCCGATCCAGCTCGGCACGAGCGACATGCTCACCGGCTGGCCGGTGCTCTGCTTCGCCGTCACCGTCCTGCTGATCTTCATGCTGCAGGTCCGCAAGGTCCCCGGCGCGATCCTCATCGGCATCGTCGGCGGTACGGTCTTCGCCGCGGTGGTCCACCAGTTCGCGGGCCTCGACAAGAAGGCCTGGGGCGGACTGAACGCACCCGAGATCACCGGCTCCATCGTGAGCACGCCGGACTTCGGTCTCTTCGGCAGTGTCTCTTTCAGCGGCATGGGTGGCGTCGGTGGCATCACCGTCGGCGTCATCGTCTTCACCCTGGTGCTGGCCGGCTTCTTCGACGCCATGGGCACCATCATCGGCATCGGCCAGCAGGCCGACCTCGCCGACGACAAGGGCAAGATGCCGGGCCTCAACAAGGCCCTGGCCATCGATGGTGCGGGCGGCGCGTTCGGCGGCCTCGCCGGCGCCTCCGGCCAGACGGTGTTCGTGGAGTCCACGGCGGGCGTCGGTGACGGTGCGCGCACCGGCTTCGCCAGCGTGATCACCGGCCTCGCGTTCACACTCTGCCTGTTCTTCACTCCACTCGCCCAGGTCATCCCCACCCAGGTGGCCGCCGCCGCGCTCGTCGTCATCGGATCGATGATGATGACAAATGCCAAGCACATCGACTGGAACGACCAGGCCACCGCGATCCCGGTGTTCCTGACCACCGTGCTGATGCCCTTCACGTACTCGATCACCGCGGGCATCGCGGCCGGCGTCATCGCCCACGTCCTGATCAAGGCCGTGCAGGGCAAGGCGCGCGACGTCGGCTGGCTGATGTGGGTGCTGTCCGTCGTCTTCCTGGCCTACTTCGCCCTTCACCCGATCGAGGGCTGGCTGGGAGTCAAGTAACTCCCCGTCGCCCCTACACACACCTTGAGGAGACCGACGTGCTGGACATCGCCGAAGAGCTGAACCGGTGGGTCGAGCAGGGCCGCGAATTCGCTGTCGCCACCGTGGTGGCGGTCGGCGGCAGCGCGCCCCGGCAGCCGGGCGCCGCTCTCGCGGTGGACAGCGAGGGCACGGCGATCGGGTCGGTCTCCGGAGGGTGTGTGGAAGGGGCGGTGTACGAGCTGTGCCGGCAGTCGCTCGAGGACGGTCTCACCGTCCTCGAGCAGTTCGGCTACAGCGACGACGACGCCTTCGCCGTGGGACTGACCTGCGGCGGAATCATCGACATCCTCGTCACGCCGGTACACACGGACTCTCCCGCGAGGGAGGTGTTCGCGGCCGCGCTGTCCGCCGCCGCCGGAGGGGAGGCGGCGGCGGTCGCGCGGATCACCGACGGACCGGCGGAGGTCAGGGGCCGTGCGCTGCTGGTCCGGCCGGACGGTTCGTACGACGGGGTCCTCGGCGGTCACCCCGAGCTGGACCGCACGGCTGCGGCCGAGGCCCGCGCGCTGCTGGACGCCGGCCGCACCGGCACGGTCGTCATCGGCGAGGACGGCAGCCGCTGCGGACAGCCGTTGACGCTCCTGGTCGAATCGAGCGTCCCGGCCCCCCGCATGATCGTCTTCGGCGCGATCGACTTCGCTTCGGCACTGGTCCGGGTCGGCACGTTCCTCGGCTACCACGTCACGGTCTGCGACGCCCGTCCCGTCTTCGCGACGAGGACCCGCTTCCCGGAGGCGGACGAGATCGTCGTCGACTGGCCGCACCGCTATCTGGAGTCGACGGAGGTGGACGGCCGCACCGTCCTCTGCGTCCTCACCCACGACGCCAAGTTCGACGTCCCGCTGCTCGAACTGGCCCTGAGACTTCCCGTCGCCTATATCGGCGCGATGGGTTCCCGGCGTACGCATGAGGACCGCAACAAGCGGTTGCGTGAGGTCGGCGTGACCGAACTCGAACTGGCCCGACTGCGCTCGCCGATCGGCCTGGACCTCGGCGCGCGTACGCCGGAGGAGACGGCGCTGTCGATCGGTGCGGAGATAGTGGCGAACCGGCGCGGCGGCAGCGGAGTCTCCCTGACGGGAGCGCACACCCCGATCCACCATGATGGCCTGCAGGCCTCGGTGGGGCGGATTGGTTCGGTCGCCTGACGCCGTTTGCGGCCTTCCGATGCCCGGCGTGCTGAATAAATTCGGTTGCCGTACGCCCGTGCGGCGGGATCTCATCAGGCGACCGGATGTCGAGGCAGAGGTGGTGCGTGTATGCCCAGGGCCCAGCGGAACCGTTCTCGCGATCGAGGAAGGCCTCCCGCCCTCGCGGTATGAACTCCCTTGATGCGAGACGGCGTTCAGAGCTGACGCCCATCCCGCGCATCACACCAGGAGTCGTGTCCACGATGTCCCGCAGCACCTCACGCAAGACCCCGGGCAATGCCTCACGCAACACCCCGGGCAACACCTCCAGACGCGCCCGCACCGAAGCGCGTGCCCAGTCCTTCCGCTGCCTCCACTGCGGTCTCGACGTATCGATGACCGCAGCCGGTACCGGTCACCGCAATCACTGCCCCAACTGCCTGTGGAGCCGTCATCTCGACGACACCCCCGGCGACCGGGCTGCCGACTGCGGAGCCCGGATGGAACCTCTCGCCATCTCCGTCCGCGGCGACGGCGAGTGGGTGCTCGTCCACCGCTGCACCGGCTGCGGGGTGCTCCACGCCAACCGCACGGCGGGTGACGACAATGCCCTGCCGCTGACCCGGCTCGCGGTGCGCCCGCTGGCCCAGCCGCCGTTCCCGCTGGAGCGGCTCGGCGCTCTCTGAGGAGTGTCCGGATCTCGAACTGCCGTCCGACCAAGGTCGATTGGTTCGAGATCCGGTCTCTCCGCGCCGTGGAAGAGCACGCTTCAGCGCTGTCCTCCTGTGAATTGACAGGGTGTCAGGACAGTCGCCGCGTCAGTGCCGGTCGGTGCTCAGTCCCTCCAGGATGAGGTCGAGGAGACGGTCGGCCTGCTCGCGCTGTTCGGGTTTTCCGGAGGCCAGAGCAATGCCGGTGAGGCCGGCGAACATGTCGGTCGCGCTGATGTCCGACCGGATGGTGCCGGCGCTTACGCCGGCGTTCAGGAGAGAGGCCAGGGCGGACAGCATCATCTCGTGGCTTTGGGCGTAGGGGTTGACGCCCGACTCGACGAGGGCCCGCAGGGCATCGGCCATGCCCAGTTTGGCGGTCGCGTAGTCGATGAAGCGGCCCATCCAGGCGCGCAGCGCCTCACGCGGCTCCATCGTGGCCAGAAGGTCGGGGGCGGCGTCGCACAGCCGGCTCAGCTCGTTGCGGTACGCGGCCTCGATCAGGATCTCCCGGGTCGGAAAGTTCCGGTAGAGGGTCCCGGTGCCTACGCCGGCTTCCTTGGCGATGCGCTCCAGGTGTGCGTCCAGTCCCTGCTCGGCGAAGACGCGCACCGCAGCGGAGAGGATCTTGTCCCGGTTGCGCTGCGCGTCGGCGCGCAGCGGGCGCCCTGTCTCTCTGGTCATCGGCGGTCTCCTGTCGTCCCGGGTTGCTAAGTGGAGGCGCATCCGCTTATAGTCAATGAAGTGGCGGCGCCTCCACTTCCACTGTAGGGCATCTGCTGCCCGCATTCGCTTCCCGGAAGGGGAAGGGCGCTCTCGCCCCATATCTCCCCGCCGCCGCGTTGTACCCACAGCGGAGCTCTGCGCGGGAAACCAAGAACGTCATAGGAGAAGAAAATGAATCTCTCGCTCGAAGGAAAGGTCGCCGTTGTCACCGGCGGCGCGTCGGGGGTCGGCCTGGGTATCGCCCAGGAGTTCGTTGACCAGGGCGCCCGCGTGGTCATCACCGATCTCCAGCAGGCACAGCTGGACGAAGCAGTCGCGGTGATCGGACCGAACTGCTCCGGCATCGTCGCGGATGTCACGAATCTCGCGTCCATGGAGATGATGTACCGGGAGGTCAAGACACGGTACGGACGGCTGGACGCGGTCGTGGCCAACGCCGGCATCGGCGCTCACGCCCCGCTCGGCTCGATCACGGAGGAGCAGTTCGACCGGACCTTCAACGTCAATGCGAAGGGCGTCCTGTTCACCGTCCAGCCGGCACTGCCCCTGCTGCCGTCCGGCGGAACGGTCGTCATCATCGGATCGACGGCTTCCATCCAGCCTCCGCGCGGGATGAGCATGTACGGCGGCGCGAAGGCCGCGGTGCGCGGTTTCATCCGGTCCTGGATCCAGGACATCAAGGGGTCGGGCATCCGGATGAACGTCCTCAGCCCCGGGGCGGTCGACACCGAGTCCCTCAGGCGCGCACTGGGGATGGCGCAGGGAGCCGATCAGGTGGACGCCGCGATCAAGACCATGGGGGAGGGCAACCCGACCGGGCGGATCGCGCATCCCCGCGAGATGGGCAAGGCCGCGGTGTTCCTCTCCAGCGATGCGTCGAGCTTCATCACCGGCGTGGAGCTCTTTGTGGACGGCGGCATGGCCCAGGTGTGAAGCACCGGCGCCTACTACTTCGGCCGACAGCCGGACGTTGTCCACCGCACGACGGGCCCCGAGAAGGCCGGCTGATCAGCCCCGGGGGTGTCCCGCACGCCCCAGCCGTTGAACGCCGTCCCATCCCCTTCCGTATACCTGGGCGGCTCATGTGCTTCCGCATGGGCCGTTCCGGCAGGGGAGGCAGATCTATGGCCGGCAGCAATGTCACCGCACTCTTCCGCGCGTCCACCGCGCACAGCCCTTCGTACTTCACCCTGAACAGGGCAGCCGGCGGTGAGGGCGGCGAGATCACGGACTTCTGCATCCCCTGCAATCCGTACTTTCCCACCCCAGTGATGTTCGATCAGCTCGGTGACCGCCTACGCGAGATCCTGACGTACTACCCGAGCAGTGCGGACACCATCACCGCCGAGCTGTGCCAGGTGCTCGGCCTCAACCCGCAGACCGTCGCCATGGGCAACGGCTCCACCGAACTGATCACCTGGATCGACCATTTGCTGGTCAAGGAGTCGCTGGCGGTCCCCGTCCCCACCTTCGGACGGTGGACCGACCAGCCGATGGAGACCGGCAAGCGTGTCGACATGCTCCTGCTGCCGGAGGCACGCGGTTTCGGCCTCGACCCGGAGTCCTTCGTGCAGTTCATCCGCAGCCGCGGCTCCCGCGCGGCGGTCATCTGCAACCCCAACAACCCCGATGGCGGTTACCTCCCCAAACAGCAGCTCCTCGCCATGCTCGACTCCCTCCAGGACCTGGACCTGGTCGTCGTCGACGAGTCCTTCCTCGAATTCGCGGACGCCGAACCGGAGCCGAGCGTCGCGGCGGAGGCCGTACTGCGGACGAACGTGATCGTGCTGCGCAGCCTGGGCAAGAACTTCGGGCTGCACGGCGTGCGCTTCGGCTACCTCGTGTCGAATCCCAGCCTCGCCGCGAAGGTGCGGGCCGCACTGCCGAAGTGGAACCTCAACTCCTTCGCCGAAACAGTGGTGTTCATGCTGAAGGAGCACCGCCAGGAGTACGCCGAGAGCCTCCAGCAGGCCCGGCGCGACCGGCAGGAGATGACCTGGCGCCTCTCTCAGCTGCCGGGCCTCACCATCTACCCCTCGCAGGGGAACTTCCTCTATGTCCGCCTGCCGGAGGGGGTGGACGGGGCGGTCCTGCGGGACCGGCTGCTCGCCGAACACGGCGTATTGGTGCGCGAGTGCAGTAACAAGGTCGGCAGCTCGAGCCGCTTCCTGCGCCTGGTGGTGCGTCCGCATCAGGACGTGATCCGGCTGATATCGGCGATGGAGCAGGTGTTGTACGGACAGCGCACCCAGGTGGCCGAACCGCCCCCGCAGCCGATGGCACCGATGCTGGCCCAGGCGCCCGCGCCGCAGCAGCAGAGACCGATGAGGCAGACGCCGATGCAGCAGACACCGATGCTCGCTCTGGCCCAGCAGCCGGTCGCCGCCCGGGGCCTGGCCCCGGCGGCCCGGCAGCAGAACTTGCCGCCTGCCGGCGCCATGCCCGCCGCTGTTCCCATGCCCGCCGAGTACGGGGAGACTGCCGCCGGGTACACCTCGGGCACGGCAGCGGTGGACCGCCTGATCGCCCAGGCCTAGGAGCGCTTCGTCAGGTCGGTGGCTGTCTTCTGTTTCTTGGGTTGGCCAGGGGGTCCGCAGGCTGTGCAGTACCTGCATCGGTTCGTACAGCAAGCGCGTGCCACCGCTGAGCGGCAGGGGCAGGCGCTGTACGGTCCGGAAATGCTGCGTCCGATCAAATGAATGCTCACCCGCCGGCAGCGGATTACCCGCGCGCCGCCCGGTCGCCTTCGGCGCGGAACTTGTCCAGCGGCCTGCCCGCGCAGCTGGACGACTCGGCCGCAACACCGGCAGCGGTCGCAGCCCGCGCCCCTACGCCCTGCCGCCCGGTTTTCGTATCGAAAACCGGGCGGCAGGTACGCGTTCGGGCGCGTACCAGTTCGCCGAATCTCACTCAAGGACGACAGCGACGCCATAGCGCTCAAGGAGTTCCACGATCTCCTCGAAGTACGAGATCTGTCGCCCCGGGTTGTCCATGACGTCAGCCAGGGCCCGACGGGCGGTCTCAGCGTTGCGCCACACCAGGGTGAACGGCGTCGACACTCCGAACCCGCCGGAGAGACAGTCGCTGAAGCCCTGCCAGTCCCGGCCGAAGTATCCACCGGGCCCGAAGATCGCCTCGCCCATGGCACAGTGCAGACCGGGCTTGTCCGTGACGAATCTGCCGTCGAGGTGGTAGGTGCCACCTGACTGGTCGTCCCCGCTGGTGCGCCTGTTGTTGAACGCCATCCCGAGCCACGCGGCTCTGTTCTCCGACCCGAAGGGAGCCCACTGGTTGGGCGTCGTAGGGACCCCCTGGTACCAAACATCCCAGACCGGGCGGTCGTGCAGCGGCATCGGCTCGTAGAGGCCCTCATTGAAGTCAAGGTCGATGAGATCGTGACCGAGGGATGATGCACGCGTGACAGCGCCCGGCGCGAGAGGAAGCTTAGCCATCGGACGGCCCGTGCGATCCAGTGCCCAGAGCTCCAACCGCCCCGGCTTGCCGGGCTCGCCCAGTGCTGTGAACAGCCGGTCCGTCGATTCGCAGCCGGTGACGGTCACGGGGACGGACATAGGCCCGGACCTCTCGGCAGAAAGGCCATCGACTTCGCGACAGGAACCGATGAGGGAGTCGTCACCTCTGAACAGCATGTAATGAGCGGACGCGGATGGAACGACGCGACCCGATTCCGGCTCCTCCACCCCGGCCTCGAGGACGATATCGATGAGAGAAGGTTCGTGTTCGCTGGGGTGGACGGCCACGACGACGGCGTCCGTCAGACCCCACCATTCCAGCGGACGCTCGTCGTTCCAGACCTCGAGGCACAGGTCACCGAGCCGCGCTCCCTCACCGCCAGGAGAACCGACCGCAGCAACAAGCGGGCCGAGCGGTGTGCACGCTCGGAAGGTCAGGCGTTCCCGCTGAGGCGGCACAGGGTCCGCGAACAATCCCTCTGCATCAGCACACCGCCCCCACAGGTACTCGTCCCCCCTGCCGTCCTCGGCCATCAGGACGTACTTCAACGGAAAGCTGCGACCCCAGGCCCAGCGCCCCTCTACGACGTGCATTCCACCCCTGAATTCCCGATCGGCCGGTGGGGCCGCAGTCCCACCGGCCGGATGCGCACTTCTCGGTCCTCGAGAACTACCCCTTGGGCCTGTACTCAGTGACCTTGGTGTAGTTGTGGTTGTCGACCCAGCCGATGTCCCCGTACTTATTCACGAGGATCCTGTACCGGTTCGGGTCGTCGGCTCCGTGAACATCATAGATGTCTGCGTCGCCCCATTTCCTCCATACCCTTTCCGAGGTATTCTTCCGCCGCTCGTATTTGTCCGGACTTCCGTCGCGCTTGGGCCGGTTGGCGCGCCCGTTCTCCACGATGTCCTTGACGTTGTCATGGATGACATTCGGGGTCTCCTGGGGCTGGGAGCCACCGCTCCCCCTCCTGCCCTGGGCCTCGCGCAATGCTGTTCCGAGGCCGTCGCTGAAGCGGTCGATGCCGTCAGTTGCGGTGTAGGCGCCGCCGACGATAAGTCCGGCGCTCATCACGATGGCTGGGGCGCCTGCGAGGCAGCCGATTCCGGTGAGGCAGACGGCACCGCCGGCGAGGCCCTCTCCGGCCCCGCCTCCCATCATCACGACGCCAAGGGCGGATTCAGCCGCCCCTGCCCAGACATCGGGGTTGGTGAAGATCGCTTCGCCGTACACAAGGGCCGTGTCGCCCGCTTCACTCAGCCAGTCGGGTACCCAGCTGTCGTCCTCCTCTTCGGCTTCCGCGTACTTCTTCTTCCAGGCTTCCTGCAGCTTGCGCCATTTCTCATCCTCCTCCCGCTGCTTGACGACGGCTGTCGCGAAGGCGTCCCTCGCCGCCTTGTCGGCGGCTGCCGCGTCCTTCCCGGCAGTCGTGGCGGAGGTGCGTGCCTGGTGAGCTGCGGTCCAGGCTTCGTCCGCCGAGTCTTGTGCCTCATCGGCCGAACGCTGCGCACGGGCAGCGGAGCCGAGGGCTTCCGTTGAGGCCCGGATGGCGTCGGTCTGTGCTTTGCGGGCGGCTTTGGCTGACTCGCGGGCCTGGGTGGCGGAGGTTTCGGCTTCTGTCGCCGATTTGCTCGCTTCGGCCTCGTATTTCTTGGCGTCCGCGGCGGACTGGCCGGCCTTGTCGGCCCAGGTTTTGGCTTCTCCTGCCTTCTTGTTGGCGAGGGCGGCAGCCCGATTGGCCTCGGCGGCGTTCTGCTGGGCGCGGGCGGCGATGACGGCGGCCCCGGAGATCAGTCGCTGGATGTCGGCGATGTGTGTGGCGGCCAGGGCGTCCTTCCGCTTGGCCCGGTACTGGCCGACTTCGATGAACTGGTGCAGTAGCTGCGGGGGCCCTTCGATGGCGACGCGTGCGGCGGCCTTGAGTTCCGGGCCGCCGGTGCTGATGAGCTGGGAGGCACGCAGATGTTCGTCGTTGGTGCGGGCGGTGTACTGGCCGGTGGTGAGGAAGGCGCGCATCGCGTCCGTGCCGCCGTCGAGGGCGGCTACGGCGGCTTCCTTGGTTGCGGGTCCACCGGCGCTGACGACCTGGGAGATGCGCAGCCGGTAGTCGTTGGAGGCCGCCTCGTGCTGACCGGTGGTCAGGAACGTGTGGATCTGCTGGGCGTCGCCGCTCAGTGCCTTCTCCGCCGCCTGGCGCACGGCCGGGGAGTCGGCGTCGTCCGCGAGCCGCTCGGCCCGGGCCCGTTCGTCCTGCTCGGCTGCTTCCTTCCAGCCGCTGCGTACGTACTCGACGACATCCGTGTCGGAGCCGGCCAGGGCCACCGAGGCGGCGGAGCTGCTCCACGGTCCGCGGGTCTTCATCACGGCGAGGGCGGCCGTTCGCCCCTTGCCGGCGATCTGTGCGGTATCGGACCCCGGCTGACCGGCCTGTGTGCCCAACTGCGCCATGTCGGTGTCGAGAGCGGCGGCCGCCTTGGCAGCCTTCTCGGCCCCGGCCCGCTTGAGGTCGTCGGCGGCTTTGAGTTCCTTGGCCGCCTCCGTCGCGGCCGCAGTACGTGCGGTCAGCTCCTCGGCTTCACTGCGGCGGGTCAGGTCGAAGGTGGCGCGGGCCTTGCTGACGGCGTCGGTGGCAGCGTCCGCGGCCTTCTTCGCATTGGCGGCGTGGATGGCGGATTCCTTCGCGGCCTGGGCCGACTTGCCGGCCTGCTTGGCCGCTTCCTCCGCTGCCTTCGCCGCTCGCTCGGCGTGGTCCGCCGCATCGTTGGCGGCATCCCGCGCCGCGTAGGCGGCGGTTGCCGACTCCTTGGCGAGCGCTTGCGACACACCGGCCGCGCGGGTGGCCTCGGCTGCTTGCCGACGCGCGGTGGCGGCGGCGGCATCAGCCTCGGCGGAGTGGGCTCCGGCGGCGGAAGCCAGGCCGCTGGCCCGGCCGGCCTCGGCGGCGGCGGCGCCGGCGTTCCTGCCCGCACTGCCGGCCGACTCGGCCGCAACACCGGCGGCGGTGGCAGCCGCACCGGCGGCGGTGGCGGCAGCAGCGGCCTGACGGGCCTCCTTCGCCACCGCGCGGGCCTCCTCCGCGACCTTGCGCGCTGCGGACGCCTGGCCGGCGTCGGTAGCGGCCGCTGAGGCGGCACTCTGTGCCCGGGCCGCGGCATCGGCCGCGCCCGCCGCGGCGGCTGCGGCCTGGGAGGCGGCGGTGGCAGCGATGCGGGCGGAGGCGTTGGCGGCACGTGCCGCGTCGATGGCCTGCTGGGCGGCAGCGGCGGCGCCCCGGGCTGCCCGGGCCGCCTGAGCGGCCGCGTTCGCGGCGCGCTTGGAGTCCTTGCGGGCGTCCTCGGTTTCCTTCGCCGCCTCTTCGGCGGCCTTCTTGGCCAGTTCGGATGCCTTTACCGCGCGTGCGGAGGCCTCCTTGGCGGCATCGGTCTGGCGCTTGGCCTGTGTGCCTGCTGCCTTGGCCCGCTCGGCCAGCTGAGCGACGGTCGCGCGTTCCTGGTCCCGGGCCTGGGCGATGTACTGCCCGACCTCGAGGAACTCCCGGACATCGTCGATCGTGCCGTTGACCGCGGCGATGGCTGCGGCTTTGGTGGCCGGGCCTCCGGTGCTGACGATCCGGGACAGCGCGACCCGGTCATCGGCCTCACGCGCCGGATACTGTCCCCGTTCGAGGAACTCCTGCACCTTTTCCGGGCCGCCGTCCAGGGCGGCCACGCCGGCTTCCTTGACGCTGCTGCCGCCTTCGCTGATGACCTGCGAAACCCGGAGCTGCCGGTCCTTCTCCAGCGGTGCTTTCCAGCCGTCCTTCAGAAAAGCGTTCAGGACATCCGGATCGTTGCTTTCCAGTGCCTTCAGCGCCGCCTCACGCACACTCGGACCACTGACCGAGTACAGCTGCGAGAACAACAGCTGATCGTCATGACGCTCGGCGACAGCCTTTTCCTTGGTCAGGAAAAGCTGCACATCCGCGTCCGATCCCTGCAGCGCGAGTTCGGCCGCGGCTTTGACAGCCGGTCCCCCCTGCTGCCATATCTGCACCACCCGACCGCGCTCGCTCAGCGGAACCGGGCCATTGGCCCCGGAGTCTTCCGCTTGCGCAGGACCCGCCCCGAGCACCCCCGCGGTCAGTGTGAGCGACAGGGCGCCGAGGCATACCAGCCGTATGCCACGGGCCCACCTTCCCCCAGCTCTATTCACGTATTTTTGTTCCCTGTTCAAGAAAACCCGCCTGGTCATGGCGGGTTCGCCGCATATCGGCCGACCGAGCATAGCCTTGTAGCCCCGCTCTCCCGAACGCAAAAAAATGGAACAAGAGATTCCGCGCGACGTCGCCGAGAGCATTCACGTTTCGCCGGCAGCGGCAATGTTGTCGATTCGTTATGGAGAGTAATGAGTGAAGGTTTCGGATGGATGGGTGATAAGTTCCGTGAAGGCCCTGGGGGAATGGGTCTTCTTTGCGGCTGCCCTTACGCGCCGCACCTTTCGGAAGGAAGTTCTGGTGAAATTTCGCGCGCGTGGAATGCTGCTTGCCGGTGTTGTGGGCACCGTCACAGCGTTCGGAGGCGCTTGTACTCTCGCCGTCGCATCCGCCGCCCCTCAGACCAGGGCGACGACCACTGCCGCGGCGAGTGCCGGCGAAGCCGTACCCTCGTATGCCATCGAGGACTTCGCCTATCCGGATGCAGACAGGATCCTCGCTGACAGGGGCATCGTCCTGCGGAAGGGCGATGGCCACATCATGCTGACGGAGTGCAGCGCTCCGCACCAGATCCAGGTCTGGACGCTGCAGAACGCGGAAGGCAAGTACTGCTTCCGCGTCACCGGGAAGACCGGAAACCTCACCCTGGAAGTCAACAAGGTTCACGCAATCCAGACCGAGGAGCGTGCTGTGCGCGCCAGTCTGACGATGGACGGGAAGACCACGACCGTCGAGGTCCCGAAGGACGACTACAAGCCCGTCGGCCAAGGGGAAGGCAATAACCCCGCTCCGGCCGTGCTCGTCGAACTCAAGGTGACCGGCTGACCTGGCACACTGCGCGGCCTGCGGCTGCGCCGTGCCCCCGGGTACCCACCGCACCTGATCTGCAAGGAATGAACATGTCTGGCATACGCCAACGAGCCACGGCTGTCTCCGTATTCTCCGCGCTCGCCGTCACCACCGGTGTGCTGACCGGCGCTCCCGCCCACGCCCTTGTAGGGGACAGCCCCCAGGACGGCCAGTACGCCTTCACCGCGAAACTCGACATAGGCAACGGACAGCGCAGCTGCACCGGCACGCTGGTCGACCAGCAGTGGCTGATCACCGCGGCCAGCTGCTTCGCCGACAACCCGGCGCAGGGCATCAAGGTGGCCGCCGGGGTGCCCAAGTTGAAGACCACCGCCACCATCGGCCGCGCCGACCTCACGACCACCGGTGGAAGCGTTGTCGACGTCGTCGAACTCGTCCCGCGCGACGACCGGGACCTCGTCATGGCGAGGCTCGCCACACCTGTCACCGGTGTAGCCCCCGTCCAGATCGGTTCGGCCGCCCCGCAGCAGGGTGAGGAACTGAAGGCCGTCGGTTTCGGCCGCACCAAGAACGAGTGGGTGCCCAACCGGTCCCACGCTGGGGCCTTTGCGGTGCAGGCAGCGGGGGAGACGTCGGTCGCCCTGGATCCCACGTCCGCCGGCGCGGCCATCTGCAAGGGCGACACCGGCGGCCCGGCACTGCGCGAGGCCGACGGCAAAGTCGAACTGGCCGCCCTCAACAGCGTCTCCTGGCAAGGAGGATGCCTCGGGGCCGGGGCAGAGACCCGCAAGGGCGCCGTCAGCTCCCGCGTCGACGACATCGCCGACTGGATCCGGCAGACCGCCCTGCGCACTCTGCTGTCCCGCGCCGACTGGAAGAAGGCCGACCTCCTGGCCGCCGGGTACTTCACGGGCGGTTCCGCCAATGGCAAGCGGCACATGGACCTGGTCGTGCGCTGGGTGGATGGTTCGGTGACGCTGTTCCAGGGTGCTGAGGCCAATGACGCCAGGGTTCCGTTCTCGGCGCAGTACGAGTTGGCGAAGGCCGGCAGTGTGTGGAAGCACGCCAGGGCGATCTCCGGTGGCAGTTTCACCGCCGGTGGCAGCGATGGTCTGGTGGTGCGCTGGGTCGACGGCGAGGTGACCCAGTACACGCATGTGGATCAGCAGGGCTTCCACGAGGAGAAGACGCTGGCGAAGACGGCGGCGTGGCAGAACGCCAAGCTCGTGACCACCGGCCGCTTCAACGGCGGCACTCTGCGGGACGATCTGCTTGTGGTGTGGAACAACGGGACCGTCTCCCTCTATCCCGACCTCAACACCAACGCTGTCCGCAAGGAGGTCCAGCTCGCCAAGGCGGACAAGACCTGGACGTATGCGGACCAGATCAGTGCGGGCGAGTTCACCGGCGGCAAGACCAGTGATCTGCTGGTCCGCTGGAAGGACGGCGAGACCACCATCTACCCGGGCGTCGACACCAAGGGCTTCCACGGCGAGACCAAGATCCGCCCCGCCAAATCCCCCTGGATCAACGCCACCGTACTGACCATTGGGGCCTTCACCGCCAACAAGGTGCCCAACGACGTCCTCGTCCGCTGGAACGACGGAAGACTCACCCTGCACCCCGGTGTGGACGCCGCCGGGCTGCACAGCGAGGTGCAGCTCGTCGGCTGACCCCGCCCGCCGTTGCCTCCAGTCACCGCTCTCTTCCGCAGCCGTCGCACCCGGACCCTTCGCGCCTGTTTCCGCCCCCGCGGTGCCATCGCCCGCACCTCTCCCACCTGATGGAGTTCCCCCCTTGCGCATACCTTCCCTGCCCCGCATCACCGTCTCCCTGGCGTGCTGCGCCCTGGCCACCGTCGCCACAAGCCCCGCCTCCATGGCGGCCGACCGGCCGTCACCCGCACCCACGAGTCCATCGCCCGGTGCTTCACCCGCGGCAGCGGACCGGGCGGGCACGCCGGCGCGGCCGGACGACGACAGCTGGTCGGTAGCCGAGGCGCTGCAGTTCTGGACACCGGAGCGCATCGCATCCGCCACCGATCCTTCCGGCCGCCCCGGCGCCGGCCTGCCGGGGCGGGGTACGTCACCACGCGCCCGAGCGGATGTGGGGCAGCAGTTTGCGGGCATCCCCTCCGTCGGCATCCTCTTCACCGTCGGCGCCGACATGCGGACGCACTACTGCTCGGCCAGCACGGTGCAGAGCAAGGGACGCAACCTCATCCTGACGGCAGGTCACTGCCTCAATACCAAGGCCGTCTTCGTGCCGAAGTACGACCCGGTCAAGAGCCTCGCGCAGCAGCCTTACGGCATCTGGCCGGTTGACGAATGGTTCGCCGACAAGCGATACGTGAAGAACAGCAGAGGCCCGGAGTCCGACCTGGACTACGCGTTCGCCCGGGTCAAGCCCAACGGCACCAGGAACCTGCAGGACGCCGTCGGCGGCAACACGCCGGCCCGTCCCACCACATCGGAGAACGCCGTCACCGCCATCGGCTATCCCAATGTCGGCCGAAATCCGCAGGACCGGCCCGTCCAGTGCACCAGCCGCACCCAGGCACTCCCGGACTTCCACCAGATGCGCATCGACTGCGCAGGCATGTGGGACGGCGTCTCCGGCGGGCCGTTCTTCTCCACCCTCGACCGTGCCAAGGGCACAGGCGAGATCATCGGCAACGTGGGCGGCTGGAACGGCGGCGGACCGGGCGTACCGGCCACCCACCCGGCGTACAACCGCATCACCTACAGCCCGGTGTACGGCGATCGTTTCCTCCAGCTGTACGACGATGCCGACAACGGCCGTCACAGCGACTTCGGCCCCTACGTCCAGCCGGCCCTGCCCTTCGCGATGGGCGGCTGGGAGCAGTGGCAGAACGCCAGGCTGCTGGCCACCGGGGACTTCACGGGCAACGGGAGCGGCGACCTGCTCGTCGTGTGGGCCGACGGGTCGGTCGTTCTCTACCAGGGCAGCGGTGCCGGCGACCCGAAGCGCCCGTTCTCCGCCGCCCACCGGCTCGCCGCTCCCGGAAGCATCTGGAAGAACGCGCGGGCCATCAGCGGCGGCAGGTTCACCGGCAGTGGCACGGACGGGCTCGTGGTGCGCTGGAGCGACGGTGAGCTGAGCGAGTACCGACACGTCGACAAGACGGGCTTCCACGACGAGAAGACTCTGGCCAAACACAAGAACTGGCAGAACGCCAGGCTCATCGCCGTCGGCCGGCACACCCCGGGTGCGCTGCGGGACGACCTGGCCGTCGTCTGGGCCAACGGCTCCGTCGGGATGTACGCCGACGTCGACAGCAAAGCGGTGAGCAAGGGCACCTTCCTGGTGAAGCCGGACAAGACGTGGCCGCTCGCCGCACAGATCACCGCCGGGGAGTTCACCGGCAGGAACACCGGCGACCTGCTTGTGCGCTGGGTGGACGGTGAAACCACCATCCACCCGGGCGTCGACACCGCCGGCATGCACGGCGAGATCACGATCCGACCCCCGAAGTCCCCGTGGACCCGCGCCGCCGTCGTCACTGCCGGGGCCTTCGGCTCAGACACCCGCCGCAACGACGTCCTGGTCCGCTGGACCGACGGCACCGTCACCGTGCACGCGGACGTCGACAAGGCAGGTCTGCACACGGAGGCTCGGATCGTGCAGTGAACGCCCTGCACCCGCCGGGCTGTCCATTCAATGGGGGCCCGGGCTGCGCGGGCGAAGCCGTCGCAGCCCGGGCCCGCACGACCGGCCCGAGGGTTGCCCCGGGAGCAGAAGCCATGGGTCAAGTGCCTCCGGCCTTCTGCCAGGTGGGAGGTGGACTGCCCAGGTGACGGGCCAGGAACGGTTCCTGGGCCGCGACGGCTCCCGCGCAGATGCCGATGGCGATCGCCACGCAGACCACGATCAGCCACGAGAGCAGGACGAAGACCGAGCCGACCGACCCGTACTCGGAAAGGGCGCGATTGAGCGCCCGGGGCATGTAGAAACGCGCTCCGACCGACAGAAGGGTCACGGCGATCGCAGTGATGACGGCTCCGGGCAGCAGGGGCGGCCAGCGGATCAGGCCGCCCAGCAACAGGTGCTGGGTCCACCACCAGAGCGCGGTCTGGGTCAGCACCGTGATCGGGATGCCCAGCCACAGCCCGGCGCCGAAGCCGTCGCGCAGCGGTGCCTGCACGATCAGAACCGCCAGCCAGATCCCGATCCATGCCAGCCACCGCCAGGCGGCGATCCCGGTTCCCGCCCGGGGGATCTCCCAGGCCCGCTTGCACAGCCGCTGCATCGCCCGGCTGACGGCCGTGGCGGCGAGCAGCAGCATGAGCGCGCCCACTACACCGGTGGCCTCGCGCAGACTGTCGTTTCCGGACCGATACACCTGCTCCAGTTCGTCGTTCGCGGCGCCGCCGAGCCCGAAGACCGCGCGCACGGAGCTGATCAGCTGATTGCGCACCGCCTCCGGGGCGAAGGACCCGACGACGAAGAGCAGCGGGATCGCGGTCAGAAAGCACTGCGCCGCCAGCCGGGTGGCGGAGTCGAAGATGTTCACCGACACCATCCGTGCGGCGAGATGCGAGATGACCGGGAAGCGGGCCTCGGCCCGCGTGTGCAGCCACTTCGCGGTGGCGACCAGCTTCCGGGACCGGACCTGCCACCAGGACGGCCGGAAGACGGAGCCAGGTCGGCGGTCCGCCGCGCCCTCTTCCCCGGCGTGTGTCCCCTTGCTCGGCCGCCCCCGGAGGTCCTCGGGCTCACTGGGAGGCATCAGCCGGCGGGTACGGCACCCGGGCTCTGCGAACGGCCCCCTGCCTTCCACGGCACCCGTACGGAATGCGTCATGGCGCTGCTCCTTCCCTGCGTCCAGGGTGGGGGACGGAGTGTGCGGCGGCATCTCCGGCAAGCCGGCAGCGCGGTGACCAAAAGGTGTCGCTTCCGCGTCCTGTGCATAGCCTCGTGATGTCGCCACACGATTGGGTCGCCATGGTCATCGACCTGCTCCTCATCGCGCTGGCCATCACGCTCGACCCTCTGCCGATCATGGCTTTCGTCCTGGTGGTGTCGTCCACCAGGGGTGCGTGGAAGGGGCTGGCCTTCATCCTGGGCTGGCTGGCCTGTCTCGTCGGTGTGATCGCTCTGGTCCTCGCGCTGACCGGCGGACAGCCCCCGCCGCCCAGATCTCCGCCGTCCACGGCGGGGCTCGCGGCCAAACTCGCCATCGGCCTCTCGCTGGTGCTCTACGGCGAACACCGGCGACGGCGGCTTGGAGAGGCTCACAAGCGGGCCTCCGGGTCCGCCCGCAAGTCGCCTCGCAAGTCTTCCCGTTCCCCGTCGTCCCCTTCCACGACCTCCCGGATGGACCGCAGCTCGGCTTGGGCGGCGGCGGGACTTGCCGTGTTCCTACAGCCCTGGGGCATCGTCGCCGCGGGGGCGACCACGGTCATCGAGGCCGACCTGTCGCACTTCTCGTCATATCTGGCGCTGTTCGGCTTCTGCATCCTCGCCACCTCGAGTCTGCTGGTCGCCGAGCTGTATGTGGTGTTCGCACCGGAGGCGGCCCAGGCCCGGCTGATGAGACTGCGCACTTGGCTCGAAGGCCACCAGGAGCCGGCGATCGTGGTCATCTGTCTGTTTCTCGGCCTGTGGCTCACCGGGAAGAGCATCTACCAGCTGACCAGTTGACGCGGCAGGCGCCAGGTCTCAGGAAGTGCGAAGCCTTCCGCCGGGTGTTGCAATGGCCTGAAAGGGCCGCTCCGTCGCCGTCTGTCGCGGCGAGCGCCGCCGGACACGAGCGGTGGTCGAGGCCCGTACCCGACGCGCTCGTGAGGAGTGGCCATGGGCGACGACATCGAAGAGATGGGCCCCGTCGACTACCTGGTCGTCGAGTTCCCCGGCAACCGTATGACGGGCGAGGGCTTCCCCCTGCTCGTCGATCTGGTCGATCGCGGCATCATCCGCATCCTCGACCTCCGCTTCATCCGCAAGGACAGCGACGGCTCGGTTACCGCACTTGAACTGACGGATCTCGGGGACGGGCTCGACCTGACGGTCTTCGAGGGTGCCTCGTCCGGGCTGCTGGGCCAGGACGATCTCGACGAGGCCGCGACCGCGCTGGAGCCGGGCAACTCCGCCGGAATCCTGGTGTACGAGAACCTCTGGGCGGCACCCTTCGCCCGAGCCATGCGGCGCAGCGGTGCGCAACTGGTGACGAGCGGCCGAATTCCCGTCCAGGCCCTGCTGGCCTCCCTGGACGAGGTCGAGGCGACGGCCCCCGGCGGCCCCGCCGCCGACTGAAGGCAACGGGCCCATGGACCGTCCCTGCGGCGGTCCGCCCGCACCCACCGTGGGAGATGAGTGAACATGCCCGGACTTATTCGTGGCGTCGCCCGCACCGCCGTCGTCGCCGGAACCGCGACCGCGGTGTCCAACCGCGTGTCGCGGCGCCAGGCGGGTCGGTGGGCGCAGCAGGACGACCAGCAGCAGCCGCAGGCAGCGGCACCCGCTCCGGCCCCAACGCCGCCCGCTCCACCCGGCGACGACATGAGCAACAAGATTGATCAGCTCAAGCAACTGGGCGACCTGAAGGCCCAAGGGGTACTCACCGAAGAGGAATTCGCGGCAGAGAAGCGCAAGATCCTTGGCTGACACCGGAGTTGGGGACCGGGAAAGGACGACCCCATGACGGAGCCGAGCCCGCGACCAGCCGCGTCCGGCGGTGGAACGCAGCCGCAGGAGGCGGACCGGCTGCGCGACATGCTGCGCACCCCGACCTACCTGAAAACGCTCGCGTTCAGCGCCCTCATCGGCATTCCGGTGTCGCTCGCCGCGTTCTGGTTCCTCGTCGGGCTCCACCAGCTGGAGCATCTGATGTGGACCAATGTGCCGCAGGCCCTGGGCTGGGACGCCCCGCCGTGGTGGTGGCCGCTGCCCCTGCTGCTGGTCGCCGGCATCCTCGTCGGACTGGTGGTCACACATCTGCCCGGCGCCGGCGGCCACATCCCCGCCTCCGGACTGCAGGCCGGGGGCTCCTCGGCCGCGGCGCTGCCCGGAGTGATCCTCGCTGCCGCGGCCAGTCTCCCGCTCGGCGCCGCCCTGGGTCCCGAAGCCCCGCTCGTCGCCCTGGGCGGGGGCCTGGCGCTGCTCTTCGGGAACCTCGCCCGGGCGCCGGCCACCCCGCAGAACAAGGCGCTCCTGGGCGCGGCCGGAGCCGCGGCGGCCGTCTCGACGATCTTCGGCAACCCGCTGATGGCCGCGGTGCTGCTCATGGAGATGGCGGGGGTCGGCGGACCGCAGCTGTTCGCGGTCATGTTGCCGGTGCTGCTGTCCAGCGGGGTGGGTTCGCTCGTGTTCACCGGTTTCGGCCGCTGGACCGGCCTCTCGACCGGCGGCCTGTCCCTGAAGCTCGGCGACCCGGTTCCCCGTATTGATACCGGTGATGTGTTCTGGTCGGTGCTGATGGCTGTCGCGATCGGTGTCTTCGTGCATCTGATCCTGGCCGGAGGCCGGCTGGCCGCCGTGTTCGTCTCGATGCGCCCCGTCGTCCACACCGCCGTCTGCGCGCTCGCCGCCGGAGTCTGCGCCTCCGTGTACGCGCTCACCACCGACCTGTCACCTGCGGACGTGGCCTCGTCCGGTCAGGCCACGCTGACCCGAATGGCCGCCGATCCGCACGCCTGGGGGGTCGGTGCCCTGATCGCCGTACTGATCTGCAAGGGCGCGGCCTACGCGCTCTGTCTGGGCAGCCTGCGAGGCGGACCCATCTTTCCCTCCCTGTTCCTGGGCGGCGCGGTGGGTGTGCTGCTCGCGCCCCTTCCGGGTCTGGGGGTCGTACCGGCAATGGCCGCGGGCATGGCGGCCGCGGCGACCAGTGCCCTGCGGCTGCCGGTCAGCAGCGTGGTGCTCGTCGTCCTGCTGCTCGGCAAGACCGACATGATCCCCGTCGTGATCCTGGCGGCCGTCGTGGCCTTCGTGACCACCGAGCTGCTGCCGCCCGGCCGCACTGTTCCGCCGGTGGTCAAGCCCGCCGTATCTCCGGCCGCCCGCGTGGCCGGCCCCGCCTGAGGGCGGCCGCGCGCAGCCGGCGAACAGCCGCCGAGACATGAAGCGGACACCATGGGCTGTGATGGGAGGCGTCGTGATCGTTGTCGCCGGATTCGTCATCCGGGCGCTGTGCGCGGCGCCCCGTCCTTGGAGGGCTGATGACCGGGGCGCTCCCGGCTCCGGCGGGTGACGCGGCCGCCGGGGTGCCCGAGGCCTTGGTGCTTGTCGTCGGCGTGGCGGGATCGGGCAAGTCCACGGTGGCGCGGCTGCTCGCCGACCGGCTCGGCTGGCCCTACCGGGACGCGGACGATTTCCACCCCCCGGCCAACCGCGCCAGGATGGCGGCCGGTCAACCGCTGACCGACAAGGAGAGGCGACCGTGGCTGAACGCCATCGCCGCCTGGATGGACCAGGAGATCGCGGCGCGGCAACCGGCCGTGGTCACGTGCTCCGCGCTCAAGCGCGCCTACCGGGACCAACTGCTCGGCGGACGGCCCGGAGTGCGCCTGGTGTACCTGCACGGTTCGCGGCAGCTCATCCGCTCCCGACTGGGCGCCCGGCACGGCCACTTCTTTCAGGCCGGACTGCTGGACAGTCAGTTCGCGGATCTCCAGGAGCCGGAGCCCGACGAACACCCCTTGGTGGTGGAGATCGACCAGCGGCCGGAAGCCGTCGTCGAGGCCGTCATATCCCTGCTGCGCGCGGACACCGCACCGGTTCCCCCGCGGACCGGCGCGCCGGCCGTAGGCACCGTACCGAGTGAGGAGCAGCGCATGCCCCCCAGCGCGACAGACGAACACCGGACAGACGAACACGCGACAGGACAACACGCGACGGGAGAACAGTGGCAGCTGCGCCACGCCGGGCAGACGGCCGTCGTGGTCCAGCTGGGTGCCGCCCTGCGCCACTACGAGGTGGACGGCCGTCCGCTGCTGGACGGATTCACCGCCGACGCACGGATCACCGGCGGCCGAGGGCAACTTCTCCTTCCCTGGCCCAACCGGGTGGGCGGCGGGCGCTACCACTTCAATGGCCAGGATCTGCAACTCCCACTGACCGAGCCGGAGAAGCACAACGCGATCCACGGACTCCTCCGCTGGACCCCGTGGGAGCTGCTCGCCCGCAGCGACGACGGAGTCAGGGTCGGCACCACGCTCTTCCCGCAGCCGGGCTATCCCTTTCTGCTGGAGGTCGTCGCCGAGTACCGGCTGGGGCCGCAGGGGCTCGAGGTCGCCGTCACCGCGACCAACGTGGGGGACACCGCGGCACCTTATGGCGTGGGCCAGCACCCTTATCTGACCGTGGGCACGGACCTGGTGGACACGGCGCTGCTGACCGTACCCGCCCGCTACCGGCTGCGCACGGACGAGCAGAGCCTGCCGGTCGGCCGGGAACCGGTCGAAGGCACGGCGTACGACTTCCGCGTCGCCCGGCCCATCGGCGAGCAGCAGCTGGACACCGCGTTCACCGGACTCGACCGGGACCCCTCCGGCCGGGCCGTGGTGCGGCTGGCGCACCCCTCGGGGCTGCGCGGCATCGACGTACGGCTCGGCGAAGGCACCCGGTACGTCCAGGTGTACACGGGTGACACCCTGCCCGAGCCCGGGCGGCGGCGCCGCGGTCTCGCCGTGGAAGCCATGTCCTGTCCGGCGGACGCTTTCCGCAGCGGTACGGATCTGACCACCCTGGAGCCGGGCGCCAGCCATGTGCTCCGGTGGGGCCTCGGCCCCTGGGAGACCACCGGTTGAGGCGGGCGCCGCTGTCGCGGGCCCGGACCGGCCGCCCGACAATGAGACGCCGGACGCCCGAATCGTCGGCGGGAGGCAGCATCCCCATGGCCCCGTACACGGAACCCTCAGCCCCGCAGCCCATGACCGCGGACGCCTTCCGGCAGCTGTACGAGCACCTGCGCGACGGCGCCCGGCGCAGTCCAGACGACCGGCGCGGAGCACTCAACCACCTGACGCCCGAGCGGGTGGTGGCAGCCGCCGCTGAAGTCAGGTCCGGGCACACGGTGTCCCTCGCCTCGCCCATCGAGACCCGGCCGGGCCCGGACAATCCCGAGCCCGCGGAGCACCGGATGACCGGACCCCCGCCCGGTGACATCGGCGCGGACGGGCTGCACTTCGCCCTCGACCGGTTCGCGATGAACGTGCACGGGGACGCGGACAGCCATCTCGACGCGCTCTGCCATGTGCTGCTCGACGGCGAGCTCTACAACGGGGTGCCGGCGAGCACTGTGACGCGGGACGGCGCCGGTTCGCTCTCCCTCGATGTGGTACGGGACGGCATCGTCGGCCGCGGCGTACTGCTGGACATCCCGCGGCTGCGCGGGGTGCCCTGGCTGGAACCCGGCGACCATGTGACGGCCGACGACCTCACCGCGGCCGAGGCCGCCCAAGGGGTCCGGGTCGGGCCGGGGGATTTGCTGCTCGTCCGGGTGGGGCACCGGGGAAGGCGCCGGGAACTCGGGGCCTGGGACGCGGCGCAGGCCCGGTGCGGCCTCCATCCGACGGCGATGCGGTTCCTGGCCGAGCGGCAGGTCGCGGTGCTGGGCGGGGACGGCAACAACGACACCGCCCCCAGCGCGGTGGCGGAGATCGCCTTTCCCGTGCATGTGCTGGCCATGCACGCCTTGGGAGTGCATCTCATGGACTACCTGCAGTTCGAGGAGCTGGCTCCGGCGTGCGAACGGGCCGGCCGCTGGAGCTTCCTGTGTGTGGTCGCGCCGCTGCGGCTGCCGGCGGCCACCGGCTCGCCGGTGAATCCGATCGCCGTTCTGTGACCGCGTCCGCACGGCGGCTCCCCGGTCGCCGCGAACCGAAAGGGCGGTTACGTTCGAAAAGGCGGAATGGTTCCTTTGTCTCCGCAGCGTGATGTGACAGGTCCCGGCGAGAGGGCAGGGCCGCGAGAGCAAGGACGGTGGTCGCCGTGGGCGACTCCCCGCACTATGACGTCATCATCATCGGCAGCGGCGCCGGCGGCGGTACGCTCGCCCACCGGCTCGCTCCCTCCGGCAAACGGGTGCTCATCCTCGAACGCGGTGACTATCTCCCGCGTGAGCGGGACAACTGGGACTCCACCGCCGTGTTCGTCAAGGGCAAGTACCGGGCCCCGGAATTCTGGTTCGACAAGCACGGCAACGAGTTCCCGCCCGAGGTCAACTACTACGTCGGAGGAAACACCAAGTTCTACGGCGCCGCCCTCTTCCGGCTGCGGCCCGAGGACTTCGGCGAACTCCGCCACCACGACGGCGTCTCGCCCGCCTGGCCGATCCGCTACGAGGATCTGGAGCCGTACTACACCCAGGCCGAACACCTCTATCTCGTACACGGGCGGCACGGCGAGGACCCCGGCGAAGGGCCGGCGAGCGCGCAGTACGCGTACCCGCCCGTCGAACACGAGCCACGCATCCAGCAGTTGAGCGACGACCTGGAGAAGCGGGGCCTGCACCCCTTCCATCTGCCCATCGGGGTCAACCTGACCCAGGACAGCAATGGGCGGGCGACCCACTCCAGCGTCTGCATCCGCTGCAACCGGGTCGACGGATTCCCGTGTCTGGTGCGCGGCAAGTCCGACGCCCAGGTGATCTGCGTGGAACCCGCCCTGCAGCACCCCAACGTCGAGATGATCACCAATGCCCGAGTGGTCCGGCTGGAGACCGACCCGGCCGGACGCAGCGTCAGCACGGTCGTCACCCGGAACGCGGACGGCTCGGAGGACCGGTACGCGGCGGACATCGTGGTCGTCGCCTGCGGGGCGGTCAACTCCGCCGCTCTGCTGCTGGCTTCGGCCAACGACCGGCACCCCCGCGGGCTGGCCAACAGCTCCGACGTGGTCGGCCGTTTCTACATGCGGCACAACAACCTGGCCCTGATGGCCGTGTCGAAGGAACCCAACGACACCCAGTTCCAGAAGACCCTCGCCATGAACGACTGGTATCTGGGCGCGGACGACTGGGACTACCCGCTGGGCGGAATCCAGATGCTCGGCAAGTCGGACGCCGAACAGATCCACGGCGAGGCCCCACGCTGGGCCGGCGCGGTCTCGCCCGACATGCCCTTCGAGGTGCTGGCCCATCACGCCGTCGATTTCTGGCTGTGCGGCGAGGACCTTCCGCTGTCCGACAACCGCGTCACCCTGGACGGCGACGGCAGCATCCATCTGGCCCTCGACGAGAAGAACAACGTGGAAGGCCTGAAGCGTCTGCAGCACAAACTCCAGGGCATGCTCGGTCACTTGGGCATGCACGAGCACCGGTTGCTGTCCCACAGCATCTATCTGCACAAGGGCATGCCGATCGGCGCAACCGCGCACCAGGCCGGCACCGTCCGGTTCGGCGACGACCCGGCCGCCTCCGCCCTGGACGTCAACTGCAAGGCCCACGACCTGGACAACCTCTACGTGGTCGACACGAGCTTCTTCCCGAGCATCGGCGCGGTCAACCCGTCCCTGACGGCCATCGCCAACGCCCTGCGGGTGGGCGACCACCTCATGGAACGGCTGAGCTGACCGCCGGGCGTCCACTGGTCCGACCGGGCGAAGTTGCTCCGCCGGGCAGCCCAACGTCAGCTCGCCGGAGGTGCCGCGTCCCGCCACCGGTGATTCTCTGACGCCGGGACTCGACCGGGCCGCGGGCCGGCGGACCGGGGGCCACGCAGCCAGGAGGCAGGCAATCGTGAATTCCACCGCGGGTGTACCCCAGGGCGTGATCCCGACGCATCTGCTGAAGGGGCAGAAGGCACTGGTCACGGGCGCCAACTCCGGAATCGGCATGGCGACGGCCATCGGTCTTGGCCGGGCCGGCGCCGACGTGGTCGTGAACTATGTGGCCGACCGTGCGGCCGCCGAGCAAGTGGTCAAGGAGATCACCTCGTTCGGGGTGCGCGCGGCGGCGTACGAGGCGGACGTGTCCCAGGAGGACCAGGTCGTCGGCATGATGGACCGGATGGTCCAGGAGTTCGGGACGATCGACATCCTGGTCGCCAACGCCGGTCTGCAGCGCGACGCCCCGTTCACGGAGATGACCCTCGCCCAGTGGCAGAAGGTGCTGGACGTCAACCTGACGGGTCAGTTCCTGTGCGCCCGGGAGGCGACGAAGGAGTTCCTGCGGCGCGGGGTCGTCCCGGAGGTGTCGAGCGCGGCAGGGAAGATCATCTGCATGAGCTCGGTGCACCAGCTCATCCCGTGGGCGGGGCACGTCAACTACGCCTCCTCCAAGGGCGGCGTACAGATGATGATGGAGACACTGGCGCAGGAACTCGCACCGCAGAAGATCCGTGTGAACGCGGTCGCCCCGGGAGCCATCAAGACGCCGATCAACCGCAGCGCCTGGGAGACGCCGGAGGCCCAGGAGGATCTGCTGCGGCTCATCCCGTACAAGCGCATCGGCGACCCCCAGGACATCGCCCATGCCGTCGTGGGCCTTGCCTCCGATCTCATGGACTACGTGGTGGGAACCACCCTCTATGTGGACGGCGGGATGACCCTCTTCCCCGGCTTCGCCACCGGCGGCTGACGGACAAGGCAGCACCGTCGTTACTCCCCGGCCCCCTCCCCGCCGAGCCCGGCGGGGAGGGGGCCGGCAGCGACTTCCGCGCCGGGTATCGACCGTCAGCCGCCGACGTTCGGCCGGTCCCCGATCGGCACCGCCGAAAGGGGAGCCCGGTCCGCCGTACCGAGCGGGATCGAAGTACCGGTCTCCCGCGCCCGGTTCAAGGTCGCGTCCAGGGTGATGGCCGCGTCGATGAGTGCCAGATGGGTGAATGCCTGGGGGAAATTGCCCAGTTGTCGACCCGTCAGGTCGATCTCCTCGGAGTACAGGCCCAGATGGTTGGCGTACGTCAGCATCTTCTCCAGAACGAGTCTGGCCTGATCGGTCCGTCCGGCCCGGGCAAGTGCGTCGACGTACATGAACGTGCACAGGGAGAAGGTCCCTTCGGAGCCGCGCAGCCCGTCGGGCGAGGCTTCGGGGTTGTAGCGGTAGACCAGGCTGTCGGTGACCAGCTCCCGGTCCATCGCGTCCAGCGTGGATGTCCACATCGGGTCGTCGGGGGTGATGAAGCCGACCGTCGGCATCCGCAGCAGCGAGGAGTCGAGCACATCGCTGCCGTAGTGCTGGACGAAGGCTTGGCGCTGGGGGTCCCAGCCGCGTGCCAGGACCTGCTCGTAGATCTTGTTCCGCTCACTGCTCCAGCGGTCGAGCGCGGCCGGCCGGCCGCTGGCCGCCGCGAGCCGCAGCGCGCGGTCGAAGGCGACCCAGGACATCACCCGGCCGTAGGTGAAGTCCTTGCGGCCGCCCCGGGTCTCCCACAGGCCCTCCCCGGCCTGGTCCCAGTGATCGGTGAGCCAGTCGAGGATCGTGTGCAGCGAGGTCCAGCCCCCGTGGTCCAGCTGGATACCGCGCTGGTGCGCGAAGAAGATGCTGTCCAGCGCCTCGCCGTAGATGTCCAGTTGCAGCTGGTTGGCGGCGCCGTTGCCGATGCGCACCGGGGAGGAGCGCTGGTATCCCTCCCAGTGCTCCAGGGTCTCCTCGAAGAGGTCGGAGGAGCCGTCGACCCGGTACATGATGTTCAGCGGTCCTGTGTCACCGTCACTGCCGGCCTTCTCCTTCACCCGGTCGCGCAGCCAGCCGATGAACGCGGTGGCCTCCTCCTTGAACCCCAGTCCCAGCAGGGCGTACACGGAGAACGAGGCGTCGCGGATCCAGGTGAACCGGTAGTCCCAGTTGCGTTCGCCGCCCAGTTGCTCCGGCAGCCCCGCCGTCGGGGCTGCCACCAGGGCGCCGCTGGGTGCGTACGTCATCAGCTTCAGCGTCACGGCGGAGCGCTCCACCGCCTCCCGCCACCGGCCCGAGTACCGGGACTGGCCGAGCCAGGACCGCCAGTACTGGACGGTGTTGTCGAAGAGCTGCTGGAACTCGGTGAGGCGGATTTCGCGCGGCGGTCCGCCGGCGGACGACTCCATGACCAGGCCCCGCTGCTGACCGGCGTGCAGGGTCACCGAAAAGTGCAGATCCTGTTCGCCCGTGAGGGAGTTCAGCAGCCGCTCGTCCTCCGGTTCGCGGACCGCGTGGACGGTCAGTTCCAGATCCTCCGCGGTGAACACCGCTCCGTGGTCGGTGATGTGCAGCTTGTGCGGTTTGCGGCCGTAGTCGAATCGTGGGGCGATGTCGATCTCGAAGGTCATGCTGCCGCGCACGCATCGGAGCATGCGGACCAGACGGTGCCGAGGGGTGGCCGTCTGCCCGGTCACCGGCATGAAGTCGACCACCTCGCCGGCGCCCGACTCGGTCATGAACCGGGTCACGAGAATCGCGGTGTCGGGAAGGTACAACTGCTTTGTCGCGTAGGTCTTGGTTGCCGGGGCGACCGTGAAATGCCCGCCCTTTTCACGGTCCAGCAGAGCGCCGAACACGCTTGGCGAGTCGAAGCGCGGACAGCAGAACCAGTCGATCGTCCCGTCGGTGGTCACCAGCGCCGCGGTCTGCAGATCACCGATCAGGCCGTGGTTCTCGATCAGCGGGTAGTCGTCCATTGTGAGCCCCTTCCGGCCCGGCGGAGACGCACGGCCGCGCGACCCCCCAGGTACGGCTCGGCAGCATCGCGGACATCAACCTCATGCGCCGTTGAGCCGATCCGGTGCCACCCGGTCAGCTTAAGCAAGGAACTCCCCACGGGCCTGCCGAGCCGGTCCGGACCTGGCCTTTTGAAGGGCGGAAACCCGGCGCGGACCCGGAAGCGCGCAATTCCGGGAAGCCCGGACAGCGTCCTGTTTCTGCGCCCGCCGGGGTACGGCATTAGCGTGGATGTCGAAGGCCGCATTCCAGAGCTGAACCCGGAGGGTGCCCCGTGCTGTCGTGGGCGTTCGCGTTTCAGCTGCGGCAATACGCCAAAGCCAGCCTGTGGATCGTCCCGCTGTTCGGACTCGTACTCGGGGTGATTCTCGCCGAGTACGCCATGGCCGCGGACAGAACAGGGTGGCTGTCGGTGAAGTGGCAGTATTCCGCGACCACGGCGAGCGGTGTGCTCACGGCCATCGTCGGGGCCATGGTTGCCCTGCTCGGATTCGTCGTGACCATTGGCGTTCTCGTCGTCCAGCAGGCCACGGGAACGCTGTCCCCGCGGTACATGCGCCTGTGGTACCGGGACCGCCTGCAGAAAGCCGTGCTGGCCACCTTCACCGGGACGTTCGCGTTCGCCTTCTCCCTGCTCCGCAGCATCGGGTCGGACTTCGTCCCCAACCTGGGAGTCACCCTGGCCGGGCTGGCCGTCTCCGTCAGCCTGCTGCTTCTGCTGGTCTACCTCAACCGGTTCACCCACAACCTCCGGCCGGTGGCCATCGCCGACCTGGTCGGTCGCATGGGGGCGAAGGTCCTCACCCGCTGGGCGGCCGGGACCGGCGCCTCCGCGCCCAGCGACGACGGACCCCCGCTGCCGGACCGCCCGGTGACAGGCATTCGGTCCGAACACGGCGGAGTCATCCAGGCGTTCCACATAGTCGGGCTGACGGCAGCCGCGGCGCGCCACGACTGCACCTTCGTGGTGACCCACCAGGTCGGGGACTACGTACCGCCGGGCGCCATCCTGGTCGAGGTCCACGGTGGGACCTCGGCGCCCGATCCGCGGCGGGTGACCGGGCTTGTCGCCCTCGGTGCCGAGCGGACCATCGAGCAGGACCCCGCCTTCGCCCTGCGCGTTCTCGTCGACATCGCCATCCGCGCGCTCTCCCCGGCCGTGAACGACCCCACGACCGCCGTCCAGGTGCTGAACCACATCGAGGCGTTTCTCTACAGCGCCGGCAGGACCGAACTCCCTCGCCGGCACGTGCTCAACGACGACCGCGGCCGGCCGCGACTGATGATGCCGGGCCGGGTGTGGGAGGACTACCTCCAGCTCGCCGTCACCGAGATCCGTGAGTACGGGGCGGGATCCACCCAGGTCTGCCGACGCCTCCGCGCGCTGCTGGATGGCCTGCTCGACACCCTGTCGGCCGAGTACCTGCCGGCCGTCCGTACGGAGCTCAGGCTCCTCGAGGACTCTGTCGCGCGGGAGTTCATGGATCCCTTCCGCCACGCCACGGCGCGGATGGGCGACACTCAGGGCATCGGAGGCGGGCAGCGCCCGGAGGACGCGCCGCACGGATGAACACGTACCCGCCGCATTCCTGACAGCTCACCCGCCGGTGCGCGCCCATGTCCGCGCCCTGGCGCAAGGGCTGTCGCGCCATCTGCACACGGCTGGGCCGACGTTGGCCGACGATGCCCGCCCGCGCGTTCGCCCGGCGAACCTCGGCCTGCTGCCGACGAAGCCGGTGGGCCGGCTGAGCACCATGGGTGTGTGCGTCGCCGGCTCGGGCAGGACGCGGGATCAGCCGCAGCAGTGTCGACCGGCTCGCCGTGACACCCGCCCGGCACAGGCAGCTCCGGCTACGCAGCTGCTCACCGCGGGGCGGACCGGTGACCGAACCAGTGCGGCCCACGGCGACGTTGCCCCGTGACGGCAGGGCGATCGTCCCTCTGCGCCTTGGCCGTCTCGCCCCAGGCGGTATCCCGTTCCTGGATCAGGTCAACACGCTCCTGGTCGGCAAGGGCCCTTTCGCGCCGTGACAGGGTGGGGCCGCGGCGCGCGAGGGTGCGGCGGCGACTGGCGCGGCGCGCGCCGATCAGCAGGCTCAGTCCGAGCAGAGCTGCTGCCCCGATGACGATGCCGGAGAAGAAGAGCGTGCCGGTAGAGCCGGTGACGTCGTAGCCGAAGACCGAGAAACCGCCGGTGAGTCCGTGCGCGCTGCCGTCGTTTGCGAAGACGCCGACCACGCCGATGGCGACTGCGGCGATCAGAATGATGAGTCCGAGGATGAGGAACATGAAGCGCTCCTTGGCTCTGCTTCGTCCCCCCGGCGAAACGTGCTGTCCGGCAAGCCGATGGCACGCGGGGTGCGTCTACCCCGAGATCGACGTGCTAAGCAGCATCGGACGACACGCCGAGGTGCCCTCGCGGATGTCGTCCAGAGCCGTCACGGCCCTCACGCCTCCTGCGTGGCGTCGATCTCCGCGATCAGGGCCTCGATGCGGTTCTTGATCTCGTCGCGGATGGGGCGTACGGACTCGACACCCTTGCCGGCCGGGTCCTCCAGCGCCCAGTCCAGGTACTTCTTGCCGGGGAAGATCGGGCACGCGTCGCCGCAGCCCATGGTGATGACGTAGTCGGACGCCTTCACGGCCTCGGTGGTCAGCACTTTCGGCTGCTGCGCGGAGATATCGACGCCGACCTCCTTCATCGCCTCGACCGCGGCCGGGTTGACTTGCTGGGCGGGCAGCGACCCGGCCGAGCGGACCTCGACACGGTCACCGGCGAGATGGGAGAGGAATCCGGCGGCCATCTGCGAGCGTCCGGCGTTGTGGACGCAGACGAACAGGACGGACGTGACGGGGCTGGCGGGCATCAGGTCTTCCCTTTGCGAGACGGTTCAACAGGGGGGCGGGGCAGGGGGGTGTTCAATTGCCCGGGAGGGAGCGGAGCAGCTCGCTGACGTGGGTGCCGGTCTCGAAAACGTCGGGGCGTTGGGAACCGGGAATCCGCGGCGTACAGCTGGACACCGTGGACCGCCGTTCCCCGCATGACGTCGCCGGGCAGCGCGTGATCGTGGTCGGCGCTCCCTCGGCGGCGAGGACGGACCGCCGGGTGCACATCGGCGGGGCATGATCAACGACTGGCGGACAGCAGGCCGGCCATGGCGGCCAGCACCTCAGGGGCCACCCGGTAGTACACCCAGGTCCCGCGTCGCTCGGAGGTCAGAAGTCCGGCGTCTTTGAGCTTCTTCAGATGATGGGAGACGGTCGGCTGGGACACGCCGACGTCGGAGATGTCGCACACGCAGGCCTCGCCGCCCGCGTGCGAGGCGACGAGCGAGAAGAGCCGGAGCCGCACGGGGTCGCCGAGAGCCTTGAACATCGCGGCGGTGCGCACGGCCTCTTCGGCTGTCAGTGGACGCTCGGTCAGTGGCGGGCAGCACGGCGCCACGGAATCCGGCTCCAGGAGCGGCAGCGTCTTCGTAGTCGGCATGCGTCCATTGTTCCTGCGAGTTCGACAAATGTCTATGTTGACGTATGTCGATACAGAGCTCATGCTGACTCCATCGGACATCGACAAACGTCGAAACAAAGGAGAGCCGTTGTGACTGCGCCCGCCATCACCGAGCTGCCCGTGGTCGTGATCGGGGCCGGCCCCGTAGGCCTGGCCGCCGCTGCCCACCTGATCGAGCGCGGCCTCGAACCGCTGGTCCTGGAAGCCGGACCGGCCGCGGGCAGCGCCGTGCGGCAGTGGTCGCACGTGCGGCTCTTCTCCCCCTGGGGCGAGGTCGTCGACCCGGCCGCCGAGAAGCTGCTCGCTCCCACCGGCTGGGTGCGCCCGGACGGCGCGACGTACCCGACCGGCGGTGACTGGGCCGAGCGGTACCTCCAGCCGCTGGCTGACGCCCTCGGCGGCACGGTCCGCTACGGCGCGAGGGTCACCGGCGTCGCCAGGGCCGGCCGTGACCGCATCGTCGACTCCGGGCGGGACGAGCAGCCGTTCACGGTGCACCTGACCACGGCGGACGGCCGGGAGGAGCGAATCACCGCCCGCGCGGTACTCGACGCCTCCGGCACGTGGACGACCCCCGGCCCGATCGGCGCCGACGGCCTGCCTGCCATCGGCGAGCGCGCGGCTGCCGGCCGGATCTCCTACCGCGTCCCTGACCTCCGCGACGCGGCCGTACGCGCCCGTTTCGCCGGCAAGCGCACCGCTGTCGTCGGCTCCGGCGCCTCCGCATTCACCGCCCTTGCCGCCCTCGCCGACCTTGCGAAGGGTGAACCCGGTACGCACGCGATGTGGATCCTGCGCCGGGGAATCGGTGCCAACACCTACGGCGGCGGAGAAGCCGACCAGCTCCCCGCTCGCGGCGCCCTGGGGCTCGCCGCGAAGGCTGCGGTCGCGGCCGGGCGCGCGAGTGCGGTCACCGGCTTCCGCACGGAAGTCGTCGAGCGTGCCGGCGACGGGCGTCTGGTGCTGGTGGCGGAGGACGGCCGCCGCACCGAGCCGGTCGACGAGGTCATCGTCCTGACCGGCTTCCGCCCCGACCTGTCGTTCCTCTCCGAGGTCCGCCTCGGCCTGGATGAGCGTCTCCAGGCTCCGACCTCACTGGCGCCGCTGATCGACCCCAACATCCACTCCTGCGGCACGGTCTACCCGCACGGCGTGAACGAGCTGTCCCACCCGGAGAAGGGTGTCTATCTGGTCGGTATGAAGTCCTACGGCCGCGCGCCGACGTTCCTGGCCATGACCGGCTACGAGCAGATCCGCTCCATCGCCGCGGCCCTCGCCGGCGACCGGGAGGCGGCTGAGCGTGTCGAACTCACCCTGCCCGAGACCGGAGTCTGCGGCGGCGCCGGACTCTTCGACGGGCCCGAAGCCGGCGAGAGCTCTGGCCGGGGCTGCTGCGCCGCCCCGGCCACCCTGCAGATCGGCATCGGCGCCCCAGCGGCCACGGGCGGTTGCTGACCGTCGTGACCGAGGTGCACGCCTGCGCGGCCTCGACCGGAACAGGGCGTGCCAGTCCCGGGGGGCCGGGGAACGAGCGGCGCGGGCGTGATCGTGAAAAGGAGAGGCCCTGGGCGTCTCGGCGGATCACCGTTCGGGCACCGGGGTCAGCGGTCGGCGATGTCCTCGCGGAGGCCGTCGGAGAACTCCCACCACGACAGCGGAAGCCAGTCGCCGTTGACAAAGGCATCGACAGTCGCGCCGCGACCACGTACCGCCACCGTTGTTCCGGCCGGGTACGTGGTGCCGGACAGTCCGGGTACTGGGACGAGCAGGGTCCCGAGCCGTTGTGCTGCCATTTCCTCGCCCTCCTTTTCCCGGTGCGACACCAGGCCTGATATTCCTCCCGAGACTAGCGGGTTGTCTGTTGGCGCAGGTCGGAGAATCATGAGAGATAGGTCACGCGAAATAGAGCGGGCGGGGGGGCAAGATTTTACGTGCATTGCCGAGCGGAGGTGCCAGTCATGAAAGCTGTCGTGTACAAGGGACCGTTCTCCGTGGCGGTCGAAGACGTTGAAAAGCCAAAGATCCAGCACCCGAACGATGTGGTCGTACGGGTCACCTCCACCGCGATATGCGGATCCGACCTGCACATGTATGAAGGCCGTACTGCCGCCGAGCCCGGCATAGTCTTCGGCCACGAGAACATGGGAATCATCGAGGAAACCGGCCAAGGCGTCACCTCGCTCAAGAACGGCGACCGCGTGGTCATGCCCTTCAATGTCGCCTGCGGGTTCTGCACCAATTGTGTCGAGGGATTCACCGGATTCTGTCAGACCGTCAATCCCGGCTTCGCGGGCGGCGCTTACGGCTATGTCGCCATGGGGCCCTGGCCGGGCGGTCAGGCGGAATACCTGCGCGTTCCCTACGCCGATTTCAACTGCCTGAAGCTGCCGCCGGGAAACGAGCACGAGACCGACTTCATGCTGCTCGCCGACATCTTCCCCACCGGCTACCACGGCTGTGAACTCGCCCAGGTCCGCCCGGGTGAGAGCGTCGCCGTGTACGGCGGCGGGCCGGTCGGGCTCATGGCCGCCTACTCGGCCCTGCTGCGCGGCGCGAGGAAGGTGTTCGTCGTGGACCGGGTTCCCGAGCGGCTGGAGAAGGCCCGGGAGATCGGCGCGGTTCCGATCAACTTCGCCGAGGGCGATGCCGTGGAGCAGATCAAGGAGCAGACCGAGGGTGTCGGCACGGACAAGGGCGTGGACGCCGTCGGCTATCAGGCGATGGCGCACGGCGCTGAGCGCGAGGAACCGGCGACCGTCCTGAACTCGCTCGTCGGCACGGTCCGGGCCACGGGAGCGCTCGGCGTGCCCGGCCTCTACGTCCCGGCCGACCCCGGAGGCCCTGACGAGCAGGCCAAGCACGGCATGCTCCTCGTCTCGATCGGCAAGCTCTTCGAGAAGGGCCTGCGGATGGGTACGGGGCAGTGCAACGTGAAGCGCTACAACCGGTACCTGCGCGACATGATCATCGAGGGCAGGGCGAAGCCGAGCTTCGTGGTCTCGCATGAACTGCCCCTGGACCAGGCACCGTCGGCGTACGACAAGTTCGACAAGCGGATCGAGGGCTACACGAAGGTCGTGCTGCACCCGTAGCGGAAGGTCCGACCGCAGCGTCGTATGAACTGGGTGGGCACGCCCCAGGTCCCCGGACCTGGGGCGTGCCCGACTGCTCCTGTCAACTGCACGGCCGATGTGTGGTCACCGAGCTCCCGCGTGTTGGCAAGCTCACCGGGGCGGGCCTGCGGATCACCTCCGCCCTGGACCTGCTCACCCGAGCCGCGACTCGTGGCCCACCACCCGGGCGCGAGGCTGAATCGCTCAGCGGAACAGGTGGAGCGCGTTCGGTGGCAACTACTCAGAGCCAGTCGCGGCGCTTGAAGATGAAGGACAGACTGACGCAGCTTCGGGGCGGTGAGCCGGTTGTGATGGAGCTCAAGCCTGGGGCGAAGCCGTCTGTCAGCCCTCCCGGATGAAGCCCTCCCGCACCAGCCAGTCCTTCGCCACCTCGTGCGGGTCCTCCCCGTCCACGTCCACCCGCGCGTTCAGCCGCTGGGCCTCCGCCCCCGTCAGCCGCTTGGTGATCGGGGCGAGGACGTCGGCGATGGCCGGGTACTTTCTCATCGTGGCGCTGTTCATCTCGGGTGCCGCGTTGTAGTTGGGGAAGAAGTGCCGGTCGTCCTCCAGCACCTTCAGCTCGAGTTCCGGAATGCGGCCGTCGGTGGTGGCCGCCACGCCGAGGATGCAGGCCGCGCCCTTGGCGACCTGGGTGTAGACGACGCCGTCGTCCATCTTTTTGAAGTTTCCGCGCCGGAGGGCGAATCCGTACGTCTTCGCCACGCCCGGCAGGCCGTCCTCGCGCACCGAGAACTCGCTTCCGCCGCAGACCGTCGCCGCGCCCGGGTCCTTCTTCGTCAGACGTGCCACGTCGGAGAGGGTGCGCAGCCGGTACTTCCGCGCATTCGCCCGGTTCGCGACCAGCGCGTAGGTGTTGTTGAGCGGGGCGGCGGGCAGCCAGGTGATGCCGTTGCGGCGGTCCTCGTCGCGTACGGCCTCCCACTGCTCGTACGGGTCGACGACCGGCTTGGTGTGACCGAGGTAGGTGATCCAGGCCGTGCCCGTGTACTCGTACATCCCGTCCGCCGCACCGGACTTGACCGCCTCGCGGGCACCGATCGAGCCCTGGATGTTCGTCCGGTCCAGGACTTCCGCGCCGGCCGCTTTGAAGACCAGCCCCATGATCTGGCCCAGGATGATCTGCTCGGTGAACTCCTTGGAGGTCACGGTCAGTTGGGCGCCCTCCAGCGGTCGCCCCTTCCCGATGGAGCCGGGCTGCACCGAGTCGGCCAGCGGGCTGCCACTGGTCAGTCCGCAGCCGCTCAGCCCTGCGGCGGCGAGCAGCAGGGCGCCCGCGCCCGCGACGGCCGTCCGTACCCGGGTCAGGCGCATCAGTCCACCTCCAGGCCGCGTGGGCGCAGCAGCAACTCGACGAGCATCCCCAGCCAGTCCACGATCAGCGCCATGGCGACTGTCAGTACGGAGCCGAGCACCAGCACCGGCATGCGCTGGTTGGTGATGCCGGAGGAGATCAGGTCCCCGAGTCCTCCTCCGCCGCCGAAGGTGGCCAGCGTCGCGGTGCCGACGTTCAGCACGAGCGCGGTCCGTACGCCCGCCAGGATCAGCGGTACGGCCAGCGGTAATTCGACCTGGAACAGCACCAGCAGCGGCGACATCCCGATGCCGCGCGCCGCCTCCACGAGTGCCGGGTCGGTGGCCCTCAGGCCGGCCACGGTGTTGCTCAGCACCGGCAGCACCGCGAATGCCACGATGCCGACCAGGGCGGCTCGTTGGCCGATGCCGAGCCAGATCACCAGCAGCGCCAGCAGGCCAAGGGCCGGGGTCGCCTGGCCGATGTTGGCCACCGAGACGAACGGCGGTGCGGCCCGGCGCAGGACCCCGCGCGTCAGCGCGATGCCCAGCGGGATCGCGATGATGAGCACGAAGAAGGTGGAGATCGCGACGAGTTCGGTCTGCTGGAGGAGTGCGGTGCGCACGGCGCCGTCTGCGAGGGCGTTCCTGGCGATCGAGTCCAGCTCTGCGGTGCGGAGATACAGCGCGGTGGCGCCGAGGACGACCGCGACGAAGGCCGGCAGCGTCACCAGCTTCTGCCAGGTGATGCGGGGCGGGACCCGGTCCAGTGCGGCGAGCCGGGTCACGGGCTCGTCATGCCCTGGCCCTGGAGCCGGCCTCGGGGACCTGTAACCGGCCTCGGGAGCGGCTCCACCACCGGCCCCGACACCGACCTCGCTCCGGCTCACGCGGGCTCACCCCGGCCGGTCGGCCGAGCCTCCTCGGCTCCCCGCTCGCCCGGCGCCCCGTGCATCGCGTTCAGCAGTGTCGACATGTCCACCACGCCGGCGTACGCGCCGTCCTGTCCCGTGACCGCGACGCGGCCCGCACGGTCGGCCAGCAGCGCCTCCAGCGCGTCCCGCAGCGTCATGTCCACCCCGATCCGGCTCCGTACGGGGGTGCCCGCCGACAACGGCAGCGGCTCTCCGGCGGGTTGCCCACTCCGGGCGCGCGTCAGGTCCTCGCGTCGCAGCCAGGAGTGCGGGCGCCGCTCCCGGTCCAGTAGCAGCAGGTGGTCGGCGGAGGCGGAGCCCGCGTCCAGCAGGTGCAGGGCGGTCTCGAGCGGGTCGTCGACGGTGGCGGTCGGGACGTCGGCGAGCTCCACCTCCCGTACGCGCTTGAGGTGCAGCCGCTTCACCCCGGCTCCCGCGCCCACGAAACCGGCGACGAAGTCGTCCGCCGGACTGGCCAGGATCGCTTCCGGAGTGTCGAACTGGGCGATCTGCGACCGGTCGCGCAGCACCGCGATCCGGTCGCCGACCTTGATGGCCTCGTCGAAGTCGTGCGTGACGAAGACGATCGTCTTGCGCAACTCGCGCTGCAACCGGATGAGTTGGTCCTGCAGGCGCTCGCGGGTGATGGGGTCGACGGCCCCGAACGGCTCGTCCATCAGCAGCACGGGCGGGTCGGCCGCCAGCGCCCGCGCCACCCCGACCCGCTGCTGCTGGCCGCCGGAGAGCCGGCGCGGATAGCGGCCGCGGAACTCCCCGGGATCCAGCCCGACCAGTTCGAGCATCTCCTCGACCCGGTCCCGCACCTTCGCGCGGGGCCAGCCGGCCATCTTCGGTACGAGCGCGATGTTCTCGGCGACGGTCATGTGCGGGAAGAGGCCCGTGGCCTGGATGGCATAGCCGATGGTGCGGCGGAGCGCCACGGGGTTGATGCCGGTGACGTCCTCGCCGCCGATGGTGATCCGCCCCGAGGTCGGCTCGATCAGCCGGTTGATCATCTTGAGGGTGGTGCTCTTGCCGCAGCCCGAGGGCCCCACGAGGATCACGGTTTCGCCGGCCGCGACGTCCAGGGTCACGTCCTCCACGGCCGGGGCTTGGCTGTCCGGATAGCGCTTGGTGAGGTTGTCCAGCCGGATACTCGCGCCGGCGGCGGCCGGCCGGTCGGACCCGGCGGATCGGGCGGATCCGCCGGGGCCTGCGGCGCCGGACGTCGGGGAGGTCGGTTCGACGATTTCGGCAGAGTCAGCCACGGATCCCCCGTGAGATGGTGAGCCGTCCGATCAGCACGTACCCGGCGTCGAACAGCAAGGCCAGGACGACGATTCCGAGCGTCCCCGACAGTACTTCGTTGAGCGCGTTCGCACTGCCCAGGCTGGAGATCCCACGGAAGATCTGATTGCCGAGCCCGGGCCCCGAGGCGAAGGCCGCGATCGCCGCGATGCCCATCAGCATCTGGGTCGACACCCGGACACCGGTGAGGATCGGCGGCCAGGCGAGGGGCAGTTCGACCCTGAGCAGCTGGGCGAACCGTGACATCCCCATGCCCTTGGCGGCCTCGACGAGGGCCGGGTCGACTCCGCGCAACCCGACGACCGCGTTACGGACCACGGGCAGCAGTCCGTACAGCGTCAGCGCGATGACGGTCGGCGCGACGCCGAGGCCGACGACCGGGACGAGCAGGCCGAGGAGAGCCAGGGAGGGGACGGTGAGGATGCTTGCGGTCGTGGTGATCGCCAGGTTTCCCGCCCACTCGGAGCGGTAGGTGAGGACGCCGATCAAGACCCCGAGCACTGTGGCGACGACCATGCACTGGAAGACGGCGCTGGCGTGCTGATAGGCGTCCACCAGCAGCTGCTGGTAGCGGGTGCCCAGGTACTCCCAGAAGCTCACTTCTCGGTCCCTCCCTCAAGGCCGGTCCTCCAGCGGTCAGCGGTCCATACGGCGCCTGCCGCGACGCCTGGCGCACCAGTGGAGTGATCCGGAGGGGCACCGGATTCTCCAACGTGATCGCCGTCGAGGCCCGCACGATGCCATCGAATCCCACCATCCGGTCGATCACGCGCTGCAAGTCGGCATTCGAGCGTGCCACCAAACGGCACAGGATGTCACCACCCCCCCCAGCGGCGAGGAGTACTTGGGCCGCGCCCGATGGGAGCCGCATCACCGGCTAGTTGAGCTCACCCACGCCTGTGACCCGCACGAACACCAACCCTTGACGGGCCGTCAGGGAAGCCTTCCGAGATCTCGGGAAGCCGCGGTGGAGATTAGGCGCCAGGCAAGGACGGAGCGCGTCGCGACGTCGAATGCGATCGTGAGTCCGACGTTGTAGGTGTCGTTCATCGCGATGTCGAAGGCCAGGACGGCCTGTTGCCGTGCCGCCCGGGTGACCGCCCGCCCGTTCGGGGGTGCCCGACACCGTCCGCCCGAGTTAGGGTCGGGGGCTGCGTGATGGCTGACGGCCGCACCCTGGCCTCCCGGCCCTTGTGAGGGCACATGCGTACGTGGTCTTCCCGGCCCCACCCGGGAAGGGCGCATGGCATGCGCACGTACGGGAACCCTCCGTACGCGCCGGGCACCGGGATGCGGCTCCGACGTCTCACGGGCAGTACAGCGGACCCCCGGGTCCGTACCCCCCACACACAAAGAGTCGCGCGTGCGCGGCCGCAGATCAGGAGCACCAGTGCAGGGCATCCCCCACATAGCCAGCACACCACACGACGGGCGATTGTCGTCCGTACCCCCTGCCCTAAGGGAGCAGCACACGGGGCGGGACATGACACATCGCATGCCGCACGGGGTGGCGGCGCCTCGCGTGACCCCGGTGGCACAACGTCCCCAGGCCGCCGCCCCCCAACTCCCCGTCTTCATCGACCAGTCGGGCTGGCGCAGGCGGACGCTGCAAGGCGTGGCGCTGGCCGTGGGCTGCGCCTGCCTCGGGTATCTGCTGTTCGTCGGCACGCTGATCAGCGGACTCCGGCAGCCCGTCGGCACGCACCCGCCGAGTACGAACGGACCAGCGCCTTCCGGCCCGGACACCGGCAAGGCGCCGCACGGCCCCGGCGCACCGGCCCGAGCAGCGGCCCACCGGCCACCGGCCAGGGCCCACGCGGACCGGGACGACCGCCGCCGCCCGCCGGCCGGCAGATCCCTCCCGCCGACCGGAGGCCTGAAGCAGTGAGCCGGCGCGCCGCTGTTCGCCGCCCGCCGCGCGGACACTGGCTCGTCCTCCTGCTGGTTCTCCTGGTGGTCGCCGTCACCCTCCTCTTCGAGGGCTGGACGACCCACCAGGTCGACGCCGCGCGCGCCAAGCCGCCGTGCACCCGGCCGATCCCGCGCGAGGCGGACGACGGGAAGCCGCTGCTGCGGTTCGGCCCGACGGGGGTCACCACCGCGGCCATGCCGCCGGGGACCGCCGCGCTCACTTTCGACGGCGGGCCCGACCCGGTGTGGACGCCGCGCCTGCTCGACCTGCTGCGCAGGCACCACGCGCGGGCGACCTTCTTCGTCTACGGGAAGGACGCGGCCCGGCACCCGGAGCTGATGCGGCGGATCCTGTACGAGGGCCACGAGATCGGCTCGTACACCTACAGCGGCGGCGACCTCGGTGTCGCCTCGCCGCTGCGCGCGAGCCTTGAACTGTCGCTCACCCAGACCGCTTTCGCGGGTGCGGTCGGCATCAACACCACCCTGCTGCGGCTGCCGCACACCACGGCCGCGGACACGCTCTGCGGCGCCGAGTGGTCGGCCGCGAAGCGCGCGGCGGCGCAGGGGTACCTGGTGGTCGCCTCGGACCACAAGGACCGCAAGCCGTGGCGGGGGGTGGTGACGCAGCACAGCCAGACCGATCTGGGCTACCACGAGGCCGAGGAACTGCTGCGGGACCGCAGCGTGAAACGGTTCACCACCGTCAGCGGCGGCCTTGAACGTCCCTCCTTCCTCGACCACGTCCCGGTCGCCCAGGAGATCAAGGGCCAGGGCCTGATCTGGTCGCAGCGACTCGGGCACGCCTTCCTCACCGTGATGGTGTGGACGCTGACCCTCACTGGCGTGCTCGGCGTCCTGCGGATGCTCCTGTTCGCGGTGTTCGCCCGGCTCCACGTGCGCAGGCTGCACCGGTACCGGCCCGGCGCACCACGGCTGCGCGAGGTGCGGGAGCCGGTGACGGTCCTGGTGCCCGCGTACAACGAGGAGGCCGGCATCGCCTCCACCGTGTACTCGCTGCTCGCCTCCACCCACCCGCACGTGCAGATCATCGTGATCGACGACGGCTCGACCGACGCCACCGCCGACATCGCTGAGGACATCGACGACCCGCGGGTGACGGTGATCCGGCAGCCCAACGGCGGCAAGCCCAGCGCCCTCAACACCGGCCTGGCGCACGCCCGGCACGACATCGTCGTCATGGTCGATGCGGACACCATCTTCGAACCCGAGGCGCTGGCCCGGCTCGTCCAGCCGCTCGCCCACCCGGCGGTCGGTGCGGTCAGCGGCAACACCAAGGTCGGCAACCGGCGCCGCCTGCTGGGTAAATGGCAGCACCTGGAGTACGTCCTCGGCTTCAACCTCGACCGGCGGATGTTCGAGGTCCTGGAGTGCATGCCGACGGTGCCGGGGGCGATCGGCGCCTTCCGCAGGGACGCGCTGATGGGCGTCGGCGGCGTCAGCGACGAGACCCTGGCCGAGGACACCGACCTCACGATGGCGCTCTGGCGGGCCGGCTGGCGCGTCGTCTACGAGGAGTCGGCGGTCGCCTGGACCGAAGTGCCCAGCACCGTGCGGCAGTTGTGGCGTCAGCGCTACCGCTGGTGCTACGGCACCCTCCAGTCGATGTGGAAGCACCGTCACGCGGTGACGGAGGTCGGCCCCGCCGGACGCTTCGGCCGTCGTGTGCTGCTCTATGTCACGCTGTTCCAGATCGTGCTGCCGCTGTGCGCACCGGTTGTGGACATGTTCGTCCTGTTCGGGGCGCTGTTCCGCGACCCCTTGGAGGCCGCCCTCGTCTGGTTCGGGTTCCTCGCCGTCCAGTTGGTCACCGCCGCGTACGCGCTGCGGCTCGACCGCGAACGGCTGCGCGTGCTGTGGGTGCTGCCGCTCCAGCAGTTCGTCTACCGGCAGTTGATGTACCTGGTGGTCATCCACTCCGTGACCACGGCGCTGCTCGGCACCCGGCTGAAGTGGCACAGCATGAAGCGCACCGGAACCGCCGACCCGTATCTGCTCGAAATGCCGTCCGGGGAGACGTCCGGAGATCCGCTCGACGAGCAGCCCCCGCGGCGGAGCCTGTCGTCGCAGTGATCCAGGTGTGGGATGGGACGGGAGGGGAACCGGCGAGCGGCCGCGCGAGTCGGACCTGGGACATGACCAAGGGAGTTGACCATGACAGACCCGCTTGACCAGCGGGCCGGACGCACCATACCCACGGGGGAGCACGGCTGGAACGGCGACGCCGGGAGCCATCCCGTGCGCCGTGCGCCGGTGCAGATGACGGGCGAGCTGTGGCGCCCGGAGCCGAGGGCCGGGCGGGGGCCGACACCCGGCCCGGAGTCGTACGCTGCGCCGGATCCGTACGCCGGCCAGGGGCCGTACGTCGACCCGGAGCTGTACGCCGATCCGGATCCGTACGTCGACCCGGAGCTGTACGCCGATCCGGATCCGTACGCGGCCCCGGAAGGCTCCGCCGCTCGTGAGCGGTTCGCCGAACGCCCCAGCTCCCGCTACGGGCCCCGGCGCGCCCACGCCCGGCGGCCGAAGAAGCGCAGGAGGCTGCGGCGGGCGGTGTTCGTCCTGCTGGCCGTTGTGGTCGTCGCGATGGGCGGCACGTACGGCTGGGCCGAGACCCGGCTCCAACGTGACGTCGACCTCGGAGCGTACGGGGACCGTCCGCCGCCCGGCGAGGGCACCAACTACCTCATCGTGGGCTCGGACAGCCGCGACGGGCTCTCGCCGGACGACGTGAAGGACCTGCACGCCGGCGGGGGCGGCGGGCGGCGCACCGACTCGATGATGCTGCTGCACACCGGGGCCCACGGAACCAGCATGGTCAGCCTGCCGCGCGACTCCTGGATCACCGTGCCCGGCCGCCTCGACACATCGACGGGCAAGACCAAGCGGCCGGAGGGGGACAAACTGAACGCCGCTTTCTCCTACGGCGGCCCCGAACTGCTGGTGCACACCGTCGAGAAGAACACCGGGCTGCGCATCGACCACTATGCGGAGATCGGCTTCGCCGGGTTCGTGAACATCGTTGACGCCATCGGCGGCGTTCGCATGTGCTTGGACCGGGACATCAAGGACAAGAAGTCGGGCGCCGACCTGCGCAAGGGCTGTCACACCCTGAACGGCAAGCAGGGGCTCGCCTTCGTCCGCCAGCGGCACCAGGAGAAGGAGGGCGATCTGGGCCGGTCGAGGAACCAGCAGAAGTTCCTGTCGACCCTCGCCCACCAGGCCGCCCGTCCCGGCACCCTCTTCGACCCGCTGGAGATCGGTCCGGCCATGCAGGCCGGGCTCGACACGCTCATCGTCGACAAGGGCATGAGCCTGCGCGATCTCAGCAGGGTGTTCCGCGCCGTGCAGAGCGTCTCGGGCGGACACGGCAAGCAGATCAACGTGCCCGTGTCCGGCATCGGCGTCCCCACGCCCAAGGGCAACGTACTGAAGTGGGACGCCAAGAAGTCGTCCCGGCTCTTCGACGACCTGCGGCACGACCGGCCGGTGACGGAGACGGGGAAGACGTCCCGGCACCGCCAGCGGCACCCGTCCTCCGGAGCGGCGGGGCGGGTGCCGTAGGTCCTGTCGTCAGGCGTTCCGTGGCACCGGGGCGGTGCCGTCGGCCGCGCGCCGTCGCGTGACGACCGCTCGCGGAATCCGTCGAGGTCCGGGCTGCTGACCGCGGCCCGGAGTTCGGGGAAGACGGAAACGGCCATGCCAGATAGAGCCTCAGGGGGAGGACGGTCAGAGGGGAGGCGGCGACACGGTCGGTCGGCCGCCACGCGGGCGCGAAGATCATGGACAGTCAGACCGGGGCGCCCAGCCAGAAGGACAGGGCGAACAGGAATCCGGTCATGCCACGAGCGCCTCCGTGGCCCAGGTGGTCAGCGACCCGGAACTCGCCGCGACTGCACAACTGCGGCTCGACGAGGCCCGCACGTGCTATGAGCATGGCGCGTACACCTCCGCGGTCATCATGCTCGGCAGTCTGCTGGAGGGTGTGCTTGTGCATGCCGCGCAGGTCCGCACCGGCTCAGCGCCGCTTCCGAAGCCGGTGCGAGGCATGGGACTGAAGGACCTTGTCGACTTCGCCCACCAGAACGGGTGGATCGAGCACCATGTGATGTGGGCGTCAGAGCTCATTCGCTCCTACCGGAACCATGTCCACCCACTGGCCGAGAAGAGGACTGGGCACAGCCCGAATCGTGACACGGTTGACATCTGCTGGCCGGTGGTGAACGCCACGCTGAATGATCTCGCCGCTACGGCGACGGCCAACCCCTCTCCATCTCGTCCTCGTCCTCGTGCAGCGGGAGGCGGAGACCGTAGTCAGACTGCGAACGCACCTGCTCCGCGCCCGACGCCGGCCTCCGTCCCCCGGCGCCGACCCGGGCGGGGCTCAACAGCCGGCACGTGAACCGGGCCTTAATCCGGTCCAGCCGAAGCGAGGGAGGTGCCGGGCATCCCTCGGTGCTTCCTCGTCCCCTCGCGGAGTACTGATGGGGCCCACGTCTGGCGCGCGTGGACGGCAATCCCAACTCCATTGGCTCCGGAGCACATCAACTCCACCAACTCAGAAGGGCCCAAGGCAAGCAATGGCAACCGACGCGGGCGGCAACCGGAGGCAAGGTTTGGTGCATCGGACCTCATGTGCAAGAAGCACGCCCGTGACGATTCCACCCGGGATTGGCTGCGGCAGCTGATCCTTAAGGCTTGACCGGAACTGCCGTGTCAGGACCAGCCGTCGAGAGAGACCTGGGAGCCTTCGGTGAGGTAGCGGTGGAGGGCGCTGGCGGTGGTGTCCACGAACTCCTTGGGGATGGCGTTGGCGTCGACCCAGCGGACTCGGGAGTGCTTGCGGGGTTCGCGGTTTTCGGGTTCGTCGGTCCATTCGTGGGCGGCGAAGACGACCGTGAGGAAGCCGTTGGGAGCCTCAACGCCCCAGGCACCGTGGATAATGTGGGCGACTCTGAGGGACTCGGGCTTCACCGTGAGGCCCGTCTCCTCGTACAGCTCGCGGACTGCGGTTTCGGTGATGGGCTCGCCCGGCTCGCTCTTGCCGACGGGGAGATCCCACAGGCCCTGGGCGAACTTGGCGTTCTCGCTGCGCTGGAGGAGCACGACGCGGTTGGTGGCCTTGTCGTGGACGATGACGGCCGCGACCAGCAGGGTCATCGATCCGAGCGCCGGCTTGAGGGCTTGGGAGCGGTCGTCGGTCTGCTGAGCCACGGGGTTCCCTTCGTCGGGCGGGTTGTTGGGCATGTTAGGCGAGGGCCTCGCGGGCGCGGCGGGCGAGATCGGCGGCGCCGGGGACGCGGCGGCGCTGGTACATCGCAAGGGTGGAGCGGATCGAGGAGATCGCCTTGCGGGTGCGGTCGGATGTCATGCCCTCCATGAGGACGAGGGCCTGGGTCCAGGCGGCGACCGCTTCGTCGGCGCGGGCCTGGGCGGCGAGGCTGTCGCCGAGGTCGGCGTGGGTGAGGGCGTGGACGCGCTTGTACTTCTTCGGGTCCCAGCGGGTGAGGGCGTCGCGGTGCTGTTGTTCGGTGCCGACGTGGTCGGCGAGGTCGGTCAGGGTGCGTGCGGTATGGCTGGCCACGGTGCCGGCTGCTGGGCCGCTGACGCGGGAGAAGCTGGGCTGGGGCCCGTCCTCGCGTAGGAGGGCGTCTTCGGCGGCGAGGACGGCACGTGCGGCCGAGGGGGTCTCGCCGATGGCCGCGTAGGCGCGGGCGTGGGTGATGTGGAGGAGGGCTTCGGTCTGGCCGTCGACGTGGCCGAGGCCGCGGGTGAGGGCGCCTTCGACGAGATCGACGCAATGGTGGGGCTGCTTGAAGCTGAGGGACTGGTGGGCGAGGGCGCGCATCATCCAGGCCGCGTGGCCGTGGGGGTCGGCTTCGCAGGCCAGCTGGTAGCCGACCTGGTAGTAGCGCTGGGCAGCGCCCTCGTGGCCGAGGTCGTGGTGTTTCCAGCCGGCGAGGTAGGCGAGTTCGGCGACGGCGCCGAAGGCTGCCTGGCGTAAGGCTTCGGAGGGGAAGCGTCCGCGCAGGATGGGGGCGGCGGTGTCGGCGAGGTAGGCAGTCCGCCACCCGCGTCTCGACCCGTGGCCCACCACCCTCCTGATCACCGCCCGCAAACGCTCACCCCGGAGGTACCGATGCCCCTGCCCTACCTGCCCCTGGACATCGACGGCGTCCTCATACCGTTCCCGGCGGCCGTACGGCAGCACCCCGCCCACCCACGTCTGCCAAACCGTCCTGCCCACCGACCGGCACCCCGACGACCCCGTCCCCGTCTGGCTCGACCCCAACCACGGCGGCATTCTCACCGCCCTCCTGGCCAGCGGCCTCGTCACTCCCGTGTGGTGCACCAGCTGGCGAAAGGACGCCACCACTATCATCGGGCCCCTCAATCGGCCTGCCCCACTTCCCCTACCTCGACCTGCCCCCAGATCACCACCAGCCACCCCAACGGATACCTCTGGAAACGCGACCACGTCGACGCCTGGCTCGGCAGCGCCCCCGTCGCCTGGATCGACGACGACTTCACCGCCCTCGACCACACCTGGGCCACCGAACGCACCGCCCGCGGCTTTCCCACGCTCCTCGTCCAGCCCGACCCGTACACCGGCCCCCAACCGCACCACGTCGTGCAAGTAGAGGAATGGGCTGCGATGCGCGGCGAACGCGGGGCGTTGACCCGGCCGGCCATCACTGAAAGTAGTCAAGCTCAGCGAACTGGAAGTTACTCGGTTGAGGCGGGTGGTATGTCAGTCATGCCGCTGCCCGGACGGTACGGCGGCGACCTGGCATTGGTCGTCCACGGGTTCGGTCCGCAGGCCGAAGCGGTCCATCACCGTGTGCACGGCACGCCGAACGCTGACGGCGGTTTCCCCCGGAACCGGAAGATCCCGCTGCCGTCGTCGTAACTGCCGGGGCCGGTCATCACATGCCAGACGGACGGCAGTTCCTCGTGGTAGACCTCCGGGACGACGTCCCGGAGTGAGGTGCGGTGCCTCATTCGGCTGGGCAGAGCTCCGCCGTCACCTTCATCGCCAGCGTCAACGGACCACCACACCCCGGCACAACCGCGGCCCGGCATCACGATCCTCCCCGACCGCCAGCAGCCTCAGCCGGACGCCCCCATCCCTGCCCATGACCGCACCGTACGACCACGACCCGGCCCCTGTCACCTGCGGAAATGGAAGAGAATCAGCTTCTGGTGGGGTAGCCGGGTCACGTTGTCGTGACCCGGCTACCCGACCGCTGGATGAATCCGGCGGGCACGCGCCGCGTGCTCAGAGGGATCTCTGACTCGTGATCACTAGTTGATGGATTGGAAGTTGTTCCAGCCTCCGGTGCCGACTGCGGTGCCGGGGCCGCGGAAGTCGGGGTAGGCGTACAGCTTGTCGTCGCTGCCGGTGGCCCACAGGTCGGCTTTGCCGTCGGTGCCGTTGTCGGGGGCGGCGGTGAGCAGGGGGCGGTTGGCACTGGTCCAGTAGGTGCCGACGATGCTGGAGGTGGTTCCGTTGCCTAGTCCTTCGCCGGCCGGGCCGGTGCCCGGGTAGAGGCGCAGTTCGCCGTTGGTTTTGTGGCGGGCGAGGAGGTCGATGTGGCCGTTGTTGTTGGTGTCGCCGGGGGCTGCGAGGTCGTAGTTGGACCAGGAGCCGTTGCCGATGAGGACAGGGGCGCGGGTCTCGTCGAGGTGGAACGTGTCAGAGCCGTAGTAGAGCCACAGGAGGTTGCCTTCCTTGACCAGGAGGTCGGTGTGGCCTTCGACGTCTATGGTGCCGTTGCCGTCGGTGTCGAGGGGGCCGTCGACGTCGCCGATGGCGAGGATCTGGTCGGCGTCGGCCCAGTGGTTGTTGGCGGGGTCGTAGACGTCGAGTTCCTGCTCGTCGTAGAGGCAGGTCTGGGAGTGCCCGTCGGCCTGCTCGTCGCGTGCGCTGCAGGCGTAGCCGAGGCTGTTGTTGGGGAAGACGTGCAGGGTCTTTTTTCCGCCGTCTCCGGGGATGGCTGCGACGAGGTCTTCGAAGCCGTCGGTGGTCCAGTCCCCCCGGTGGGTGAGGGAAGCGCCGGTGAAGTCGGTGTTGCTGGCGACGGTGTAGGTGCCGACGTGGCCGTTGCCCTGGCCCGGGTAGAGCCAGAGTTCCCCGTCGGGCCGCAAGCCGTAGAAGTCGGCAAGGGTGTCACCGTTGAGGTCGCCTGGCTTGTCCGGCGTTGCGAGGCTGTTGGCGTAGAAGAAGTGTGCGGCTCGGTCGGAGCGGTTGCCGGCGCCGTCGATGCTGCGGACGTAGAGGCGCTGGGAGCCGGCCGCGGGCGGGGTGAGCCGGACTTCTGCATAGCCCGTGGGGTCGCCTGCGGTCTTGGGGGCGGCAGGGCGGACGGTGGGGTCCCAGTCGGTCCAGTACTCGTAGGACTTGACGTCTGTGATGCCGCCGTTGGTGAGTTTGAACAGTCCCTCGGTGCGTACCTGGCCGGTGTGTTCGGGGTCCCAGCCGTCCGAGCCGTCCGGGAAGTCGCTGGAGCCGATCACGGGCAGGCTGCTGGGCCGTGTGGCGTCGTAGTCGAAGCGGCAGGAAGTCGAGGGGTACCAGTCCGAGCTGGCCTTGGCGTCCTGGACGCGGACCTTCCAGGAAAATCGGCCGTTGGCGTTGGGCACGTACTGGGTGAGTGTCGCCTTGGGGACCTTGAGCTTGGCCACGGTGCCGGACGTGGCGGCGATGGTCTGGTTGAGGATGCCGACGCTCGCCGTTCCTTCACCTGCCCACAGCTGGAATTGGGCCTTGACGGTTCCGCCGTCCGGGTCGGAGACCTTCGCTGTCAGGTAGACGTCGGTGTTGCCGATTTTCCCCACAGGTGCAGCGTTGCCGCAACCCGTGCTGTTCCTGGTGCTGGGGATCGTGTCGAGGTTCGACGGTGTGTTGGGCAGCGTGTTGTATTCGGTGGACAGCACAGCCGACTTGGCGTCGAACTTCTTCCACGCGAACACGTCGGACTCGTTGCTGGCCCGCATGCCGAGTGTCATGTTGGGCCACTTTTTCGTCGCGGCTTCCTTGGCGGCCGAGGTGACGTCGTAGGCGAGGTTCCCGGCCGGGCAGCTGGAGCTCCAGCCTTTGGATTCTGTGGACTGGTCGAGCTTGCGGGCCCACATGCTGCTGTTGTTCTGCGAGTTCCAGGTTGTCGAGGACGAGATCGGGTTGGTCAGCCAGGTCTCCACGGTGCGGTCGGTGCAGGACCAGGACCAGGTGTTCTTGATCCGGAACGTGGAGGCGATGACCTGTTTCTTGGTGTTCCAGAGGTTGTTGGTGTCCATTCGGAAGAACGAGCGGGCCAGGCCGTTGGTCTCGTTCTCGTATCCCACGCGGGCGGTGGAGGTCGTTTCGCCCGGGCCGCCCCAGCCGGCGCCGTTGAGGTAGCTGGTGTTGGGGTACTTCTTGTAGGCGATGGCCCACGCCTCACGGCCGCCGGAGACGGCCGGGTCGATGTAGACGGGGTAGGTGGTGTCCTTGCCCGTCAGCAGGGACTGGTCTGGCGTGAGGGTGATTTGGTGGGCCGCCACATCGAGGGGCATGGCGGCTTGCCGGGCGCCGTGCCCGGGCTCGAACTCGTCGTTCGGCGGCGGGCCGGCGGCCAGGCTCTGGACGGAGCGTGCGGCCTGGGGAACGGGAGCGGCGGTGGTGCTGTCCCACATACGCGGAGTGGGGGCGGTGAACACCTCCTGCCCTGCGGGGTTGACAGCTCTGAGGTTGCCGTGGCCGTCGGCGGACACCTCCAGCCCGTCGGTCGCGAGCTTGAAGCCGACGGCTTTGAGCGCCGGGTTGGCGGCTGCCTCGGCGGACTTGACGACCAGCAGTTGACTGAAGCCCGAGTCGACGGCCCGCAGCTTCAGATCCACGCCCGGCAGCACCTCGGGATAGGTGGCGGTGTCTGCGTCGAGGTGAGGCTTGGACAGGGCCGTGGGCCAGGACAGTGACATGGTCCGGCCGTCGCGGACTACGGTGGCCAGCGCGCCCGTCCCGCCACCGGAGAACGTCACGTCCACGGTGGTGGCCTTCGGGCTGACGGTGCCGTCCGTGGCCGGGGCCAGGGTGGTGTCGATGTCCACCAGCTTGTTGCCCTGCCGGGTCCACTGCGCAAGCGTGTAGCGGCTTTCGGTGAACGTGCCGGTCGGGTTGGCGAACGTCTGCGATGTCTCTGTGCGCCGGGAGATGACCTCGACAGGCTTGCCCGAATCGGCCGCCTCCGCCAGTGCGGCCGCCTCGTCCGGAGTCTTCGGAGCAACACTCCGGTCAACTTCGACGGACATGGCTGGAGTTGACGGCAGTGCGGCGGCAGAGGGCGCGGCCAGCGCCAAAGCCGCCACGACGGCAAGCGATATCCGGTGAGGTGTGAGACGTCTCGAGCCGTACCAGGCTCTCTTCATAATGCTCCCCTTTGCGAATCCTACAGATTTTCTACCGCACCCAGAAGGGATGCGCGGCGAGAAAGACGGTTTGCGCAGCACGCCTTGAATACCGGAGCTATGCCCCAATCAGTCGGAGCATTACGGATGCACGATTCGCACTCTACGTCCCACCGCATCGTGGTCGTTGAGAGCATCTGCGCACGTCAGGGAATCGTCAAGTTATCGAACCGAGACGCGACGCGCCCGAGTAACGACTGCGCCTTCACTGGGAGTTGTGTTATTCCGCAGGCAATTTCACGGTGCATCAACTATTCATTCATGCCGTCTTTTCAGGAAGTCGACCTCCGGATAGGGTCGGTCTGATCTTCATGTTGTGTGCATCCTGTGGGGGGATTTGTGTCTCGATCGCGGTCGACAGTGCTCCAGCCGGGGCGCCGGATACGCAGACGTCTCATGGCCGTCAGGGCCACCGCCCTGTCGCTGGCCGTCTACCTGCTGGCCGGACTGCTCGGCGGTCCGGTCGCGGCTGCGGCGGAATTAAGCCTGCTCGAACTCAAGAAGCCCGACGCCGTCGCCACGGCACCGGTGAAAACGCACAGGATCACCCGGCCCGACCAGGCAGAACAGCACGCATGGAATGCCTCGCCGAAAGTGACGTGGCCTACGCCGGCGACGGCGCAGGCGACACTCCCCGCATCCGGTCCCGCCCGGGCGGGGAAGCTGCCGGTGAAGCTGCAGCACGTCAAGGCCAAGGGCGCTGGTTCGTCGGGGCCTGAGCGGGCCCAGGTCCAAGTGCTGGATCGCAAGACGGCCGATGAGCTGGGAGTGGACGGCATCCTTCTGGCAGTGCGCCCTTCCGTCGGAGCCGCGGGCCAGGTCAAAGTCGATGTCGACTATTCCGGCTTCCGGCACGCCTACGGCGGCGACTGGGCCTCCCGTCTGACGCTACGGCAGGTCCCCGCTTGTGCGCTGACCACCCCTACGGCCAAGAGCTGCTCCACGGGTACCGAGCTGAAGACGTCGAACAACAGCAAGACCGGGACCCTGTCCGCCGCGGTACCCCTCCCCGCAGCTCCGCCAGCCGCTGATCAGGCGGCCCCGGTGGCCAAGAGCCCGGCTGTCAGGTCCGCGACCGAGCTGTCCGCATCCTCCGGCACCGTGCTCCTCGCCGCGACCGCAGGCGTGTCCGGCTCGTCCGGGAGCTTCGGCGCCACGTCGCTGGCACCGTCATCATCGTGGTCGGCCGGCGGCTCCAACGGCGGCTTCACCTGGAAGTACGACATCGACACCCCCGAGGTGCCCGGCGCAGTCGCACCGCAACTGAACCTGTCCTACGCCTCGCAGTCCATCGACGGCCACACGGCCGCGACGAACAATCAGGCGAACGGAATCGGCGACGGCTGATCGATGGAGCCCGGCTACGTGGAACGCCGGTATGTCTCCTGCACCGACGACACGAAGAACGGCAACAACACCACCAAGGTCGGCGACCTGTGCTGGAAGAAGGACAACGCCGTCCTCAACCTGAACGGCCAGTCCAACACCCTGATCCGGGACACCGCGTCGGGCGAATGGCACCTGGAGAGCGACGACGGCACCACGATCGAGAAGCTGGCTGGTGCCGACCGTGGCAACGGCGACGACAACGGCGAGTACTGGAAGGTCACCACTCCCGACGGCACCCAGTACTACTTCGGCTACAACCGCTTGCCCGGCTGGACTTCGGACAAAACGCCGACGAACTCCACCTGGACGGTGCCCGTCTTCGGCAACCACGCGGGCGAGCCGTGCCACGCCACCGCGTTCAAGGACTCCTGGTGCCAGCAGGCCTGGCGCTGGAACCTCGACTATGTCGTCGACCCGCACAACGACGCCATGGCCTACTACTGGAGCACCGAGACCAACTACTACGGCCGCAACGTCAACTCCACGACCGGCGCCTCCACCGCCACCGTGTACGACCGCGGCGGCCACCTCGACCGCATCGAGTACGGGCTGCGCTCCAACGCCATGTATGTGAAGGCCGCTGCCAAGGTCGACTTCACCGTCGCCGAACGCTGCCTCGCCAACTGCGGCGCCTTCGACAAGGACCACGCCAAGAACTGGCCCGACGTCCCCTTCGACCAGCACTGCGCTTCCGGCACCGAATGCAAGGACCGCTTCTCGCCGTCCTTCTGGACCCGGAAGATGCTGCAGAAGATCGACACGTCAGTCCTGACCGGCGGAGCCTACAAACCCGTCGACACCTGGGCTCTGGAGCACCAGTTCCCGGCCACCGGCGACGGCCAGGACCCGCCGCTGTGGCTGGCATCGGTCAAGCGCACCGGGCACACCGGCGCCGGCGACACCGCCCTGCCTCCCGTCACCTTCCAGGGCCAGACGCTGAAGAACCGTGTCGAAGGCGCCACGACCGGCGGCGAGCCCGATCCCGTGCCGCCCATGTGGCGCTACCGGATATACGGCATCAACACCGAGACCGGCGGCACCATCGGCGTCACCTACTCGCCCGAAGACTGCAAGGCCGGCGACGTCCCCTCCCCGGCCTCCAACACCCGCCGTTGCTACCCGGTGATCTGGTCACCGCCGGACGCACCCGCCGAGGACTACGAACCGTACCTGGACTGGTTCCACTCCTACGTCGCCACCCAGATCCTCGAGGCCGACAACACCGGCGGCGCCGCCGTGAAACAGACCGACTACGCCTACCTGGACGGTATGGCGTGGGCGAAGGCCAAGGACGACGAATTCACCAAGGCCAAGCACCTCACCTACAGCGACCGCAAGGGCTATGACCGCGTCCAGGTCCGCACCGGCGCCGGCGCCGACCGGCAGACATTGAAGGAATACCGCTACTTCCGGGGCATCGACGGAGCGTCCGTCAAGGACACCGAAGGCATCGCGGTCACCGACAAGGAAGCCTTCGCCGGCATGACCCGCGAGGAGGCCACGTACAACGGCGACGGCGGCAAGCTGGAGACCACCACCAGCTACACCCCGTGGCTCTCCGCCGCCACGGCCACCGAAACCCGCAGCGAAGACCTGCCCGCCCTGAAGGCCTACGCAACCGGCGGCGCTTCGGAAAAGACCCGCACCGCAGTCGGCACCGGCTGGCGCACGACGAAGACCGACCGCACCTTCGACACCTACGGCCAGCCCCTGACCGAGTCGCAGCTCGGCGACACCGCCAAGACCGGTGACGAGGAATGCGCCACCACTGCCTACGTCCGCAACACGGCCAAGAACATCCTGACCCTCATCGCCGAGGTCAAGACGGTCGCCAAGCCCTGCGGCACCACGCCCTCCCTGCCGGCCGATCTGGTCTCGACCGAGCGCCACTACTACGACGGCGCCACCAGCCTCACCGCCCAGCCGACCAGGGGAGACGTCACCAAGCTCGAGGAGCAGGATGCCGCAGGCACCGGATACCTCACCACCGCCACCCACACCTACGACCAGCACGGCCGCGCGCTGACCGACACAGACGCGCTGGGCAACACCACCACCACCGCCTACAATCCGCTCACCGTAGAGGCGCCGACGTCCGCCACGGTGACCAACACGCTCAAACACACCGTCACCAACAGCTACGAGCCTGCCCGTGGCGTCGTCACCGCCACGGTCGACGCCAACGGCAAGCGCACCGACGCCGTTCATGACGGCCTCGGCCGTGTCCTCAAGGTGTGGCAGCCCGGCTGGGCCAAGGCCGACCACGCCACCCAGCCCTCCGCGGAATACAGCTACAAGATCTCTCAGACCGAGGCGAACGTCGTCACCACCAAGATGCTCAAACGCAACGGCGATTACCGCACCGTGTACGCGCTGTACGACGGGCTGCTGCGCGAGCGGCAGACCCAGGCGCCCGCCAACGGCACCCAGCACAGCATTGTCACCGAGACCCACTACGACACCCGGGGCTGGGCTTCCACCAGCTTCGCCGCGTACTACGCCGAAGCCGCCCCCTCGGACAAGCTGTTCACCGCCAAAGCCATCAATCAGATTCCCGCCGCGGCCGAGAACCGCTACGACGGCGCAGGCCGGATCACTGCAGCCCTCTCGCTGAAGTTCGGCGACGAGCAGTGGCGCACCACCAGGCAATACGACGGCGACCGCACCACCGTGATCCCGCCGAAGGGCGGCACCGCGACCACCACGGTCACCGACGCACGCGGCCGCACCACCGAACTCCTGCAATACACCAACGCCGAACGCACCGCCTCGCAGAAGACCACCTACACCTACGGCAAGTACGACGAGGCGGAAGAGGTCACCGACCCTGCCGGCAACACCTGGACCTACACATTCGACAACCGTGGCCAGAAGACCGGCACCGACGACCCGGACAAGGGCCCGGCCACCGCCACATACGACAAGCTCGGTCGCGTCACCACGGAAACTGACGCCCGCAACATCACCCTCACCACCACATACGACGAGCTCGGCCGCAAGACCGAGACCAAGCGCGGCGACACGCTACTGGCCACGTGGACCTACGACACCCTCGCCAAGGGTTACGTGACCAGCAGCACCCGATACGACAACGGCTCCGAGTACACGACCGCCACCGGCGACTACAACGACCGCTACCAGCCGACCTCCACCACGGTCACCGTCCCGGCCGCGGCCCGCAGCCTGGCCGGCACGTACACCTGGACCTACGGCTACACCCCCGAAACCGGCGCCCTGGACTGGACTCTCCATCCCGTGGTCGGCAACGTCCCCTCCGAGCGGGTAACGACCAACTACAACAGCGACGACCAGCCCTTCCGCACCAGCCGCAGCGGCGTCATCCTGGTCGCCAACACCCTGTACGACGTCTACTCCCGCCCCCAAAGCCTCGAGTTCGGCAGCGCCTTGGGCAAGAAGGTCTACAAGAAGCAGCTCTACGACGAGCACACCGGCCGCCTGACCCGGCAGGTCACCGACCGCGACAGCGCCCCTCAGCGGATCGACGACACCTCCTACGCCTACGACCCGGCCGGGAACGTCACCGGCGTCACCACAACCAGCGGCCAGGACGTCCAGAAGTCCACCGACACCCAATGCTTCACGAACGACGCGCTTGGACAGCTCACCGAGGCCTGGACCGCCAAGACCGACTGCACCAGCGACCCCTCCGCGAGCACCGTCGGCGGCCCCGACGCCTACTGGCACAGCTACCGCTACGACGCCCTCGGTAACCGGACCAAACAGACCGACCACGCCACCGGACCGGCCACCACCGACGCCACCACCACCTACAACTACCCGGCGCCGAACACCGGCCTGCCTCACGCCGTGCAACAGGCCACCGTCAAGGGCGGCGCGAACGACGGCCAGAGCAGCACCTTCCGATACGACGACAAGGCCGGCAACACCACCAAGCGCGTCATCGGCAGCCGCACCCAGGACCTGACCTGGGACACCGAAGGCCACCTGGCCACCCTCACCGAATCCGGAAAGACCACCAGCTACCTCTACGACGCCGACGGCGACCGGCTGATCGCCAAGAACGCCGACGGCAGCAGCGTCCTCACCCTGCCCGAAGGCAACGAACTCACCGCCAGCGCCAGTACCAAGACCGGCACCCGCTACTACACCCACAACGGCGAAAACGTCGCCGTCCGCAGCGGCGCGAACATCTCCTACCTGATGTCCGACCACCAGGGCACCGCGATGACCGCCATCAACGTCGCCACGCTCGCAATCACCCGCCGAAAGCAACTCCCCTTCGGCCAGCTCCGCAGCGCACAGTCCGACACGTTCGGCACCCGGGGCTTCGTCGGCGGCACCAACGACCCCACCGGCCTCACCCACCTCGGCGCCCGCGAATACGACCCCACCACCGGACGCTTCCTCTCCGTCGACCCCATCATCGACGTGGAAGACCCCGCCCAGATGAACGCCTACAGCTACGCCCACAACAACCCGCTCAGCAAAGCCGACCCCGACGGCCTCCGCCCTGACGGGCCCGCCGGCGGGGCCTCCTACAACGACGACTACTGGGCCGACCAGCGCGGCATGAGCGCCGGCTACACCTACAAAAACGGCAAGTGGGTCTGGCACCAGACCCCCAAGAAAGACCAGGAGTCGCAACGCCGCTACCGCGCCTACCGCGCCAGTCCGAGTCACTACCTTATCGATGACGCCGAAGCCAAACAGCGAGCCCAGCAGGTAGCCGTAGCCCGAGCTCAGGCCATCGCCCGCGCCAAAGCCAAAGCCGAAGCCGAACGCCGCAAGAAGGACGGAATCTTCGGCAGCATCATGAAGGGAAACTTCAGTGCAGCCTGGGATAATACCGTCGACGAAGTGTGGGACGAGAGGCTTGGAAATTCAGACTGGCGGAACCACAAGGGCGTGGACATAGGAATCAAGATCCTCGCCACCGTGGGCACAGCTGCCTGCATCGCGTCGGCTGTCTGCGGAATGGGGCTGTTCGTCGTGGGTGCGAGTGCTGTCTTCGTAGCTGGTCTCGGTGCTCACATGGCCGTCGCAAGTGAAGAGGATAGAAGGCAGGGGGCCAGTCAGTTCATGCTGCGCACTGCGAAGTCTGAAGTGGTTGGGATGGCGTGGGGCACCATGTATGGCCGGGGAGCACTCGGAGCGTTGCGGAAGGGAGGTACCACCATGTACTCACGCTGGGCTGTTAAGGGCGGGCATGCGCGAGTCGACAGCATCGTAACCGGCCCGAGGTCGGGAGGGCTTCCGCTGCGGTGGAACTTTAAGAGCTTGGGGAAGTGAAGGACTGAGAGATCGGTCGTAGAGGTCTGGTGCCCTGGCGGCAGAGCACCAGGCCTCAACCGTAGAGATAGGGAACCTGTTGAATCAGAAGTATTGCGCGACGAGAAATCATCTTGAATTCGACAATTACAGAGTCGTGCCGGATCGCCCCGTTCCTGTCGGACTTCTCACGGTTCTGAAGGGGTGTCGCGTACCTCTGCTGATATGGGTCGGAGCGGCCTGCGCTCTCGGTGTTGTGGTCAGCTGGGTGGTGGCTCTCATGGCGGTGGCCGCCTTCTCCCTTCTTGCGCTGGCGGTTTGCCTCGTCCGGCTGGCGAAGGGGCATACCGCCAAGTGTGCATCCCTGGGCGGGGTATCATCTGCCCTGAGACTGGTGGATCTACTCTCCTGATGCGGATAACGGCGGCATTCGGCTAAGTGCGCACTGCTTTATGAATTTCACGGCCATCGCGTGTCGCGGAGTACTTCTAGTCGGTCCAGTCTAGAATTGGATGGTATATCCGTGTCGCTCATAATTGAACTTGCGTTTCTCACCTTGGTGGCGGCCGTCTCCGGTGCTGCAATTAAGGCGGGTGCGAGCCGTAGGGCGAGCGCGCGCTCGCGCCAGTTTATTACTGAAGGTCGAGTCGAGATTCCCTGCCGAGCGTCCTGGGCTGAGGTCACTGGAAGAGTCCCCTTTATTTATGGAAAAATAGTCTCCCATGGTGGCGAAGTAACGTTCGACCGTAGGTTTCGTAAGTCAATTTCGCTACCTGAAGTTACATACGTTGGCGTCGAAGAGAGCTGGCGTCCCGGCCTCGAGGTATTGATCTACCGATCGCATGTTGAGCCGAATATTCGGATTCTCGTGAATACTGGGGATTCTGCGACGGTTCGGCGCGCCTTGAAGGCGTTGTGAGCGAGAGTGCTGCAACACGCATGGCCGGCAGAAAAGGGCGCGTACCCATCAACAAGTTGCTGGGCTCTGCTGAGGATGCCGACGGTGCTGGCACACGGGAGGCGTACGAAATGGCTGGATCGGGAGCGTAGGTGGCCGGGTAGGCAAGAGGCGGGTGGGTCGCACACAGCGGCCACCCGCCTCTTGCGTCTGCACGACGACTACTAAGCGTGAGCAGCCTTGATCACTGCTCGGAACGCCGCCGTGTGGCCGGTGCGCGTACGCCGGCTCGAATCGGTGAACGGGTGCCACTCCCCGGCTCTGTCGTTTCTTCCCGGATACTCCTCAGGGGCGCGGAGGGCCCACGCATTTAGAAGGTGATTGGCGGGGAATAAAGACTATTGAAGTCGATCCCACTAGAAGGTTCCAGCTTGGCCCCTATCGTAAACAGGACAGCGGATGGTATTCGCACACTGTGGTGGTCAAGGAGGGGCGGGTTTATGATCAGTTCAGTCCGACCAACGGAGTGCCTTAGCGGAGCATATGAAGCTCTTCGATTACCGTGACGCGATCAACTTTGGATTCTGAGGGAAAGACATGGACTTTCAAGAGCTGTTCCGCACTGCACGCGAGCGGCCCAAGATGCTCGGTCTTGACGGCTCCTATGTTACTGTGGCCGCCTTCGTGAACGGCTGCGATGCAGGCAACTCGTGGCGTCTCCTGGACGGTTTCGCTGAGTGGTTGGCCGCCGAGCTTGGTGAGGGCACGAATCTGAGCTGGCAGGCCCTGATCCTCAGATATGCGTTGCCTAACGGTCCGCGGCCCTCCCCCACTAGTCCACTTAGCGCGCGAGACAACTCCAGAGCAGTCGAGACATTGTTTCGCCTGCTAGACGAGTATCTGGACATCAAGATGGATGGCCACCCCAACGGTTAGCGGCGATCTTTTGCGAGGGGTCCCAGATAGCTGACGGCCCCTCTCCGGTTGTAACTGTTTAGGGGTTTTATCTGGTTGCGGGCAGCGTCCATGGGTAAACGTTCAGTGTGACTGCTCGGTGCCAAGACAGCAGAGAGATGAAGTCAACGCCACCCGTCCAACACTGCGGCGGCCACCTCCGGCAGGGAGCGTTCACCAAAGCCGACCCCGACGGCCTCCGCCCCGACGGCCTCCGCCCTGACGGGCCCGCCGGCGGAGCCTCCTACAACGACGACTACTGGGCCGACCAGCGCGGCATGAGCGCCGGCGACACCTACAAAAACGGCAAGTGGGTCTGGCACCAGACCTCCAAGAAAGACCAGGAGTCGCAACGCCGCTACCGCGCCTACCGCGCCAGTCCGAGTCACTACCTCATTGACGACGCGGAAGCCAAACAGCGAGCGCAGCAGGTAGCGGTCGCCCGCGCTCAGGCCATCGCCCGCGCCAAAGCCGAAGCCGAAGCCGAACGCCGCAAGAGGGATGGAATCTGGGGCAGCATCAAGAAGGGAAACTTCAGTGCGGCCTGGGATAATACCGTTGACGAGGTGTGGGACGAGAGGCTTGGAAATTCAGACTGGCGGAACCACAAGGGCGTGGATATAGCCATCGGAGCGGTTGCAGCCATCGGGTCGGCGAGCAGGCGCCACACCATTTCTGTTCAGGACAGCCAAGGCGGAGGCCAAGGGGATCGCGGCTGGGGCTTTGTGGGGACGAGGGCTCGGCGGAGGCCTCATCAAGGGAGCAAATGGTAAGTACGCCTCATTCTTCGCCAAGCGCGACATGGCTGGCTCCTCTCCTCTGCTCTATAAAGTCCCTCGTGGGGAGTGGAAGGCGACGGTCAGGAACTATCTGAGAGATCTGCCGTGACAGTAGTCTAAATTCTGCGCAGGTCGCTCGCGGCACAAGCCCCGAGCGACCTGCGCATATCTGCACTATCAGGAATGGTGAAGTATGGTGGCTGGATGGGAAAGTTGGAGTGCCTCACCCAACGGCATATCTTTATCGGCAATCTCGATAACCGGGGTGAGGGCGCGGGTGTCGTCGGGTTCAGGGAAGTTCTGCGGGATGGTACTTATGGGTTGCTTGTCTGGTGCGCTGTGGCAGTGGCCGTGGGGCTGGGCATTGCTCCTCAGTGGTCTGCGGTTGTCGGGTTAGGCATTTTCGCCGCGATTATCTCGGTCACCGCCATCCGCCTCGTCGCAGGGCATTCGGCCAAGTGTGCACTACTTTATGGATTGCACTGGCCGTTGCATATCGCGGAATACTTCTAGTCGGGCCAGCTTAGAATGGGATGATATCTCAATTTGTGGAAAGATAGTCTCGCATGGCGGCGAAGTGACGTTCGATCGTAGGTTTCGTAACTCAATTTCGCTACCTGAAGTTGCATACGTTGGGGTCGAAGAGAGTTGGCGCCCCGGCCTCGAGGTATTGATATACCGGTCGCGTGTTGAGTCGAATATTCGGATTCTCGTGAACAATGGGTATTCTGCGACGGTTCGGCGCGCCTTGAAGGCTTTGTGAGCGAGAGAACTGCAACGCGCATGGCTGGCAGTAAAGGGCGCGCAGTCATCAACAAATTGCTGGGCTCCGCTGAGGATGCCGACGGCGCTGGCACACGGGAGGCGTACGAAATGGCTGGACCGGGAGCGTAGGTGGCCGGGTATCCAAGAGGCGGGTGGGTCGCACACAGCGGCCACCCGCCTCTTGCGTCTACGCAGCGACTATTAAGCGTGAGCAGTCTCGATCACGCTCAGAACGCCGCTGTGTGTCCGGTGCGCGTCCGCCGGCCCGAACCGGTGAAGGGGTGCGACTCCCCGGCTCTGTCGTTTCTCCCCAGATACCCCCCAGGGGCGCGGAGGGTCATCCAGGGGAGGTTGCGATAGCGAATCGACTGTGTCGGTCGCGCTGGTCGGTGTATGTGACTCAGAGCCAGTCGCGGCGCTTGAAGATGAAGTACAGACTGACGCAGACGACCGCCATCAGCAGGATCGCGAACGGATAGCCCGCTGCCCACTTCAGCTCCGGCATTGTCTCGAAATTCATGCCGTAGATCGTTCCCACGAGCGTGGGAGCAAAGAGGATGGCGGCCCACGAGGAGATCTTCTTGATCTCCTCGTTCTGCTCGAAGCCGGCCTCCGCCAGCGCCCGCATCTCCGCGTTCTGCTGCTGCGTCACCAGCGTCGCGTTGACCGTGAGGATGTCCGCCAGCGCCTGGCGGAAGCCGTCCACGCGCTCGCTGGTGTGCGTGACATGGTCGGCGACGTCGCGCAGATAGCGCTGCAGCTCCTCGTCCGTGCCGTACTTTGCGAAGCCCGCCATCAGGCCGTGGAGCATGCCGACCAGGGGGCGGGTGGCGCGCTGGAACTCGACCATTTCGCGGGAGAGTTCGTAGATACGGCGGGACACCGCCGGGTCGCCGCCGAACACCTCGGTCTCGATCTCGTCGATGTCGTTCTGCACGCCCGCGACAACCGGGGCGTAGCCGTCGACGACCGCGTCGAGGATCGCGTACAGCACCGCCTCCGGGCCGAGCGCGAGAAGTTCGGGAGTCTTCTCCATCCGGTTGCGTACGGCCGACAGGTCCGGGGCTGCTCCGTGGCGGACCGTGATCAGGAAGTCCTTGCCGACGAAGGCATGCAGCTCGCCGAAGTCGACCTCCTCCTGGGCGTCGAGATAGCGGGCGGCGCGCAGCACCACGAACAAGGTGTCGCCGTACCGCTCCAGCTTCGGGCGCTGGTGGGCCTCAAGAGCGTCCTCGACGGCGAGTTCATGGAGGTCGAACTCCGCGGCCAGCGAGAGGAGTTCGGCCTCGGACGGGCGGTGCAGCCCGATCCATGCCATGCCGTCCGGGTACTCACGCAGCTGACGGAAGGTCTCGGCGAGCGAGTCCGGCGTCGAGACGCGGCGTCCGTCGCGGTAGAGCGCGGCCTGGACGACGCTGCCCTGGTCCTTGTGTACGGGGGAGGGGGCGGGCGGCTCGGCGGCCGTGGGGGCTTGTGGCGGCGGGCTCGCGGGCGGCAGTGGGCGGCGGCGCCATTGGTGCCTCTTCGAGGAGCGTGGCATCGCGGTCCCACCTCCCACCTCGAACGTCTGCGGCTTGCGCCGGTATGGCCTCGGAGCAGGATATCCGGGCCGAATTGCCCTGGCAGGACGGGGTGGCGGCCCAGGCGTACCACCATTGCGGACAGAAGCTGTCCGCAAGCCTGGGTAGCGTGTGGCGCATGGCCTCGAAGACGACGAACCCCGTACTCGGCAACCGCGCACTGAACCGCGCCACGCTGGACCGTCAGCTCCTGCTGCGCCGCGCCCCCAGGTCCGCGATGTCCGTCAAGGGCGCCGTCGAGCACCTCGTCGGCCTCCAGGCGCAGAACGTGAAGCCCCCGTACTACGCACTCGCCGCCCGCCTGGACGGCTTCGACCCCGAGGAGCTCTCCGGGCTGATGGCTTCCCGCGACGTCGCCCGCCTGGTCACCATGCGCTCCACCATTCACACGCACTCCGCCGACGACTGCCTCACGCTGCGGCCGCTGGTCCAGGCGGCGCGCGACCGGGAGCTCACGCAGTTCCGCAAGGGTCTGGCCGGGGTCGACCTGGACCGGCTCGGCGCCCTCGCCCGCGAGCTGGTCGAGGAGCAGCCGCGGACCATGAAGGAGCTGCGCGAGACTCTGCTGAAGGAGTGGCCGGACGCCGATCCGTTCGCACTCTCCGTGGCCGCCCGCTGTGTACTGCCGCTGGTGCAGGTCACCCCGCGTGGGCTGTGGGGCAGAAGCGGCCAGGTCACGTTGACCACCGCCGAGCACTGGTTCGGCAGGGCGACCGAGCCGGTGCCCGCGCCCGACGGCACGGTGCTCCGCTATCTCGCCGCCTTCGGGCCCGCATCGGTCAAGGACATGCAGATGTGGTCCGGACTGACCCGGATGCGGGAGGTCTTCGAGCGGCTCCGGCCGCAGCTGGCCGTCTTCCAGGACGAGAAGGGCGTCGAGCTCTTCGACCTCCCCGACGCCCCCCGCCCCGACGCCGACACCCCCGCGCCGCCCCGCTTCCTCCCCGAGTTCGACAATCTGCTGCTCTCGCACGCCGACCGCAGCCGGGTGGTGGCCGAGGAGTACAAGGCGCGCACCTGGAAGGGCAACATGGCCTACTGCACCTTCCTTGTCGACGGGTACCTGGCCGGCATCTGGCGGCTGGCCGAGACCAAGGAGCGCGCGACCCTGACCGTGCAGGCCTTCGGAAAGCTGACCCGATCGCAGTGCGACGCGCTGGTCGAGGAGGGGGAGCGGATGCTCACCACCATGACCTCGGCCACCGCGCACGACATCCGCTTCGGGACCTTCAGCGAGTAGCCCCTGGCCCGTCATGTTGCAGCCCGATGCCATCGATACGGGGTACGAGCCCGGACGGCCTGCCCGACGCGAGGTGGTGTACGCCGGCAGGGCATCAGCCGTGAAGGGCGTGCACCGGGGAGACCTCGCGGCGCGCGCACTGCTGTACGGGAGCGGGTGCGGCCGCGCTCCTGGCAGCGGCGGGCGCGGTGAGCCGGGGATCCACCGTCACGGTCGTGACCCCGAGCGGTTCGGCGAGCGCACGCAGCGTGGGCTCGGCGATCCTGATCCACTGCTGTCGTTCACCGAGCACGGCGACGAGCCGGTCCCGGCCGGTGAAGCCGATGGCCGTGCGTACGCCGAGCGGTGTGCGCATGAAGCGCACCTGGCATCCTCCGGCAGAGCCGAGCCGAACCGGCACGTACAGCGGCCCTGCCGGGCAAGGTTCGTCGGGTTCCGCAGGGTCCGCTTCCTCGCGGGTGAGGGTCTTCATGGTGTCCTCCACAGGGGAGTCGATCGCTTTCCTGACCACCTGAAGCTATGCCCGTACAGAGGCGGGTCAGCGGGCTCCTGACGTGCCGCTGACGCCGGGAGACCGGTATTTGACGCGCTCCTTGCGCAAGGGTCGGCCCGCTGGGGTGAGGCGCCTTCCGCGTTGCCACGTCGCCGCGTCCGGCAGGCGGGTTGTTCCCCTACCCGCCCCTTCCCGTAACTGGGGCTCCGCCCCAGACCCCGCGCCTCAATCGCCGGCGGGGCTTGATTGGCGGGGCTTGGTTGTCCGGTGCCCCCAGCTACGGCAGCAGGCCCGCGCGGCGCGCCGCCACCACCGCCTCGAGCCGGGTGTGCGCCCCCAGCTTCCGCATCGCGGCCCGCAGATACCCCTTCACCGTCTCCGGCTTCAGGCCAAGACGCTCCGCCGCTGCCGCGTTCGTCGAGCCCGCCGCGACGCAGGCGAGCACATCCAGCTCGCGCGGCGCCAGCGCGACGGTCCGCTCGCGCGGCGGGCCGCCCGCCGCGGTCGCCAGCCGGCGGCAGACCGTCAGGAGCGTCTCCCGCAGTGTCTGGTCGCCGATCCGCGGTGCCAGCGCGCGCAGCTCCCCGTGGACCTCGCGGACCTCCTCCCACGCCCCGGGGCCGGCCACCGGCTCCCGGACCGCGGCCAGCAGCCGCTGCACCTCGTCCCGTACGACCAGGGCCTGCTCCACATCGCGCGCCGCCGCCACCGCCGCGTCGAAGGTCCGCTCGCCCAGCGCCACCGGCTCACGGAGCGCGCCGTACAGCACACCCCGCACCTTGCGCCGCACGACGACGGGCACCGCCAGCACCGAGCGCAGCCCCTCCGTCGCCACCGCCGCGTCGTACTCATGGCTGATGTGCCGTGCCGAGGGGTAGTCGCTCACCGCACACGGCCGCGACAGCGCGATGGACTTCCCGCCGAGGCCGCTGCCCGCGCTGATCGCGAGACCGCGCAACGCTCCCGTCGCCGTGCCGCTCAGTTCGGCGATCCGCAGCTGTCGGGCATCGTGCAGCAGTCCGCCGAAGGCGACCGGCAGCCCGGTCGAGCGGCGCAGCCGCTGCAGCGCCGCTCGCATCTCCACAGCATCGGCCGACTCGGACACCGGCTCTTCTCTCTGCGAGGGGTCACCCCCGTACGGGGGTAGTGAGACCTGGGTCACTGATTACACGATGTCGGTAGCCGGTCCCGCAATGAGGAGGACACATGACGTCTGGCAGCGCGACGGAGAGGTTCCGGGCCGCCCGGGACTTCCTGCTGCAGCACAGGGATGACTACGCAACGGCGTACGAAGGCTTCACCTGGCCGCGGCTCGAGCGCTTCAACTGGGCACTCGACTGGTTCGACGAGATCGCCACCGGCAACGGCAGGACCGCGCTGCACATCGTCGAGGAGGACGGCAGCGAGGTCAAGGTCTCGTTCGGCGAGATGTCCGTGCGCTCGGACCAGGTCGCCAACTGGCTGCGGGCGCAGGGCGTAGAGGCCGGCGACCGGATCCTCGTGATGCTCGGCAACCAGCAGGAACTGTGGATGACCGCGCTGGCGGCGATGAAGCTGCGTGCCGTCGTCATTCCCGCGACCCCCCTGCTCGGCCCGGTGGACCTGCGGGACCGGATCGACCGTGGACGCGCACGGCATGTCATCGTGCGCGAGGCGGACACCGCCAAGTTCGCCGAGGTGCCGGGGGACTACACCCGGATCGCGGTGGCGGACCGGGGCGCGGCCGGTGTGCCGGGCTGGCTCGACTTCCGCCAGGCGTTCTCCGTGCCGGGCCGCGGCGACTTCGAGCCCGACGGCGTCACGCATGCGGACGACCCGCTGATGCTCTACTTCACCTCGGGCACCACGGCCCGCCCCAAACTGGTCGAGCACACCCATGTCTCGTACCCCGTCGGCCACCTATCGACCATGTACTGGATCGGCCTCAGGCCCGGCGACGTCCACCTCAACATCTCCTCGCCCGGCTGGGCCAAGCACGCCTGGTCGAACCTCTTCGCGCCCTGGAACGCCGAGGCGACGGTCTTCATCCTCAACTACACACGCTTCGACGCCGGCCGGCTGATGTCCGAGATGGACCGGGCGGGCGTCACCAGCTTCTGCGCCCCGCCGACCGTCTGGCGGATGCTGATCCAGTCCGATCTGAGCGGGCTGCGCACGCCGCCGCGCGAGGTCGTCGCCGCGGGCGAACCACTCAACCCGGAGGTCATCGAGACGGTCCGCCGGGAGTGGGGCGTGGTGATCAGGGACGGCTTCGGGCAGACCGAGACCGCCGTCCAAGTCGCCAACTCCCCGGGCCAGTTGCTCAAGGCCGGCTCGATGGGCCGACCCTGTCCCGGCTTCAAGGTGGAGCTGCTCGACCCGGTGACGGGCCGGCCGGGCGCGACGGAGGGCGAGATCTCGCTCGACCTGTCCGGCAGTCCGGTCGGTCTGATGACCGGGTACCACGGCGACCCGGAGCGTACGGCCGAGGCGATGGCGGGCGGCTTCTACCGCACCGGTGACATCGGCGCGCGGGACGCCGACGGATACATCACCTACATCGGGCGCTCCGACGACGTCTTCAAGGCCTCCGACTACAAGATCTCGCCGTTCGAGCTGGAGAGCGCGCTCCTGGAGCACGAGGCGGTGGCGGAGGCGGCGGTCGTACCGGCCCCGGACCCGGTGCGGCTCGCCGTGCCCAAGGCGTTCATCGTGCTGGCGGAGGGCTGGGAGCCGGGGCCGGACACGGCGAAGCTGCTCTTCGAGCACTCGCGCGCCGTCCTCGCCCCGTACAAGCGCATCCGCCGCCTGGAGTTCGCCGAGCTGCCGAAGACGGTGTCCGGGAAGATCCGCCGGATCGAGCTGCGCGAGCGTACGGCCGAGGGCTCGGCCGCCGAGTACGACGAGGGGGACCTGCGATGACGGCACCTGCGACGACGGCACTCTCGTACGCGCACGGCACCGGCACGACGGCGCTGCTCGGTGACACCATCGGCCAGAACCTCGACCGGACGATCGCCGCGTACCCCGACCGCGAAGCGCTGGTCGACGAACCCGCGGGCACCCGCTGGACGTATGCCGAATTCGGCTCGGCGGTGGACCAGCTGGCGCGCGGGCTGCTCGGGACCGGGGTCGACAAGGGCGACCGGGTCGGGATCTGGGCGGTCAACTGTGCCGAGTGGGTGCTCGTGCAGTACGCCACCGCCAGGATCGGCGCGATCATGGTGAACATCAATCCGGCGTACCGGGCGCACGAGCTCGAGTATGTGCTGAAACAGGCCGGGATCTCGGTGCTGTTCGCCTCGCAGCGGCACAAGACCAGCGACTACCGGGTACTGGTGGAGCAGGTGCGCCCCAGCTGCCCCGAACTGCGGGCCGTCCACTACATCGAGGACGGCTCCTGGGACGTGCTCCTGGACGCGGCCGGTAAGGTCTCCGACGAGCAACTGGCGGCCCGTGAGGCCGAGTTGTCCTGCGACGACCCGATCAACATCCAGTACACCTCCGGCACCACCGGCTTCCCGAAGGGCGCCACGCTCTCCCACCACAACATTCTCAACAACGGTTATTTCGTGGGGGAGTCGGTCGGCTACACGGAGCAGGACCGGATCTGCATTCCCGTGCCCTTCTACCACTGCTTCGGCATGGTCATGGGCAACCTCGCGGCCACCTCGCACGGCGCGTGCATGGTCATCCCGGCGCCGTCCTTCGATCCGGCCGCCACGCTCCGCGCGGTCGCCGAGGAACGCTGCACCTCGCTCTACGGCGTCCCGACGATGTTCATCGCCGAGCTGAACCTTCCCGACTTCGCGACGTACGACCTCTCCTCGCTGCGCACCGGCATCATGGCGGGCTCGCCCTGCCCGGTGGAGGTGATGAAGCGGGTCGTCGCCGAGATGAACATGGCGGAGGTGTCGATCTGCTACGGCATGACGGAGACCTCCCCGGTCTCCACCCAGACCCGTCGCGACGACGACCTGGAACGCCGCACCGGCACCGTCGGCCGTGTCCTGCCCCATATCGAGGTCAAGGTCGTCGACCCGGCCGGCGGCGTGACCCTGCCGCGCGGGGCGGCGGGCGAGCTGTGCACCCGCGGCTACAGCGTGATGCTCGGCTACTGGAACGAGCCGGAGAAGACCGCGGAGGCGGTCGACGCGGGCCGCTGGATGCACACCGGCGACCTTGCGGTGATGCGCGAGGACGGCTGTTTCCAGATCGTCGGCCGGATCAAGGACATGATCATCAGGGGCGGAGAGAACATCTATCCGCGCGAGATCGAGGAGTTCCTGTACGGCCACCCCAAGATCGCGGACGTCCAGGTCGTCGGTGTCCCCGACGAGAAGTACGGCGAGGAGATCCTGGCCTGTGTGATCCCGCGCGATCCGGCGGACCCGCCGACGCTGGAGGGCCTCGCCGAGTACTGCCGCGAACAGCTCGCGCACTACAAGATCCCGCGCAGGCTTGAGGTCCTCGCGGACTTCCCGATGACGGTGAGCGGCAAGGTCAGAAAGGTGGAGCTGCGCCGGCGGTACGGCCCTGAGGAGAGCTAGGCGAGCTCCCGGCGCATGCACACCCGGGGCCAGTGGTCCAGGCCGTGCCGGGCCTCCGCGCGTCTGATCTCCCGCAGCCCTTCGGTGAGTTCGTCCTCGTCGAGCGTGCGGAAGCCGAGGCGGGTGTAGTACGGCGCGTTCCACGGCACCTCGGTGAACGTCGTCAGGGTCAGCGCCGTCAGCCCGTCGGCGACGGCGCACGCCGCGAGGTGGTCGATCAGGGCGCTGCCCAGCCCGCGGCGGGCGGCGTCCGGATGGACCGACACCTGCTCGATATGGGCCGCGCCGTCGACCTCGTCGGAGATCAGATAGGCGAGCGGGCGGCCCGATCCGTCGGCCGACACCCAGGCGCGGCCCCGCCGCCGGTAGCGGTCCAGGAGATCGAGAGCCGGGGGCTCGTCGTCGGCGATCGCCGCCATGCCGAGGCCGCGGAAGGGCTCCCCGGCAGCCCTCTCGATGTCCTGGAGCAGGGGGAGTTCGGCGAGTGCGGCCGGTCGGATACGCATACGGGGAGTATGACCCAGCGGTTTCAGGCCCCGCAGCTCGCTCCGCCGCCCGTCGGGTTGTGGTGCACGGAGAAGCCGGGACCCTTGCTGCCGCGCCCGAACAGTCCGCAACAGTCCGCCGTTCCGGGCGACGTGCGGTACGTACCGGAGCAGGGTCGGATCCCCGTACGGCGCGACCGACATTCCGTGCCGTTACGCGCCGGTGGAGATCAATTCGTCCGCCGGGCCGTTGACCGGCTGAGGGCTGCCCGTGAGGTCCATGACGAAGAGCGGGATGCCGAGGTGGTCGGCGCGGGACCTGGCGTCTTCCGCGTACCCCGCGAGGGAGAAGAAGACGCTCGCGGCCGAGATGCTCAGCCCGTTCAGCCAGAGGCATTCGACATCGCGCAGAGTGGCGGGGTGGGTGGACGGGTCGACCTGGGCGACCAGACCGGGACCGCGCAGATCTATCCCGGACGAGGGCCTGACCTCCGGCTGGACGACATCGCGGAATCCCAGCCACTTCAGGTAGAGCGCCGCCGCGGTCACCGCGTCGCGCGCCGTGCGGATGGTGACCGGGCGGAAGGTGGGGCGCGGCGCGGTGACCGTGCGGGGGAACGGGATGGGCGCCGGGCGCATGAGCGGGGCGGCCGACGTGGCGGCCGGTGACGTCGGGAGCGGGGCGCTCACCGGGCGGACCGGGATACGCAGCACGGTGCCGCAGGGGCAGCCGAGCTCCGGCTGCGGCCACTGGTCCTGGCGCCCGCACTCCTGGCAGCGGACCGTCACCCAGTCGTCCGTCCACGTGCGGTGGGTGATCCGTTCCGGGGGAGCGCCGCGCAGCATCGGCGGCGCGAGCGGCGCACCGCACGCGCAGGGATAGAGCGTCGGCGCGTACAGGTGGTCGCGGCGGCAGGCCGGACAGCGAACCGGCACGGTCTCGGCCATCGCGGTCCCCCTTCCCCAGGCGCTCCGGTTCATCGTCCACCAAGCGCGAGGCCTTGGGGAGCGACTTCGGGCATCCCTTGACGTCGCTCCGCAGGCGTCCTACATTACTTCCGTATAGCAGAACTAAACTTCCGCATTATGGAATCGATGCTCTCGAGTGACGCAAAAGAGCCCGACTCCGCCTGGCTGAAGCAGGAGCACCCATGCCTCGTATGACCGCTGCCCGAGCGGCAGTTGAGATCCTCAAGCGCGAAGGCGTCACGAACGCGTTCGGTGTGCCGGGCGCGGCGATCAACCCCTTCTACAAGGCACTGCAGGCCGGCGGGGGCATCGACCACACGCTCGCCCGCCATGTCGAGGGCGCCTCCCACATGGCGGAGGGCTACACCCGCGCCAACCCCGGCAACATCGGTGTCTGCATCGGTACGTCGGGTCCGGCCGGCACCGACATGATCACCGGGCTCTACTCGGCCATCGGCGACTCGATCCCGATCCTCTGCATCACCGGCCAGGCGCCGACCGCGGTGATCCACAAGGAGGACTTCCAGGCCGTCGACATCGCCTCGATCGCCAAGCCCGTCACCAAGGCGGCGACCACCGTCCTGGAGGCCGCGCAGGTCCCCGGCGTCTTCCAGCAGGCCTTCCACCTGATGCGGTCGGGACGGCCCGGACCGGTCCTCATCGACCTGCCGATCGACGTTCAGCTGACCGAGATCGAGTTCGACCCGGAGACGTACGAGCCGCTGTCGGTCTACAAGCCGTCGGCGACCCGCGCCCAGGCCGAGAAGGCCATCAAGTTGCTCAACGCGTCCGAGCGCCCGCTGATCGTCGCCGGCGGCGGCATCATCAACGCCGACGCCTCCGAGCTGCTGGTCGAGTTCGCGGAGCTGACCGGCATCCCGGTCGTCCCGACGCTGATGGGCTGGGGCATCATCGCCGACGACCACGAGCTGAACGCCGGCATGGTCGGTCTGCAGACCTCGCACCGCTACGGCAACGCGACCTTCCTCGAGTCCGACTTCGTCCTCGGCATCGGCAACCGCTGGGCCAATCGCCACACCGGCGGCCTGGACGTCTACACCAAGGGCCGCACGTTCGTCCACGTCGACATCGAGCCCACCCAGATCGGCAAGATCTTCGCCCCGGAGTACGGCATCGCCTCCGACGCCAAGGCAGCGCTGGAGCTCTTCATCGAGGTGGCGAAGGAGCTCAAGGCCGCGGGCCGGCTGCCGGACCGCGCCGAGTGGGCCGCCTCCGCGCAGGAGCGCAAGGCCACGCTGCAGCGCCGTACGCACTTCGACAACGTGCCGATGAAGCCGCAGCGCGTGTATGAGGAGATGAACAAGGCCTTCGGCCCGGAGACGCGCTACGTCACCACGATCGGCCTCTCCCAGATCGCCGGTGCGCAGATGCTGCACGTCTACAGGCCGCGCCACTGGATCAACTGCGGCCAGGCGGGCCCGCTCGGCTGGACCATCCCGGCCGCGCTCGGTGTCGCCACCGCCGACCCGGAGACTCCGGTCGTCGCGCTGTCGGGCGACTACGACTTCCAGTTCATGCTCGAGGAGCTGGCGGTCGGCGCGCAGCACAGGATCCCGTACGTCCATGTCCTGGTGAACAATGCGTACCTGGGTCTGATCCGCCAGGCGCAGCGCAATCTCGACATCAACTTCCAGGTCAACCTGGAGTTCGAGAACATCAACTCCCCGGAACTGGGCGTCTACGGCGTCGACCACGTCAAGGTCGTCGAGGGCCTGGGCTGCAAGGCGATCCGCGTCACCGAGCCCGACCAACTGCTGCCGGCCTTCGAGGAGGCCAAGAAGCTGGCCGCGGAGTACCGCGTCCCGGTGGTGGTCGAGGCGATCCTGGAGCGGGTCACCAACATCTCGATGGGTGTCCAGATCGACGGCGTGAACGAGTGGGAAGAGCTCGCCACCGAGCCGGGCCACGCCCCGACCTCGATCAAGCCGCTCAAGGTCTGACACTCACCCCGCGGCGTCCAATGGCGCCATGTGGAACGCCGCGGTGTGGAATGCCGCAGTCACGAACGGCCTCCGTCCCGGAGTCACTCCCGGACGGAGGCCGCTTCGTTGTCTGCATCACTGCCTGCGCCGTCTCCGCGCAGAAGGCCACCGGTGGCCTCGATACCCGCGCGGACGGCGCGCTCGCCGAGATTGCCGAAGCCCAGGATGAGTTGGGCCGGGTCCGTCGCGCCCGACGAGCGGTGCGGACTCATGCCGTACAGGCCCACCGAGCGCGCCCTGGCCGCGGTGATCACCGACTGCTCGTCGGCGCCTCGCGGCAGATGAGCCACGGCACGGAAGCCGGCCGCGAGACCGGTCAGCCGGACCTCGGGCGCGTGCTCAGTGAGTGATTCGACGAGCGCGGCGTGCCGCTGCGCGTAGACCGTGCGCATCCGGCGCACATGCCGGTCGTAGCGGCCCGATTCGATGCGGCCCGATTCGATGAGCGCGGCCAGCGCGAGCTGGTCGAGTTCGGGGCAGCCGCGGTCATGGCGCCGCTTCAGCTCGGCGACCGCGTCGGCCAGTGCCGGCGGGCAGAGAACCCAGCCGAGCCGTATCGCGGGCGCCACCGTCACCGGCCTCGGCCGCCGGGCGCCGGCCGCGTGAGACTGCCGGGACAAAGGAGGGCGCCGAGTACGGGGCTGTCCGTACTCGGCGCTCAGGTTGTGAAGTTGTTACCGCCCGACGGCGCGAGGCTGGCGCGACAGGACGTTCGCGCCGCCGGGCGGAGACTGTGGGTCGGGCTGGGACCGCAGCGGCGGTGATTGCTCCCCGGGCTCCCCTTCCTTCAGGTCAGAAAGGGGACCTGGAGACCTTCACCACCGCACTGGCATCACCTGCCGCTGCGGTCCTCGCCTCCACCCGCTCCGCATGACCACCCCTCATCCGGATCTTGCGGTGCGGGCTCGGCGCCCGGATATCTGACTTTCCGTCAGATCCCGGGCGCAGCCTTGTTACTGGTCCTCGCGCAGGGCGCGGACCGCTTCCTCGACGCGCTTGCCGTAGTCGGCGTCGGCGGCGTGGAAGTGGGCGAGGTTCTTCTCGATCACGTCGTCGCGGGTGACCTGCGAGAGGCCGCCGGCGATGTTGGCGATCAGACGGGACTTCTCCTCGTCCGACATCAGGCGGTAGAGCTCGCCCGCCTGGAAGAAGTCGTCGTCCTTGACGTGGGCCGGCGCCGCGTGGGTGCCGGTCCAGCCCTGGACCGCGAGCGGAGCCGACAGCGCGGCGTCCGTCTGTGCGGGACCCGCGTACGAGTTGGGCTCGTAGTTCTTGTCGGTGCGGCGGCCGTTGCGGGTCGCCATCAGGCCGTCGCGGCCGTAGTTATCGGCAGCCCCAACAGGCACAGCCCTCGGCGCGTTCACCGCGAGCTGGGTGTGGTTGACGCCCAGGCGGTAGCGGTGCGCGTCCGCATAGGCGAACAGCCGGCCCTGGAGCATCTTGTCCGGCGAAGGACCGATACCCGGAACGAAGTTGTTCGGCGAGAACGCGGCCTGCTCGACCTCGGCGAAGACATTGTCGGGGTTCCGGTCCAGGACCAGACGGCCGACGCGCTGCAGCGGGTAGTCGCTGTGCGGCCACACCTTGGTGAGGTCGAACGGGTTGAAGCGGTAGTCCGCGGCCTCGGCGGCCGGCATCACCTGGACGTACAGGGTCCAGGACGGGTTCACGCCGCGCTCGATGGCCTGCAGCAGGTCCGTCTGGTGGCTGTTGGCGTCCTTGCCCGCGAGCTCGGCGGCCTGCTCGCTCGACAGGGAGCGGATGCCCTGGTTCGTCTTGAAGTGGTACTTGACGAAGAAGGCCTCGCCGGCGGCGTTCGTCCACTGGTAGGTGTGCGAGCCGTAGCCGTTCATGTGGCGGTACGAGGCCGGGATGCCGCGGTCGCCCATCAGCCAGGTCACCTGGTGCGTCGCCTCGGGGGCGTACGCCCAGAAGTCCCAGACGTTGTCCGGCTCCTGCTTGCCCGTGAAGGGGTCGCGCTTCTGGGAGTGGATGAAGTCGGGGAACTTGATCGGGTCCTTGATGAAGAACACCGGGGTGTTGTTGCCGACGAGGTCGTAGTTGCCCTCTTCGGTGTAGAACTTCAGCGCGAAGCCGCGCGGGTCACGGACCGCGTCCGCGCCGCCGAGCGAGTCGGCGACGGTGGAGAAGCGGATGAACGTCTCCGTGCGCTTGCCGACCTTGCCGAGGAAGTCGGCCCTGGTGAAGCCGGTGACATCGTCGGTCACCTCGAAGTAGCCGTACGCGCCGCTGCCGCGGGCGTGCACGACGCGCTCCGGGATGCGCTCCCGGTTGAAGCGGGCGAGCTTCTCCAGCAGGTGCTGGTCCTGGAGAAGAATCGGGCCACCGACGCCGGCGGTGGCGGAGTTCTGGTTGTCGGCGACCGGGGCGCCTGACTCGGTCGTAAGCACACGCTGCGTCATGGTGGCGGGATTGACCTTCCGGGCTGGAGCTGCTGACGGCCCCTGGAGCGTAAATTCGCGGAGAATGTAACGTCAACAGTTTGTTGAAATTGAAGTTGTGGTTCCCGGGCAGCGGCAGCGCCTGGGCGCGACAGGACAGGTGTCAGCGCTGCCGCGGCCCGGAGATCAGGGGGTGAGGCGATGAGCCTCGGTCACTCAGACCTGCTGACCGGAGAGGCGCTCGACGGAGCGCAGCAGGGCGGAGTGGTCCAGGCCGCCGTCGCCCTGCGCGCGCAGGGAGGCGACCAGTTGGGCGACGACCGCACCCACGGGCAGCGCGGCACCGACGTTGCGGGCGGCGTCGGTGACGATGCCCATGTCCTTGTGGTGCAGGTCGATCCGGAAGCCGGGCTTGAAGTCCCGGTTCAGGAAGTTGTCCTTCTTGCGGGTCAGGACCGTGGAACCGGCCAGACCGCCGTTCAGGACGTCCAGGGCGGCCTGGAGGTTCACGCCGGACTTCTCGAGGAAGACGACGGCCTCGGCGCAGGCCTGGATGTTGACCGCGACGATCAGCTGGTTGGCGGCCTTCACCGTCTGACCGGAGCCGTGCGGACCGCACAGCACGATGGTCTTGCCGAGAGCATCGAGGATCGGCAGCGCGGCGTCGAAGTCGGCCTGCTCGCCGCCGACCATGATCGACAGTACGGCCTCGATCGCGCCGGCCTCGCCGCCGGAGACCGGGGCGTCAAGCACGCGGATGCCCTTCTCGGCACCGGCCTTGCCCAGGTCGACCGAGGTCTGCGGGGTGATCGAGGACATGTCGATCAGCAGGGCGCCCTGCCTGACGTTCTCCAGGATGCCGTCGGGGCCGTACGCGATGGCCTCGACGTGCGGGGATGCGGGCACCATCGTGATGACGACGTCGGCGTCCTTCACGGCCTCGGCGATCGAGCCGGCGGCGGTGCCGCCCGCCGCGGCGAGACGGTCCAGCTTGTCCTGCTCCAGCGTGAAACCGGTGACGTCGTAACCCGCCTTCAGCAGGTTCTCGGACATGGGCGAGCCCATGATGCCGAGGCCGATCCAGGCAATCGCAGGGCGGGCCGGGTGGGAGGAAGCTGCGGGGGTGCTCATCATGGTGCCTCTCTCAAAACTTTTGTACGTCACGTCAGTTGGCGGCGCGGGCCTCGGTCGGCAGCCAGGCGAAGGACTCGGCGCTCGGGCGGTCGCCGGCCTTGTACTCCAGGCCGACCCAGCCGTCGTAACCGGCCTCTGTCAGCTCGTCGAGGAGCTGCTCCAGCGGAAGTGAGCCCGTGCCCGGCGCGCCACGGCCCGGGTTGTCCGCGATCTGTACGTGGCCGGTCCTGTCGGCGTAGGCCGCGATGACCTGGCTGACGTCCTCGCCGTTCATCGACAGGTGGTAGATGTCCAGCAGGAACTTGGCGTTGCCGAGTCCCGTCGCCGCGTTCACCTTGTCGACGACCTCGATCGCGGCCGGGGCGCTCACCAGCGGGTAGAGCGGGGACTCCGGCTTGTTGAGCGTCTCGACCAGCAGGATCGCCCCCACCCGGTCGGCCGCGCGGGCCGCCAGGACCAGGTTCTCCAGGGCGAGGGTGTCCTGGACCTGCGGGTCGACGCCCTCGACGCGGTTTCCGTACAGCGCGTTGAGCGCCGTGCAGCCCACCGAGGCGGCGAAGTCCGCGGCCACCTCGATATTGGCGCGGAAGCGGTCGGACTCGTCGCCGGGCACGGAGAGCGCGCCACGGTCGGGGCCCGGCAGCTGCCCGGCGTAGAAGTTCAGTCCCACCAGCTGGGTGCCGGCGTCGTCGAGCGCCTTCCTGAGGGCGTCGAGCTCGGCCTGCGGCGGGGTCGGGGTCTCGATCCAGGGCCACCACAGCTCGACCGCCGTGAAGCCCGCCGCGGCCGCGGCCGCGGGGCGCTCCAGGAGCGGGAGTTCCGTGAAGAGGATCGAGAGGTTCACATCGAAGCGCTGGTCCGCGCCGCGCTTGTCCCGAAAAAGAGGGGCCATGAGGGGCTTGCGCTCCTTCCGTATTGCGGAAGTTAATTTCTGCTTGATGGAAGACTGCCTGGAGCGGGGGAGGACTGTCAAGAGCGGACACGAAAAAGTGCCCCCCGAGCGGGGACGACAGAAGCACTTCTCCAGGCTTCTGTCGTCCCGGCTCAGGAGGCACTCAGGAGTGTCCGGGCGGGCGCGCACGGGGTGTACGGCTGCACGCGGTCTCGCGCGCAGCCGTACGGGGCTACAGCGCGTCGACGGCGCTCACCTTCCAGCCGTGCGAGGTGCGGGTGAGGGTCATCCGCACCCGGTTGAGGTCGACGCGGTCTCCCGTCACCTGGGTGCTCCGGGTGACCTGGTTGACGAAGAGCAGAACGACGGCCTTGTCCGGGGAGGCCGACACCACCGAGGCCGCGGGGGTGCCGCCGCCCTGCGGCTTCGCCACCGTCGCCTTGACCACCCCGTGGTACTTCGTCGCGGTCGGCGCGACCACCGTCGTGGTCGTCCTGCGGTACTCGTCGCGGAAGGCACCGGTCAGATGGCCGAGTGCCGCGGCGAAGTCCTTGTCGAGACGCCGGTAGTCGTACGACAGGACGACCGGGGCCGCCTTCTGAGCGGCGGCGAGGGCCTGCACCCGCGCCGTATCCGCCTGCCGGCTGTCCCGGTACGCCGAGCCGAGCACCGCGACCGCGATCAGCCCGGCCACGACCAGCACGGCGAGCGCCGCACTGCCCAGCACACGCCGGCGTCCGCGTGCCGCGCCGGCCACCGGGTCGTCGGCGTGCAGGACAGGGCCGGCGTGCTGCACGTCCGGCCGGCGCGCCTGGCTCGCGTCGTCCGGCGCCTCCAGCCGTATCCCGTCCGGCTCCGCCAGGTCCGTTGCCGCGCCCGCCCTCGTACTCGTGGCGGCACTGCGCTCCGCCACGCGGACCGATGCATCCGGTCCGGGCCCGACCCGTTCCGTGCGCTTGGCCGCCGCTCGGGCGGCCGCGGCCATCGAGCGGCGGCCGGGGGATGCGACGCCGGAGCCTCGTCCAGTCAGGTTCGCCACGGTCTTGCTCCTCACTGCTGGTGTTACGGGTGTGTGCTCGGGCGCGCGGTCAGCCGACGAACTCGACCGAGGACGTCAGCCAGCGACCGCCCTCGTGGACGAGATCGAGCTGAAGCCGGTAGGTGCGGGCCTGTCCCTGGGGAGCGGCGGTGTTGGTCACCTTGCTGTCGGCCACCACCAGGACGCGGGCCTTGCGTTCGTCGGCCCGGGTGATGCCCGCTTCGAGCACCTGCCCCTCGGAGACCGACTTGTTCGCGGCGACCAGCTTCGTCAGCTCCGCGGTCTGCGCCGCGAACTGCTCCTTGAAGTCGCCGGTGGCACCCTTCAGTACGTTGGTGCTGTCCCGCGTGTAGTGCCGGTAGTCGAGCGAGGTGAAGTTCAGCGCCGACTGACGGGCCGCGGCCAGAATGTCCTGGTTCCGATGCTCCTGCGCCCGCTGCTCGTACACCTGGACGCACAGCCAGCCGCTCAGGGCCGTTGTCACGGCCGTCGCCACGGCGAGAGCCGCGGGCAGCGCCCTCCCGCGGCGCGCGGCGCCCATCAGCCTGGCACCCAGGCGGCGGATCGGCCGGATCGCGTACGCGACGAAGCCCTTGCTCATGCCATCGGTCCGACGAGCAGCCATTGCCACGAGTCCTTTCCGAACACGTTCTGTTCGCCGCCCGTCGAGCCGATCTCGACAGGCGTTCCGTCCGGGCCGGTGGCGGTGCCGGTCTCCGGGTCGTACGGGGTGATGTACGCGGCAGGGTCCGCTCCGCCGGTGCTGCCGTGTCCCGAGGCGCCGGGGGCGTTCTGGGCGCCGCGGACCGATGTGCCGCCGCCGCGAGCGGTGCAGCGCGCGCCGGTGTTCGCGGGCCGCTCGCCGGTGTCCGAGGGGTCGCGCCGCTGTGTGCCGTAACCCTGGCGGCACGGCGGTGGATCGTCGGCGCCCGCGACCATGCCGAAGTGGGTGGTGCCGTCGCCGGGGATCACGGTGTAGCTGCCGGCGACCACCAGCGGGAAGGTGACCAGGGCCTGTTCGACGCCGGGCAGCCGGGCCACCGTGATCTGGCCGCCGCTGATCAGATTGCCCAGCAGGACCGGCAGATGGGTCCGGTTGCTCTGGAGCAGCGAGTTCACCTCCTGCGCGGCGGGGGCGCCGGAGCCGATGACTCTGCGGAGGTCACCGTCACTCGCCTTCATTTGGCCCGTGAGATCGGCCAGGTCGCGTGAGAACGACTTGATGGCCGAGCCTTGATCGGCCTGTGTCTTGAGGACTTTCCGCGAGTCCTCGATCAGCGCGATCGTCTGCGGCAGCGAGCCGGACGCCGACTCGACGAGGTCGTTGCCCGAGTCCACGAGCCGGCTCAGATGCGGGCCCGTCCCGGCGAACGCCTTGCCCAGCTCGTCGATGGTGATCTGCAGATCCTTCCTGCCCACCGAGTTGACCAGTCGGTCCAGGCTGAGGACCAGATCCGATGTGGGCAGGGGTACCCGCGTATCGCGGCGGGCGATGGTGCTGCCGTCCCGCAGATAGGGGCCGCCCGAGGCGCGCGGCTGCAGATCCACGTACTGCTCGCCGACTGCCGAACGGTTCGCCACGACGGCCAGGCTGTCCGCCGGGATCCGCGATGCGTCCTCGATGTCCAGTGCCACGGACACTCCGCCGGAGCCGGTCAGCCGAAGTTCGCCGACGCGGCCCACCGGCACCCCGCGATAGGTGACTTCGGCGCCCGGGAAGACGCCCCCGGAATCGACGAAGTCGGCACGCACGGTGTAGGCACGGTCGAGAAGGCTGTCGCCCAGCCCTGTGTACTGGGCGCCGACATACGAGACGCCGACGGCAGTGATGGTGGCGAAGGCGAGCAACTGGGCCTTGACCGTAGGTGTGATCACAGTTGCATCCCCTTCAGCATGAGCTCGGCGAGGGCGAGATCGACCCCGGCCGGGTAGCGGTTGCCGTCCCCGTCTCCGTACGCGGCATAGCTGCTGGTGCACACCGGCGGGCACAGCGGGTCGCCGCCGCCCGAGGGGCCCGAGGGCGCCGAGGGGGCGCGGGGCGTCCTGGGCAGCCCAGGCGCGTCCGGCAGCGAGGTGGGCAGGGGGAGACCGGGGATCTCCGGGACCTTCGGGAGTTCGGGCTTCGCCGGGGCGCCCGGCTTCTTGGGCTTGTCGGCGAGATTCCCGTAGATACTGGCCAGATCGAGATCGGCGGTGATCTTGAGATTGACGTAGTCGCCCTTGATGGCGTCCGAGACATTGCGCGGGAACGGATACGTCGTCAGCAGTTCCAGGGAGTTGGGCAGATCGCTGCCCGCCTTGTTCAGCTGCTCCAGAATCGGCCGCAGACTCCGCAGGTTGGCGACCACGTCGTCCCGCGAGGCATTGACCACCTTGGTGCCCGTCACTCCGAGTTTCGACAACGAGGTGAGCATCCGGGTCAGATTGCGGCGCTGGCCGTCCAGCACTTTCAGGGCCGGCGGCAGGGTGTCGACGGCCAGGGCGATCGTCTTCTTCTCACCGCCGAGTCGGGCGGCCAGCCGGTCGATGCCCTTGAGCGCGCGGATGATCTCCGCGCGTTGGCTGTCCAGGCCGGCGAGGAAGGTGTCCAGCTCGGTGAGCAGGGACTTGACCCGGTTCTCCCGGCCCTCGAGGGCCTTGTTCAATTCCGTGGTGATGGTCTTGAGCTGGGCCACCCCGCCGCCGTTGAGCAGCGCCGACAGCGCCGACAGCACCTCTTCGATCTCCGGGTTGCGGCCGCTGCGGGACAGCGGGATCCGGTCGCCGTCGGCGAGCCTGCCGGCCGGCGAGGTGCCGGTCGGGGCGGACAGCGCCACGTACTTCTCGCCCAGCATGCTTGTCTGCCGCAGTTCGGCGATCGCGTTCCCGGGCAGCTTCACCGAGTCGGCGACCCGCAGCCGGACCCGGGCGTGCCAGCCGACCAGCTCCACCTTCTCGACGCTGCCCACCGTGACGTTGTTGACCTTCACGGCCGACTGCGGCACCAGATCGAGGACGTCCCTGAACTCGACCGTGACCCGGTAGGCGTTGCCGTCGGCGGCTGCGCCCCCAGGCAGTTGGACGTCGTACAGGCCGTTGAACTCGCAGCCGGTGAGCAGCACCGAACCGACAGCCGCCCACGCGGCCACCACGGTCTTGCGCCGTACGCTCATGCTCGGGCCTCCAGGATTCCGCCGAGCGTCCTGTCGACCGAACCCGTGCCCGACACCGGCTTGGCCGACGGCAGTTCCGGCAGGGAGTCGAACAGCTTCGTCAGTTCTCCGCAGTCGGGGTTCTTCCCTCCGGCGTCTCCGGTCGTCCTGAGCAGGGAGCACAGCAGCGCGGCCGGGTCCTGCGGGGTGTCCGGATTGTTGCGGGTGTCCAGGGTGCCGGAGGACGGGTTGTAGGCGTTCTGCAGATTCGAAATGCCGGTGGGTGCGACCTCCATCAGCTCCGCGAGCGCGGCGCGCTGGGTGACCAGCACCTTGGTGACCTTGCTGAGGCCCTTCACATCCGCTGTCAGCGCCTTCTTGTTCTTCTTCACGAAGTCGGCCACGTCCGCGAGCGCCGGCCCCAGATTCCGCAGCGCCGCCGCGAGGTCCTTGCGTTCCCCGGAGAGCTGGTCGGCCACCTTGGCGAGGCTGTCGTTGAACGACCGGACATTGGTGTCGTCGGACGCCAGCGCGGCGGTGAACACCTGCAGATTCCGGATGGTGCCGAACAGGTCCTTCCGGCCGTCGGACAGTGTGGTGACCGCCAGCGACAGGTCCTCGACCGTCTGGTTCAGCTGCTGACCCTGGCCCTGGAGGTTGTCCGCGCTCACGCCGAGCAGCCGGGCCAGTGAACCGTCCGCGTTCGCGCCGCGCGGGCCGAATGCCTCGGCAGTCGTATGCAGGCTGTCGAAGATGCGGTCCAGTTCGACCGGCACGGCCGTGCGGCTCTCGGGGATGACAGCCCCGTCGCGCATGGCCGGCCCCTTCCGGTACACCGGGAGCAGCTGGACGTAACGGTCGCTGACGACCGAGGAGTTGATGATGGCCGCCTGGGCATCCGCCGGGATCCTGCGCCCGGACTCGTACTCGAGCTCCACCCGCACCCGCTTCCCCTCCGGCGTGATCTTTTTGACCTCGCCGATTCGGACACCGAGCACCCGTACGTCCGAGCCGGGATAGATGCCGACGGTGCGCGGGAAGTACGCCGTGACGCGGACCGGCGACGATCGTGGCCAGAGCACGACCGCCGTGCCGGCGACGAGTGCCAGCGCGACGCCGAGCGCCACGCAGCGCGCGAGACGCCCCTTCGGCACGAGCCTCTTCGGCAGGTAGCGCCCCTTCGGCAGGTAGCGGCCGTTCATCGTGAGCCTCCAGTCCGCGGAGCCACCGGAGTGGGTGCGACCAGGTTCTGGATGTAGCTGTCGAACCAACGGCCGTTGCCGAGGGTGTTCGTGAAGACGCGCACATAGGGTGCGAGCAGCTTGACGCTCCGGTCGAGGCTCGCCTGATTGCGTTCGAGCATGGTGACCACCGAGTTCAGGCCCTTGAGCGCCGGGCCGATCTCCTTGCGGTTGTCCGCGACCAGGCCGGAGAGCTGGATGCCGAGCGCGGCGGAGCTCTTGAGCAGCGAGTGGATCGCCGCCCGCCGCCTGGAGATCTCCTTGAACAGCTTGTCGCCGTCCTTGATCAGAACGCCGAGGTCGCCGGAGCGGTCGGAGAGCACTCCGGTGACTCCGTTGGCGTGGTCGAGGAGTTCACGCAGGGCCTGGTCGCGCGAGGCCACCGTCCGGGAGATCTTCGAGAGACCTTTGACGGAGGCCCGGACCTCGGAGGGCGAGTCCTCGAAGGTGGTGGAGATGGTGTCCAGGGCGGTCGCCAGCCGGGCCGTGTCGACCTTCTCCGTGGTCGTCGTCAGATCGCTGAATGCCGCCACGACGTCGTACGCCGGTACCGTCCGGTTCAGCGGGATCTCGCTGCCCGGCCGCAGTTGGCCCGTCCCCTTCGGCTGCAGTGCGAGGTACTTCGCGCCCAGGATCGTCTTGATCCGGATGGCCGCTCCGGTCCTGGTGCCGAATTCCGGGTCGCCCTTGACCCGGAAGGTCACCTTCACATGGTCGCCGTCCAGATCGACCTCGTCGATCTTGCCGACCTTGACCCCGGCGATCCTCACCTCGTCGCCGGGCTTGAGCCCGCCCGCTTCGGAGAAGGCCGCGGTGTACGTGTCACCGTTGCCGATCACCGGGAGGCTGTCGGCATTGAACGCGGTCGCGGCCAACAGCGCGAGCGTGGCGACGCCGACGGCCCCGATCACCACGGGATTGCGCTCACGGAAGGGAATCATGAGCACCTCGCCCGGGCGACGTGAAGCTCTGGAGTGATGACCTGCCTGGTCTTCGGCAGCACGATCCGGCCGTCGAAGTCACAGAGGTAGAAGTTGAACCAGGAGCCGTACGAGGCCGTCCCTGTCAGCTTGTTGAGCTTGCTCGGCAGCCGCTTCAGCACGCCCTCCACGGTCTTCTCGTTGTCGTTCAGCGTTCCGGTGAGGTCGGTCAGCCCGGCGATGTCGTCCCGCAACGGCGGACGGGCGTCCTCGAGCAGCCCCGAGGTGGCGTCGGTCAGGGCACCGATGTTCACCAGCGATTCGCCGATGGGCTTGCGGTCGGCGGACAGCCCGGATATCACCCGCTGCAACTGCTTGAGCAGGGCGGAGAAGCGGGCGCCGCGCTTGTCCACGGTCTTCAGCACCTCGTTGAGGTTGTCGATCACGGACCCGATCAGCTTGTCGCGGCCGGCGAGTGTGGTGGTCAGCGACGCCGTGTGGGCGAGCAGGCTGTTGACCGTCCCGCCCTCGCCCTGCAGGGTCTTGATGATCTCGGTGGCGAGCTGGTTGACGTCCTTCGGGCTCAGTGCCGCGAACAGCGGCTTGAAACCGCCGAGCAGCGCATTGAGATCGAGTGCGGGCTGGGTCCTGGACAGCGGGATCCGGCCGCCGGGCTTCAGCCGCGTACCGCTGCCGGCACCTTCCGTCAGCGCGATGTACCGCTGCCCCACCAGGCTCCGGTAGCGGATGACGGCGCCCGTGGTGGTGAGCAGCGGGCGGTCGTCGGTGACGCTGAAGGTCACCTCGGCCAGCGTCCGGTCCTTGATCTTCACCTCCTGGACCTCACCGACCCGCACTCCGGCCACCCTGATGTCGTCGCCCTCCTCCAGGCTGGTGACATCGCTGAAGACCGCGCGGTACGTGTGCTCGGGGGCGAAGGAGATATTGACGATCGTCGCCGCGAGCAGCGTTGTCGCCAGCACGGTCACCACAGCGAAGAGAATGAACTTGACGAGCGGTGCAGCGGTGTCTGTGGCTCGGCTCACCTTCATGCGACACTCACCGCCGTTCCGCGTGCCATCGGGCCGAACAGCAGCGTGGCGACCGCCGGAACCCGGTCGGCGGGAACTCCCATGACCGGGGCCACCAGCGAGCCGATGGCCCGCTGCTCGGCCTCCGTGGCGGACACATTGGCCCCGCCGGGCAGTGCACCGCCCGAGTGCGACCCCGACGTACCGTCATTGAGCTTGACGTCCGGTGCGGGCACTTGGGGGTGGGGCAGACCTCTGCAATCGGGTCCTGAGCGCTCTGCATAGCGCGGTTCCTCGCCGGGTCGGTACGCGGATCGTGGGCGGACGAATTCGAGCGTGATGCGCATCTCCCCGCCTCTGAAGGCCTTCTCCGATGCGGCCTCCTGCCGCACCAGGCCGTCGAGGAGACAGGGGTACTCCGGCGCGTAGCGGGCGAACAGCGCCAGCGTGGGGCGGGATACGCGGCCGAGAGTGATCAGCCGGTTGCCGTTCTCGTCGAGGAACGCGTCGGCGGTACCGGCGGTGGTGGCGGTCGCCGTGAGCGCCGAGGCCAGTTGGTCCTGCTTCTCGACGAGGGTGCGGCTCGTGGTGACGGAGTTCCGCAGGACGCGCATCAGGTCGGGCGCCGCGTCGCCGTACACCTCGGCCACATCGGCGAACCGTGAAATGTCTTCCTTGAGGGACGGCATATGCGGATTGAGCTTGCTCAGATAGCCCTCCAGACGGGTGAGGTTGGCGCCGATCCGGTCACCCCGCCCTTCGAGAGCGGTGGAGAACGCGGAGAGCGTGGCGTTGAGATCCGCCGGCCGCACGCTCCGCAGCAGCGGCAGCAGATCGTTCAGCAGCTGCTGCACCTCGATACCGGCCTTGGTGCGGTCCTGCGTGATGACGTCCCCGGCGCGGATGTGCCGGGCCGACGACCCCTGGGGCGGCATCAGATCGACGAACTTCTCGCCGAACAGCGTCTTGGGCAGCAGCCGGGCCTGCACATCGGCCGGGATACGGGAGACGTGCTCCGGCTTGAGCGCGATGTCGAGCGTCGCCTTCTCACCGTCGGCCCGCACCTCTCGCACCTCGCCGACCAGCAGCCCGCGCAGTTTGACGTCGGCCCGTGGATCCAGCTGGTTGCCCAGGGTGTCGGCCTCCAGAGTGATCCGTACGACGGAGGTGAACGCCTGCTGATAGACGGCGACGGACAGCGACAGCAGGAGCGCGATGACGGCGATGAAGACGATGCCGTACAGCCGCAGTCGCGCGCCGCGCGTCGGGACGAGTCCTGGAATGCGCATCGGCACTACCCCGCAATCCGTACGGTCGTGTTGGCGCCCCAGATCGCCAGACTGAGGAAGAAGTCCAGAAGGTTGATGGCGACGATGGACGTCCGCACGGCACGGCCGACCGCGACCCCGACGCCTGCCGGGCCGCCGCTCGCGTAGTAGCCGTAGTAGCAGTGCACCAGGATGATCACGACGGCGAAGACGATCACCTTGCCGAAGGACCACAGCACGTCGACCGGCGGCAGATACTGCTGGAAGTAGTGGTCGTACGTGCCCGCGGACTGGCCGTAGTAGCCGGTGGTGATGGTGCGTGCGGCGAAGTACGAGGACAGCAGCCCGATCACGTACAGCGGGATGACGGCGACGAAACCGGCGATCATCCGGGTGGTCACCAGGAACGGCAGCGAGGGAACGCCCATCACTTCGAGGGCATCGGTCTCCTCGCTGATCCGCATCGCGCCGAGCTGCGCGGTGAAGCCGGCCCCGACCGTCGCGGACAGGGCGAGGCCGGCCACCAGCGGGGCGATCTCACGGGTGTTGAAGTACGCCGACAGGAACGCCACGAAGTTGGAGGTGCCCAGCTGGTTGAGCGCCGCGTACCCCTGCAGGCCGACCTCGGTGCCGGTGAAGAAGGACAGGAAGGCGATGACGCCGACGGTGCCGCCGACCACGGCCAGCGCGCCGCGGCCGAAGCTCACTTCGGCCAGCAGCCGCAGGATCTCCTTCTTGTAGCGGCGCAGGGTGCGGCCGGTCCAGGCCAGCGAGCGCCCGTAGAAGGACAGTTGGGTGCCGAGCTCCTCCAGGGAGCGGAGCGGAAGCCCCACGAATCGACTGATGAGCGCCACGGTCAGCCCCTCTGCGGAACGATTTGGAAGTACACCGCGGTCATCACGAAGTTCGTCACGAAGAGCAACATGAAGGTGATCACCACCGACTGGTTCACCGCATCGCCGACGCCCTTCGGGCCGCCCTTGGCGGTCAGGCCCTTGTACGAGGCGACGATGGCGGCGATGGCGCCGAACACCAGGGCCTTCAGCTCGGCCGCCCACAGATCCGACAGCTGGGCGAGGGTGGTGAAGGAGGCGAGATACGCACCCGGCGTGCCGTTCTGCAGGATGACGTTGAAGAAGTAGCCGCCTGCCACACCGACAACCGACACCAGTCCGTTGAGCAGCACCGCCACCACCATCGAGGCCAGCACCCTCGGCACGACCAGTCGGTGGATCGGGTCGATGCCCAGCACCTGCATCGCGTCGATCTCCTCGCGGATCTTGCGCGCCCCGAGGTCCGCGCAGATCGCCGTGCCCCCTGCCCCCGCGATCAGCAGTGCGGTGACGATCGGTGAGGCCTCCCGCAGTACTGCGAGCACCGAAGCCGCGCCCGAGAACGACTGGGCGCCGAGCTGCCGGGTCAGGCTGCCGATCTGCAGGGCGATGACCGCCCCGAAGGGGATGGAGACCAGCGCGGTGGGCAGGATCGTGACGCTCGCGATGAACCAGGCCTGCTGGATGAACTCGCGTATCTGGAACGGGCGCCTGGGCAGGGTCCGTACGACATCCAGGCCCATCGCGAACAGGCTGCCCGTATGCCTGAGGGCTCCGGTGGGGGACAGGCTCATGCGCCGGCCGCCTTCCCGCGCACCGTGGCCCGCACCTGCCGCAGCGACTCCCGTTCGGCGATCGCCTCCCAGCGAGGCGGCCGGGTGATCCCCGCAGTGGGCAGAAGACGCGGCGTCAGGTCCGGTATGCCCGGCGGAGTGGGATCCGCGCCCGCGCCGAGCTGCGCCAGCTCCTGCTCGACCTGGGCCGCGTCCTTCTCCTCGGCCATCCCGATCGGACCCTGCATCCGGCCGTTGAGGAACTGCCGTACGACCGGTTCCTCACTGGTCAGCAGTTTCTCCCGGGGGCCGAACATCACCAGCTCACGCCGGAAGAGGAGCCCGATGTTGTCCGGCACCTGCCGCGCCGACGCGATGTCGTGGGTGACGATCAGAAAGGTCGCGTCGATCTGTGCGTTGAGGTCGACGATCAGCTGGTTGAGATAGGCCACCCGCACCGGGTCGAGCCCCGAGTCCGGCTCGTCGAAAAGGATGATCTCCGGATCGAGTACCAGGGCGCGCGCGAGACCGGCTCGCTTGCGCATACCGCCGGATATCTCGCCGGGCAGCTTCTCCTCGGCGCCGATCAGTCCGACCATGTCCATCTTCTCGAGCACGATCCGTCTGATCTCGCTCTCCGGCTTGCGGGTGTGCTCTCGCAGCGGGAACGCGATGTTGTCGTACAGGTTCATCGAGCCGAACAGCGCACCGTCCTGGAACAGCACGCCGAACAGTTTCCGCACCTCGTACAGGTCGTGCTCGCGCAGGGCGGTGATGTCCGTGCCTGCGATCCGGATCGACCCGCGTTCGGGCCGCAGCAGCCCGACGAGCGTCTTCAGGAACACCGATTTGCCCGTGCCCGAAGGGCCGAGCATCACCGAGATTTCCCCGGCGGGCAGCGTCAGTGAAACGTCCTGCCAGATGACCTGGTGGCCGAAGGACTTGGTCAGCCCTTCCACACAGATCTCGACACCCATCCGGTTCACCCTTCAGCCGTGGAGCGGTCCGACATCTGCTCTACGGGGAGGGCGGGCCCGTCCGTCGCGACGAGGCGAAGATTTTTTTACGGGCCTGGAATCAGGGCGGAATCACGGTGGAACAGGAGATGCACGCTGGTGTGCTAGGGCTTCGGGAGCACCTGCGGCACCGACGTTTTCGCCTCCGGCACATCCGTGGGGACCGGTTGCTTCGGCAGGGGCGCGGACGGCTCGCCCGACGCCGCGGGCAGGTCGGGCACGGCCGGCAGATCCGGTACGGCGGGAAGGTCCGGCGCGGACGCGACGTCGGGCACTCCCGTGAGGTCCGGGACGGGGACCTTCGGCAGGGTCGACACATCCGGAATGTCGGGCGTGGGCAGCGGCAGTTCCGGCAGCGCGGGCAGCGCGGGCACGGTGAGCCCCGGGCCGCCGTACCGCTGCGTCCCGGCCGGCCCGGCACCCTGGCCCGCGTCCGTGCGGCTGCCGGGGGCCGGCGTCACGCCACCCGCCGCCGGCGACCGCACATCCGCGGACTCCGAGACGGCGGGGATCGCCGGGCGCGATCGGTGCGGCCCGTCCCCGTCGTGGGCGTACGGCAGGATCAGGCCCGCGACCGCCAGCGTCGCCGCGGTCGAAGCCACCGCCACCGCCTGCGCGTTCCCGCCCCGTGGGCGGCCACGGCCGATCAGCCACAGCGCAAGACCCAGCGTGGCGGCCAGCGAATTGCGCAGCGTCCGGCGTGCCCGTGCCAGCAGCGACTCGACGGTCCGGTAGCTCAGCCCCATCTTCACGGCGACCTGGCCGACGTCCAGATCCTCCGACTTCAGCCACAGGGCCTCGGCCTGGCGGGCGGGCAGCTCACCGCTCCGGCGCGCCAGCCACCTTGCCTCGGCCCGGTCGCAGACCGCCTCCTCGACCGGCACCGGGACCGGGGTGACCAGCGTGGGGCTGCTGCGCACCTCGCTCTCGCGGTTGACCTGCCGGTACCGGTCCACGCACAGCCGCATCGTCACTGTCGTGAGCCACGCGCCCAGCCGTTCGTCGTCCAGATCCGGGTGCTCCGCGGCGCGCAGCATCGCCTCGTGCACGGCGTCCTCGGCGTCCTCCTGACTCATGGATCTGCGGCGCGCCACCTTGAGCAGCTGCTCACGGTGGCTCCACGCGCGCTGCCACCGGTTGTGGGCCGCGTTCGTATCCATCGTCATGAGGGCCCCTTCGCGCTCACCCCGGCCGGGCAGGCGCAGGCCCGGCGCGGGGGAGATTACCGCCCGGTATCCGGGCTTGTGGAGGGGGAGGCGCGCATCGAGTCCTTTCCGTTGCTGGTCAACGCACCGACGCCGGGCAGCCCGGCGACGGAGCTCGGGACCGGAAGGAGCGGCGCTGCAGGCTCCGCGCCGCCGCCCGCACTCTTGGAGGGCGAGGGCGAAGGGGCGGGCGTGGGGGAGGACTTGGGCTCGCCGTCATGGTCTGCCGGGCGGGCGGGAGCCGCGGAGGACACCCGCGGCCGAGGCGAGTCCGACGGCTTCGGCTCGGGGTGAACGGCCGGTCCGGAGCCGTGGTCCGGCACGACCCGGTGACCCTCGAGGTAGTACGCGAACCAAGCCCTGACCGTACGCAGATACGCAGTGGAGTGGTTGTAGCCCAGGATCGCGCGGTCCAGGTCCGCCGCCTCGGAGAGGTCCCGCCCGCCGGCGCAGAGATAGCGCCCCGCAGCGAGCGCCGCGTCGTAGACATTGCCCGGATCGCGGCGTCCGTCGCCGTTGCCGTCGGAGCCCCAGACGGCCCAGGTCGACGGAATGAACTGCATCGGGCCGACAGCACGGTCGTACACGGCGTCCCCGTCGTACACCCCGCCGTCGGTGTCCCCGATGGCGGCGAACCCGTTGCCGTCCAGCCGCGGGCCGAGGATGGGTGTGCGCGTCGTGCCGTCCGCGGTCACCCGGCCGCCGCGCGCCTGCCCGGACTCGACCTGGCCGATCGCGGCAAGCAGCTGCCAGCGCAGCCGGCAGCCCGGCCTGCTGTCCGCGAGCTCCTTCTCGGCCTGTCGGTACGCGGCCAGCACAGTGGCCGGCAGCACGCCGCCGACCGCTGCTCCGGAGCCCTCCGCGGCCTCCGTGGCGTCGGCGCCGCCTGCCGCTCCGCGCGCCCTCAGCGGCGGAAACTCGGTGCGGTACGGGGTGTCGCCGGAGACGCTCGGTCCCGGCGAGGCCGGGTGAGTCGTCGCCGGGGCCGCGGCGTGTGCCGCCGGTCCCGGGGCCTGCGAGGCGGTCAGTGCCGCCATGGCCGCCGTAACGACCGCTGTCGCCTTGACACCTTTGCGCTTGCGCCCTGTCATGATGCAGCCCCCTCCCAGTGCCGCTGTCGCGCGGCGTTTCTTCACCTGCTCTACGCGGCACCGGCGCAGGTCCGTCGCACGGAGTCGTACTTTTCCGTGCCGGGAGGGCCGACGACGGCGCGGAAGCGCGCGGCTAACGTGGGGGCATGGTGCGACTGAGAGTGGAGTTCACGACCGAGCCGTTCGACCTGGACGAGCCGCCGGCGCACGCCTTGGCCGTCCGCGAGGTCGTCCAGGGCGCGGATCTGGACAAGGTGGACGTCGGCCCGTTCGGCAATACGGCCGAGGGTGGCGCCGATGAGGTGCTGAGCGCGGTCGACGCGCTGCTGCGCAGGGCCCTGGACGCCGGGGCCACCCGGGTCTCGCTGCAGGTCAATGTGGTGGAGGGCGAGGAATGACCGGGCCCGCCGACCACGCACTCGCGCAGGCGGTCAAGCCGCTCGTGGACGCCATGGGCGGAGAGCTGCTCGCACCCGCTGAAGCCCGCGAGGACGACGTCATACTCAGCTGGGAGGGCGAGGAGGTCCTCGCCGTACGCCTCCCGCAGCTCGCGGACTCCCTCGACCACATCCTGGCGGCGATGGAGCGCAGGCACGGCATGCCCCTGTCCGAGCTGGATCGCAAGACCAAACAGCTGGTCGTACGGACCCTGGAGGCGCGCGGCGCGTTCTCCGTACGACACGGTGTGGAGACGGTGGCCGGGGCCCTCGGGGTCAGCCGCTTCACCGTATACAACTACCTGAACAGGGAAAACGCCGCGAAGAACGGCTGAGAACCCACCGTCGCGAGCCGCCGTTCGGATGTCCGGGCGGCGGCCTTTGCGTTGCCGAGTTTTCAACAAAGTGTTGACGTTGTGTTGCCGGAGGGCGTTAGCTGTCCGCAGCCCGTCCAACGCACAGCGGAAAACAGCCACGGAGGCTCGCGTGACTTCGAGTCCACAGCGCTTGCCGGGGGAGGCCCCCGATCCCCCGGCGGGACTCACCCGGTTCAACACCTCACAGGACAGCACGGCCCTGGCCGCACTGCACGAGGTGTGCGCCAGTTCGGCGTGGGGGAGCAAGCTGCTCGCCCAGCGCCCGTACGCCACCGTGGAAGCCCTCTTCGACGCCGGCGACGCCGCCATGGCCGAGCTGAGCGCCGGTGATCTGGCCGAGGCGATGGCGGGGCACCCGCCGATCGGCCGGCCGAAGCCCGGGGACCCGACTTCATCCCGCGAGCAGCGTGGGATGGCCGGCGCCTCCGAGGAGCTCAAGGCCGAAATGCTCGAGCGGAACCTGGCCTACCAGGACAGGTTCGGCCATGTCTTTCTGATCTGCGCCACCGGCGCGACCGGTGAGCAGATGCTCGAGGCGCTCAGGACCCGGATCGGCAACTCGCCCGAGCAGGAGCGGGAAATTGTCCGCACCGAGCTGGGCAAGATCAACCGTATCCGGCTGGCCCGCCTCGCAGAAGAAGGAGAATGACGTCTTGAGCACCGAGACCACCGCGTCGGTGTCCACGCACATCCTGGACACCAGCATCGGACGCCCCGCCGAGGGTGTCGCCATCTCGCTCGCGGCCCGCAGCGGCTTCGACGCGGAGTGGGTCGCGCTCGGCGGCTCGAAGACCGACGCGGACGGGCGCTGCAAGGACCTGCCGGCGCTGCCGGAAGGGACGACCCATGTACGTCTCGACTTCGAGACCGAGGCGTACTTCTCAGACAAGCACAGTGCCAACCAGCAAGCCGAGGCGCAGCAGGACGCCCCCCGCGTAAGGGACAGCGGTGCGTTCTTCCCGGAGGTGGCGATCACTTTCGCCGTCGAGCCGGGCGAGCACTACCACGTACCGCTGCTGCTCAACCCGTTCGGCTACTCCGTTTACCGAGGGAGCTAGCAGACATGCCCACGATTCTCGGCCAGAACCAGTACGGCAAAGCAGAGAACCGCGTCGTCAAGATCACGCGGGACGGCGACACCCACCACATCAAGGACCTGAACGTCTCCGTCGCCCTCTCCGGCGACATGGACGACGTCCACTACTCCGGCTCCAACGCCAACGTCCTGCCGACCGACACCACCAAGAACACGGTGTACGCGTTCGCCAAGGAGCACGGCATCGAGTCGGCCGAGCAGTTCGGCATCCACCTCGCCCGTCACTTCGTGACCAGCCAGGAGCCGATCCACCGGGCGCGCATCCGCATCGAGGAGTACTCCTGGGAGCGGATCGCCACCTCCGACGCCAACTCCAAGTTCATCGGCTCGGACGAGGTCCGGCACTCCTTCGTCCGCAAGGGCCAGGAGCTGCGCACCAGCCAGATCACCTTCGACGGTGAGAACTGGGAGATCATCTCCGGTCTCAAGGACCTCACGGTCATGAACTCCACCGGTTCGGAGTTCTGGGGCTATGCCAAGGACAAGTACACGACGCTCAAGGAGGCGTACGACCGCATCCTGTGCACCGATGTCTCCGCCGCCTGGCGCTACAACTGGACCAGCGACGAAGACCGGATGCCCAACTGGGAGAAGTCGTACGAGCAGGCCAAGAAGCACATCCTGCAGGCCTTCGCCGAGACGTACTCCCTCTCGCTGCAGCAGACCCTGTACCAAATGGGTTCGCGAGTCATCAACAGCCGCAGTGAGATCGACGAGATCCGCTTCTCGCTGCCGAACAACCACAACTTCCTGGTCGACCTCGAGCCCTTCGGGCTCAAGAACGACAATGAGGTGTACTTCGCGGCCGACCGCCCGTACGGCCTGATCGAGGCCACCATCCTGCGGGACGGCATCGAGCCGCGGATCCCGGTGGACATGACCAACCTGTAGTTGTTCTGCTGTACCCCCGACGTTTGCGCCGGCGTCAGTCCCAGGGGGAGAGCGGGGGCATCTGCGCAACAACAGAACCCCGGACCCGGTCGTCACCCCGCTCGCCCCCCGGGTCCGTTCAATCAACTGGGAAGAACGAGGACCCGCCATGGCGGCTTCGCGCATCGTCATCGAGAACTGTTCCGTCGCGACCGTGGACGCGAACGACACCGAGTACGCCTCCGGCTACATCGTCGTCGCGGACAACCGGATCGAGTCGGTCGGAGCGGGCAAGGCCCCCGCCGACCTGGAGAACGTGGTCCGCCGTATCGACGGCACCGGCCATCTCGCCACCCCCGGCCTGATCAACACGCACCACCACTTCTACCAGTGGATCACCCGCGGTCTGGCCACCGACCACAACCTCTTCAACTGGCTGGTCGCGCTCTACCCGACGTGGGCGCGGATCGACGAGCCGATGGTCCGCGCCGCCGCGCAGGGCTCCCTCGCGATGATGGCCCGCGGCGGTGTCACCACCGCGATGGACCACCACTACGTCTACCCGCAGGGCTCCGGCGACCTGTCCGGCGCGATCATCGGCGCCGCTTCGGACATGGGTGTGCGGTTCACCCTCGCCCGTGGCTCCATGGACCGCGGCAAGTCGGACGGCGGCCTGCCGCCGGACTTCGCCGTCGAGTCCCTCGAGGGCGCGCTGGCCGCCACCGAGGCCACCATCGACAAGCACCACGACGCCTCCTTCGACGCGATGACGCAGATCGCCGTCGCGCCGTGCTCCCCCTTCTCCGTCTCCACCGAACTGCTCAGGCAGGGCGCCGAGCTGGCCCGCCGCAAGGGCGTTCGGCTGCACACCCACGGCTCGGAGACCATCGAGGAGGAGGAGTTCTGCAAGGAGCTCTTCGGGATGGGCCCGACCGACTACTTCGAGTCGACCGGCTGGCTCGGCCCGGACGTGTGGATGGCGCACTGCGTCCACATGAACGACTCGGACATCGCCGCCTTCGCCCGTACGGGCACCGGCGTCGCGCACTGCCCGTCGTCCAACGCCCGGCTCGCCGCCGGTATCGCCCGGGTCCCCGACATGCTGAAGGCCGGCGTCCCGGTCGGCCTCGGCGTCGACGGCACCGCCTCCAACGAGTCGGGTGAGCTGCACACCGAGCTGCGCAACGCGCTCCTCATCAACCGCCTCGGAGCCCACCGCGAAGCCGCTCTGAACGCGCGGCAGGCGCTGCGCCTCGGTACGTACGGCGGCGCCCAGGTCCTCGGCCGCGCCGACCAGATCGGCTCCATCGAGGCCGGCAAGCTCGCCGACCTGGTGCTGTGGAAGCTGGACACACTCGCCCACTCCTCCATCGCCGACCCGGTGATCGCTCTCGTCTTCGGCGCGGCCGCCCCCGTCTCGCTCTCCCTCGTCAACGGCAAGACCGTCGTCGAGGACAACCACCTGACCACGGTGGACGAGAACGCCATCGCCCGCTCCGCGCGGGACGAGGCACAGCGCCTGGCGCGGATCGCCGCGCAGGACTGACCCGAAGGAAGTCCGGTCGAGGGGGACGGCCCTCGACCGGCGGCCGTGGACCCGAGCGGGGTCCATGGCAGCCGTGACCGGGAGGTGCGGCACCGCCCATCGGTGCCGCACCTCCCGGGACGGTGACTCGTGTCTTCACACCCCAGAAGCCCGCGCTCACCGCTGCACCATTCGCACCACCTCCCTGACACCCGCGTCACCGCCGACGTGTACCCGACCGGAGGAACCACCCGTGGTCGCACAGCCCAGGTTTCCGAAAGATGCAGTCGCAGAAGATGCAGTCGCGGCACCGGAGCAGAAGCATCCGGTCGATGAGACGCTGCCTCCTCTGAAAATGTTCACCAGCGGGCTGCAGCATGTGGCCGCGATGTACGCGGGCGTGGTGGCCCCGCCCATGATCGTGGGGCCCGCCGTGGGCCTCAGCGCCAAGGAGACCGCCTTCCTGATGGGGGCGAGCCTCTTCACCGCAGGCATAGCCACCCTTCTGCAGACGCTCGGCTTCTGGAAGGTCGGAGCGCGGCTCCCGTTCGTCAACGGAGTCTCGTTCGCCGGTGTGACCCCGATGATCGCCATCGGAAAGGACCGCGGAGCCGACGGCATCGCCGTCATCTTCGGCGCGATCATCGTCGCCAGCGTGCTGGGCTTCGTCCTCACTCCGTACTTCTCGAAACTGGTCCGCTTCTTCCCGCCTGTCGTCACCGGCACCGTCATCACCCTGATCGGTGTCTCGCTGCTCCCCGTCGCCTTCAACTGGTCGCAGGGCGGCAACCCCACCGCCGACGGCTATGGCTCGATGAAGAACATCGGCATGGCGGCCCTCACCCTCGTGATCGTGCTCGCGCTGCGCAAACTGCTGCGCGGCTTCCTGCAGCAGATCGCCATCCTGCTCGGACTCGCCGCCGGCACACTCATCGCCATTCCGATGGGGATGACCAGCTTCGACGCCATCAAGAACGCCGATCCGGTCGGCTTCCCGACGCCGTTCCACTTCGGCGCACCGCAGTTCGAGATCGCCGCGATCGTCTCGATGTGCATCGTGATGCTGGTCTGTATGACCGAATCCACCGCCGACATGCTCGCACTCGGCAAGATCGTCGACCGGCCTGCGGACGAGCGGATCATCGAGGGCGGGCTGCGCGCCGACACCCTCGGCAGCGCCATCAGCCCGCTCTTCAACGGCTTCATGTGCAGCGCCTTCGCCCAGAACATCGGCCTGGTCGCGATGACGAAGGTGCGCAGCCGGTTCGTCGTCGCCGCGGGCGGCGGCATCCTGATCCTGCTGGGCCTCTGCCCGGTCGCCGCCTCCGTGATCGCGCTCGTTCCGCTGCCCGTCCTCGGCGGCGCGGGCATCGTGCTCTTCGGCTCGGTCGCCGCCAGCGGTATCCAGACGCTGGCCTCGGCCGCTCTGGAGAAGGGCGAGAACGCCCTGATCGTCGCGGCCTCCGTCGGTATCGGCCTGATCCCGATCGCCGCGCCGGACTTCTACCACGCCTTCCCGAAGGACGCGCTCGTCGTTCTCGACTCGGGCATCTCCACCGGATGCATCGTGGCGATCGTCCTCAACCTGGCCTTCAACCACCTGGGAAGGAAGACGAGTTCGCAGGAGCCGGAGTCCACCACGACTGGCTCGGAGCCCGTCGCGGTCCACTGATCCATCTGCTGACCAGGCGGTCGGCCACGCCTGACGGTGATCTCCTGAGTGGCGCCGGCGGTGCCGCCCGGATCCCCGAAGGCCGAAAGGGCCGGGTCCCGTTCGCCGTTCGGGCCCCGGCCCTTCGCTTGGCGCTCAGTCGATGTGGAAGCTCTCGCCGTAGACCTTCCAGTCCAGCGGCGTGTTGAGATTGAAGTTGTTCTTCCTGACGAAGACCCGCTGGGCCGTGTCGACCCGGCTGGTGTCCTCGTGCGCCTCCTCCTGCTTCATCGCCCAGACCCGGGCGTCGAGGAAGGCGTTCAGATAGGTCTTCTCGTCGCCGCCCTGCGCCGGCGGCTTGGCCTTGGCGAGAGCCTTCTTGCGGATGTTGCTGAAGCTGGTGCTGTCGCCACCGTCGCCGTGCATCACGATCGCGTCGTAGTAGATGAACTGGCCGAGGACGCCGATACCGTCCTGCTTGCCGCGGTCGACCGAGGGGTTGAAGTAGACCCGGTCGCGCTCGTCGTTCTGTGCCTTCTTGAACTCCGAGTCCTGCGCCGCCTTCTTCCAGTCCTTGGTGAAGTTCGGGTCGAGACCGGCGTGTGAGTCGCTGCCATCGACCTGGCTCAGCGCGGGCAGGTACTTGGCCAGGACGTTCCCGGGCTTGCGGTCGGTGTAGAGCTCGACCAGATCCAGCATGTCGCCGGTGCCGGAACAGAAGCCGATGATGCCGGCGGTGTAACCGCGGCCGTCGCCGATGTCCTCGATGTACTTGTACTGGGCCTTCCAGTCCAGCGAGGAGTTCTCCGCGCTGGACACGATCTGCATGGCGATCTCCTTCTTCGCCGGGTCGTCGAGCCCGATGGCGGCGGGGGCCGCGGTGGCGCCGACATGCTCGGCGGGCTCGTCGGAGGTGGCCGCGACGGCGGTGGCCGGCACGGCGAGGAGCGCCACGCCGAGCGCGATGCGGGGGAGGAACCTGAGCGGACGTGGGGCGCGTACGTGGGGGGTGGGCACCTTGCCTCCATAGGGAGTTCGTCGTTCCGGTGTTCTGTTAGGAAGCTTTCCTATCAGAGTGAGGAAGCGGCGTACACCCCTTCTGCGTGCGGGAGTTGGGGCCCTCCGCACCGCCCTGCGCCTCGGTTGCCCGGGTTCAGTTGGTCCCGTTCGGTTGGTCCCGTTCAGTTGGTCCCGGTTCCGTTGCCCCGGTCCAGTTGCCCGGGTTCAGTTGTCCCGGTCCAGAAGCTCCGCGCTGCTCGCCGGCTCCACGCGGGGCTGCCCGTTGATGCGGTGCCGCTCGATCGAGGAGCGGCGGTAGACCTCCTCGCGCACCCGCTGGATCTCACCGATCGGCCGGTGGTCCTCGCGTGTGCGCCAGGGCGTGATCGACGTACCGTCCGCGGCGGTCAGATTCTCCTCGCCGCCGATGTCCTGCCGCGGAATCGCGATCCGGGCGACGGTCACCCACGGCGAGAGCTGCTCGGGCCACTCCACCGAGGTGTTGTCCACCGGCATCCGCGTCAGATCGGTGTTGAGCTGAACCTGCAGCTCGAACTCGTGGTCGCGCTCACCGGCCTCCGCCACCAGCGTGTTGCGGAACGCCTCGCCGTCCGCCCGCACATCGACCGTGAGATGCGTGACGGGCGAGACGGGGACGGTCCGCACCTTCGCGATGTGGTCGCCGTACCGGAAGGCTCCCATGCTGTTGTACGTGTACGAGAGGAGGTTCTGCCGCGGGACCTGTGTGAAGGACAACATCGCGAACAGCTCGTCCCACAGCCACTCGTCCGAGGTCTCCAAGGTCCCCCGCCTGGTGAGGAATTCGCCCATCCATGACTTCCGCCGAGCCGGGTTCACCAGCGCGTCCGGCAGCTCGCCGAACAGCTCCTCGATGACCATGTAGTCGTACGCCGTATTGGCGAAGAAGACCCGGTTGTTGATCAGGTTGAGGTCGAAGGTCGTCGCCTCGGCCTCATCGGTGAGCAGCGAGTCGCCGGGCACCCCGAACATCTTGATTCCCATGCCGCAGGCCGCACCGAGCAGCGAGTCGGCCCGCAGATGCCCGAGCCCGTTGGAGTAGCGGACGACGGCGTCGTACGTACCGGGCTCGGCGAAGATCCCCTGGGCGTACGGCCCCGGCAGCTCACCCACCGTGACGGTGGCTTTCACCAGTCCGTACGTCTTGCCGTGCGCCGTCCTGACCGCGCGGCCCACGCCCTGCCGCTCGACGGACTTCCGGGTGCGCCGGGCGACGTTGCTGACGACCTCGTCCAGCTCCTGCTGGTAGGTGGGTCGCTCGACGGGGGTGTACGTCTCGTACCTGACGAAATCCATGGCGGGCCTCTCCTCTGTCGCGTGTCCTGAGAGAAAGATAGCCTGCAATTAAATTGTGCACGATGTAACTGGTTGTGACAGTCGCCACGTCGAATCGCCGCGTGCTTCTGGTTTGCCTCTGGCCGTGCTTCTGGCCGTGCTTCTGGTCGGCCGTGCTTCTGTCCGGGCTCAGCTCAGGCGGTCGACCAGCTGCCGCAGCTGGTCCCGCAGCCGGTCGGCCTCATCCGCGGTCAGCCCGTACCTCCGGCCCATCGCAGTCGGCACCCGCTCGGCCCGCTCCCGCAGCGCCTCGCCCCGCTCCGTCGCCGCCACCATGACCAGCCGTTCGTCGTCCGTCCGCCGCTCCCGCCGCAGCAGCCCGGCCGACTCCAGCCGCTTCAGCAGCGGCGACAGCGTGCCGTAGTCGAGGCCGAGTGCCGCGCCGAGCTCCTTCATCGGGACCTCGCCGCGCTCCCAGACGGCCAGCATCACCAGATACTGCGGATAGGTGAGCTTCAGCTCCGCCAGCACCGGCCGGTACGCCGCGGTCACCGCCCGGGAGGCGGAGTACAGCGCGAAGCACAGCTGGTCGTCGAGCACGGTTGAGCCTGTCCGGTTCTCACCCATGGCCCTATTCTGCGTCGATGCGGTAGCTGTCGCCGTACACCCTCCAGCGCAGCGGCGGCTCCAGGCCGAGCCTGTCCTCCCGTACGAAGACGCGCTGAGCCGTCTCGATGCGGCTGGTGTCCGTGTGTGAAGGCTCCCGCCGGATCGCCTCCACGCGCGCGTCCAGAAACGCGTTCAGATACGCCTTCTCGTCGCCGCCCCGCGCCGGCGGCTTCGCGGTGCTCAGGGCCTTCTCCCGCAGCGTGCGGAAGCCGACCGACCCCTTCGTGTCGCCCGACCCGTGCATCACATACGCGTCGAAATAGATGAACTGCCCAAGCGCGCCAAGACCGTCCCGCTCGGCCTGCCGCACCGAGGGCGTGAAGTACGCCCGGTCCCGCTCCGCGTCCTGCGCGGCCCGGAGAGCCGGGTCGGAGACGGCGGCGCGCGCCCACGCGTCGGTGAATGGACGGCCGAGGCCCTCGTGCGAATCGCTGCCACGGACCGCCCGGAGCGCGGGCAGGAACGGCGCCAGCGCATTGCCGGGCCGCGCCTTCGTATAGCGCTCGACGACCGCGAGCATGTCGCCGGTGCCGGAACAGAAGCCGATGATGCCGGCGGTGTAGCCGCGGCCGTCGCCGATGTCCTCGATGTACTTGTACTGCGCCTTCCAGTCCAGCGAGGAGTTCTCGGCGCTGGAGACGAGCCGCATGGCGATCTCCTTCTTCGCCGGATCGTCCAGCCCGGCGGCGGCCGGCTTCTCATCGGACCCCGCGCACCCGGCAAGCATCAGCAGCACCAGCGCGAGCAGCGCTCTGAACAAGGACTTCATGACGTTTCCCCCTCCCGGGGTCAGCGCCCCGGCCACGCCATGAGATTACTGAACGATCGTCTGCCGCTGGGGGCAAGGCCATTCGGATTCGCGGCTGCGTGTTCCCCCGCATCGAGGTGAGCGAGGCTGCCGTGTCCGAATCGATGCCGGCAGCCCCCGACCTTCTGAGCTTGGGCGGCGTGCCGCGTGGGCGCATGTGAGCCCGAACCCCCTTACCCGCAGGTGGCGTTGAGTGGTATGGGTCGGCCTCAAGTACGCCGGTGCTTCCACTTCGCACTTGCTCATTCGGGGGTGAGCCCGGATAGCCTCGTGATCCTTAGCAGTAAGGAACATCGGGGGAGTCAATGTCATTCGACGACGAGTGGGCATCAGCGCGCGCGGCCACGACCGGCGTCAGTATGCGTCTGAACCGCGCGGACGACGTGCCGAGCGGCGGCAAGAGCGGAGACGGGTCCGTGACGATTGGGAGGCCGCATAGGAGACGTCGGAAAGGAGTGCACTTGAAATTCAGGCCATTTGGTGTCCCTGCTGCCGTTCTGCTCGTGGCGGTCATTGGCGGATGCGGGAGCTCGGATGGAGAGTTCAAGATGACAGAGGATGAGGCTGCCGAGCGGGCCGACGAGCTGGTTGCCCAGGCGGTCGCATCGATGAGCCCCAAGCCCCGCTTGGTCGGTCACGATGTCAGCACCCGCCCGTGCTTGGACCCGAGCGACGGCGGTTCGTTGGACCGCGTCACTGTTTGGCGGAGTTACTGGCTGGATGGTGTACCTGGAGGCGCCGGTGTTTCGCTCGTCGAGCAGGCACGCGATGCCTGGAAGGAGAAGGGGTACGTGCTCGACCGTGACGTGGACAAAAAAGCCAAGTCGCCCAGTCTGCATATGAAGACCTCTTCGGACAACTTTTGGCTCAACGCTGTGGCCGGCGACCTGGGTAAGGGCAACGGGGATACTCGCGCGTCCATCACGGTCACCTCGCCCTGCGTGCAGCCTGCAAAGTCGAAGAAAACCAAGGACGGCTCGGAACTGTTCGGTTCAGCGGAGATCGAAGGTCGACTCCTCGAGTATTCCAGCAGGGTGTACGACGCTTTGGATCTCCGCGGACGTGTGAGCGGCGGCGAGATTTTGGCCGACCCCGCTGGATTCTCTGTTCATTCCTGGTCGATGGAGGGCGTGACGGCTTGTAGCCAGTCTGCTGGATATGATCGGGTGAATGATTTCCTTCGCCGGCAGTGCTGGGCGGTCGGAGAAAGCGGCGGCAGCGGCGGGAGGATCATCGCGCACAACCCCGCGGATGGATACACACTGCGCGTCGAGTTCGATCGCACGACGGAACGCGTCGACGTTCGAGTCTCATCCGTCGTGGATGTGTGAGGGCAGTCCGCCGTGGTCGGGGAGGCGGGGCAGCAGGCGGCTTCGCCGCCGCGCCCGCTGTCCCGGCTGTCGCTACGCCGACGGCGTGGGATCCCAGGTCATGAGATTGCTGAACAGCTCCGCCTGCTCGATCGCGTCGTCCAGCGCGTGGTGGGTGTGCCGCCGCTTGGAGAGCAGTCCGCGCGGCATGGTGCCCTTGGCGACGGCGCGCAGGGGGAGCCGCGCCTTGGTTGCGTACAACGTCTTCATGTCCAGACATCCGGAGTGTCCGAAGGGGCTCGCCCCGGTGAAGCGCATCAGATACCAGTACAGGAAGGTCCAGTCGTACGAAGCCGGGTAGCCGCACATCACCGGCTGCGCGCCCTCGCCCACCGTGCTGCTCACCTCGCGCACCCAGGCGCTGAACTCGGCCATCGCGGCGGCCGGTTCACTGCCCTCCGCGGTCAGCCGGTCCCGGTCGAGCCCGCTGACCGCGAGGGCCTCGGGCACGAAGTCTTGGCTGATGGGCCGCAGTTCGCGATAGAAGGTGTGCGCCTCGGGGTCGGTCGGCGTATAGCTTGCGGCGTCCTGGCGGCCGGCTACCGCCGCGCCGAAGCTGATCATCGAGTACGGGCCGGGGATCGGGCCGTCGGCCTCGATGTCGACGGAGATATAGAGGCTGGGCTTTACGTGACGTGCCATGCCGGGAGCATCGCATCGGCGCTGCTCCCGGCACATCCGGATATTGGGTGCGGACTGCTCACACCCCGTCCGGCTCCGACGCCCGGGCGACTCCCGTCGGTCCGGTGTCCGGTGCCGCGTCCGCTGCCGTCCGGCGGGGCGTACGGAGCAGGACCGCCGCCAGTTTCAGCGCGACCGTCGCCACCGCGGACGCCGTCCCGAAGGCGACGTGATAGCCCTGGGAGTTGCACTGCACGCTCCCCACACTGACCGAGTGGGCGGACCGGAACGCGTGACGATCGCGAAGTCGCGCGCGGCGTACGACGAGAAGCGCGGCGTGGCCTGAGCCCGCCTGAGCCCTGGCCGGGAGGGCGTTGTCAGACCCTGCTGCCATGATCCTTGGCATGGAACTTGCACGGGTGTTCGCCGATCTGGACAGCGTGAGCTGGGCCGAGCTGGAGCATGCGTACGGCAGCGCCGAGGATCTGCCGGGCGTGCTGCGCGCGCTGGCGGGCGACGAGGAGCAGGCGGCTGAAGCGCTCGACGAGCTGTGGGGCAGCATCCTGCATCAGGGCACTGTGTACGCAGCGACCGCTTCGGCCGTGCCGTTCCTCGCGCAGATGGTCGCGGCCGGGGTCAGGCCCGTGGATCTGCTGGTCCTCCTTGGCGGAATAGCGGAGAGTGAGGACGAGTACGGCTTCGACGAGCCCGGGGCGTGCCGGGCCGCCGCCGCGGCTCAACTGCCGCTGATACTCCCGCTGATCGCCTCCCCGGAGGCGGATGTGCGCCAGGCCGCGGTCTGGACGGCAGGGCGGACCGGTGCCGAACAGGCCCTGCCTGCGCTGCGGGAGCGATGGGTGGGTGAGCAGGATCCTGCCGTGCGGGCGGAGTTGCTCGCCGGGCTTGTCCGCCTCGACCCGGAGGCCGCCGCGGCGACGGCCCTGGCGGCGATCGCGCCCGATGAGCCGGACGCACTGCGCATCGTCGCCGTCCTGGCGTGCCTGGACGCGGGGCTGCCGTGGTCGCCTGCGCACCGGGACACCATGCTGTCGCTGCTCCCGGCAGATCCGCTCGTCTCCGGCCGCTTCGACCAGGACCGGACCGAGCCGCTGCACTGCGTCGTGGACGCGCTGTTGCGCCGCGACACGGCCGAGGACCGTTCGTCGGCGTACGAGCTGATCGAGGCGGCGCTCCGCCTTGAGGACCTCGATACGCGGCGCGAGGCGCTGTGGGCGGTCGAGCACGCCTGCATGATCTCCCGAAGCGCCCCGGCACGGCTGGCGCAGGCGATTCTCGCGCTGCTGGCGGATCCTTCGTCCACGCACACCGCGTCGCTGCTGCCGATCCTCGACAAGCTGGGCGTTCACGCCGCCCCGGCTGCGCCCGCGCTGGCCGCGATCGTGGCTGCGGACGGTGAGCTCGCCGACCGTGCGCTCGAGGTGCTTGTACGGGTGGCTCCGGAGCAGGCTGCCCCGCTGCTCGCCCGCGACCTGGCGGACCGGCCCCGCGCGCTTGGAGCGGCGTGCGGCTTCCGGGGAGTCCGGCCGGCGCCCTCGATTTCGTACGACTCCGAGCTGCTCGACGCGATCCGCACCCGGCTGAGTGCCGACGGGTTGGCCGGCAACGAACCGGTGTGGCTGACCGCGCTGCTGGCGAGATGGGGCGCGAAGGCGGCAGCCGCGCTGCCCGAACTGACCGCCGCGCTGGAGCGGTTTCCGTCCCTCGCCCCCGGGGCGCTCGCGGCGGTCTGCCCGCCGGAGAGCCGCGACCGCACCGCCGGTGTGCTGCGCCGGGCAGCCGAGTCGGGGCCGAATGAAGGCCGGTTCGCCGCAGCCGACGCCCTTCGCGAACTGACCGGCGAGACAGGCCCGTTGGTGAGAGAGCTCCAGGGCCTTCTGACGGACACGATCCGCCCGGAGACGCCCAAGGCGGCTGCCGGTCTGGGCCCGGACGGTATCGCTCTGCTGCCGCAGCTGCGGGCCGCCCTGGCCGCCCCCGGCAAGCAGCGCACCACGCCGGAACTCAACACGGACGTACAGATAGCCCTCGCGCTGTGGCGGCTGACCGGTGCCGCGGACGAGGCGGTCCCGGTCCTCGCGGGAGTCCTCTCGGAGGCGGCGGACAGTCCCTGGACCCGCTGGTCAGCCCGCCACGCATCCCGGGCGGCCGCCGAACTCGGACCCGAAGCCCGCGCGTTGGCCCCCGCGCTCGAAGGCCTCCTCGACGACCCGGACCAGTCCCCGGCCGCGATCCTCGCCCTCCTCGCACTCGGCCACGACCTCGACCGCACCCGCGCGGCCGGCCTCCTCCTGGACTCGGCCGAACGGAACGCCGACCCGGAAACGGCACTCGACGCCCTGCTCGCGCTCGGCCCCGAGGCGCTGACCCCGGAGTGCAGGGCCCGACTGACGGCGCTCGCCGAACGCGACCTGCGGGTGGTGACCTCGGGCCTGGAGCCCGAAATAGTCCCCGCGGACGAACGCCTCCGCGAACGGGCCCGGGCGATCCTGGGCGCCTGAGGCGGCGGACGCCTCCTGCGCCCCACGGGCGGTCAGTCCCCCGGCTGCCAGTCGGGGCGGCGGCCGCTGAACCCGACAACCCGGTCGAGCAGCGGCGCATTCTCGGGCACCTCCACGACGGGGCCGAACAGCCCGCCCCGGCCCGGGTCGTCGCCCGCCGGCTTCAGCACGCTGTACGACACCTCCAGGCTTGCCTCCCCGGGGGCGTACTCCTGCCCGGTCGCATGAGCCAGGTCCCAGCCGTGGATGACGAGTTCGTTCAGGGCGACCCGCCCGGCGATCGCGGCCGGGAAGGTGATGCCACCCGCCTGGGTGTCGCCGTCCCACGCCGTCGGCGCCGTCCAGGATTGCGCCAGCTCCTCCAGCCGCTGGGGAAGGACGGTGCGCCAGTCGTCGTCGAGGACGGGCAGCACCGACCCGGGGTCGGTGTTGGTCGACGGCCCGAAGTCTTTCCGTGCGGCGTCCCGGAAGGCGGTGGACAGCCCGACGAGGTGGCCCAGCAGCTCCCGTACGGCGTACTGGGGACAAGGGGTCGGGTCATCGAGCCGGGTGTCGTCGACGCCGTCGATCAGCTGAGCCACGGCGCGGGCGGCGGGATGGAGGTCGGGGGAGGAGGTCTGTGAAGTGGTGTCCATACAGTGCAGACGTTTCGGACCTTCGAAAGTCATCGCTCCTTCGACCGAGTCATGCGTGGCCGGGTGGGGCCGGCGGCCGCCTTGCTGCTCCGCATCTACCGTCATCCGCTCGAAATGTGTCGCGAGAGAGCACGGCTTCCCACCGCAATGGTGAGCGCGACGATGATCAGAATCGCCGCGACTACGAACGTGATCCGCATACCGGTGGCAACGGCCTCGGGACGCGCCGTTGTGACGTCGGTCGACGCCGACGCGAGCGCGAACACAGCGCCCATGACCGATGCGCCGGTGATGAGCCCGAGATTGCGCGACAGGTTGAGCATGCCGGAAGTGACGCCCCGCTGATCCGGGCGGACATCTGTCATGACGGCGGTGTTGTTGGCAGTCTGGAACACCCCGTAGCCGACGGTGATGACCACGATGGGGGCGATGTAGCCGAAGATGCCGAGCGTCGCCGATGTCATGGACAGACTGAAGGAACCGGCCGCTATTCCAATGAGCCCGATGATGGTCATGCGTTGTACGCCAAAACGGTCGGCGATGCGACCGGCCGGCACCCCGGTCAGCGCAGTGACAAGCGGACCGACCGACAGGACGAGTCCGACAAGAGCCTCATCGAGCCCGAGCGTACGAGAGAGATAGAACGGCCCGACCACCAGCGTAGCCATCATCACCGTCGAGACGAGGGCGCTCATGGCGAGGCTCGCGCTCAGCACTGGATCGCGGAACATCGCCAATCGGATCAGGGGTGATGCCGCTCTCGCCTCGGCGCGCACAAAGAGGCCGACTCCGAAGGCAGCGACCAACAGCAGAGCCATGTTGAGCGAACCGAAACTGCCACGCCCCATTGTCATGGCGAGTGCATAAGCCGCGAGTGTCAGAGCAAGCAGCAGTGTGCCCACATTGTCGAAGCCGGCCCGATCGGTCCTGGGCTGCCGCCGGTCAACGGGCAGGTAGCGGTGCGCGAGAAGAAGAGCCAGGATACCCAGCGGTGCGTTGACCAGGAAGATTGCCCGCCAACTGAGTCCGGAGATCAGAGCGCCGCCCAGCGATGGACCGAGAGCGGTGCCCATCGCGGACATCGTTCCGAGCAGCCCCATGGCGCTGCCGGTCTTTGCCTTCGGAACCGTCTCACCAACAAACGCCATGGTGAGGGCCATCATGACGGCCGCTCCGAGGCCCTGCGCCGCCCGGGCTGCAATCAGCAGCCAGAGCGTGGGCGCGACGCCGCACAGGACCGAGGCCACAGTGAACAGCAAGATTCCGGCCAGTAGCAGCCGTCGGCGGCCGATGATGTCACCGAGCCGTCCGACGCTGACGATCAAGGTGGTGATGGCGAGGAGATATGCGAGGACGATCCACTGGACTTCCTGGAAGGAGGCGGTGAACGCCTCTGCCAACGTCGGCAAGCCAACATTGGCGATGCTGGTGCCGAGCGAGGACAGCAACATGGACAGCGAAAGGCCGACGAGCGCCCACCGAACCGAAGGCGCCTGCTCCGCACTTCTGGCTGCTGCCTCATTCTGTCCTGCACTGATTGGCTTCAACATGAACTCCGCTCTCTGGTGACTCCCGAAGCCCGGACGTCGGATGACGGCGGACAGGGCAGCCGGACGTTGCCGGCAGGTGGTGGACGCTGCGGCCCAAGGCTGAGCTGTGGCCCAAGGCTGAGGGGATGGCCGGAGGAGTCCGACCGGATTCCCGGGATGCGGGTGTGCCGGGCAGTGGCCACGACCGACTCCGAGGGCCCGCCGGACGCCATCGCCTTCGCCAACGGGTTCGTTGCGCCCGACCCTCTGCGTGCGCAGGCCCGTTCCGGCCCGGGCGCCGCCGACCCGCGTGTCCGGCACGGTCACCGAGCCGAGCGCACGCCCGTGAAGACCGTGGTGGCGGAGAGGAGGAAGGCGTCGGGCCGCCGCAGGATGCCCTCCGGTGCCCGGGGATCGATCAGCACGTCGAGTGTCTTGCGGTCCTCCACGTCCAGGGAATCGCCCATCGTCTCCTGCAGCCGGGTCAGCTGGGTGTGCAGGAAGGCACGGGCCGTCTCACCCAGAGGCGCCGGCAGGTCGAGGAGGGAAGTGAAGCTGCCGACGCGGGTGAGCCCGGCGCGGCTGAGCATCGCGGGCCAGTCCTCGACCACGGTGGTGCTGCCGGGCAGCTCGGCGCGCATGATCTCGAACCAGTGCTCCAGGGCGGCGTCGAGCCGGGCCTGGAGGCCCGGCCTGCCGATGCCGATGTCGCGGGGGAGGAAGCGCATCGGCAGGCCACCCTCCGCCACGGCGAGCAAGCCGCCCGGCCTCAGCGCACCGGCGAGCGCGTTCAACGCCCCCTGCTGATCGCCGAGATGGTGCACCGCCTTGCTGCTCCAGACCAGATCCGCCGTGCCGAGGCCGCCTTCCCCGTGCTCGTCACCGCCGTCCAGGCCCTCGGGCAGCTCCGCGTGCCGGACGGCCACCCTGCCGCCGAGGCCGAGCCGCTCGGCGCGAGCCAGGGCGCGGTCCAGCAGCCCGGGCGTCCCGTCCACGGCGACCGCCTCGGCGTCCGCGAAGGCCTCGGCGAACACGCAGGTCATCACGCCCGGCCCGCTGCCGATGTCGAGGATGCGCCGGACCTCCTTCTCCGGGGCGAGCAGTTCCTTCAGGCGGGCCGCCGTCCGGCGGAGGACCGGGAGCTGCAGTTCGCCGCTGTCCTCCAGTTGGGTGGCCATGACCTCCCAGTCGATGTCGGTGTGGTGGTGTCCGTGTCCGGAATCGTTGTGTGGGCTCATGCCGAGGAGCGTGCAGCCGCCGGGTGGCGACGGCAACTCCTGTTGCTGATTCCGGGACAGCGGGGTGGAATGCCCGCATGGACAAACCACCGCCCTACCAAGCGGTCCTCGACGAGGTCGCCCCCCGGCTCAGACGGCTGCGCGCCAAGCGCGGCCTCACCCTGGCCGCGCTCTCCGAGGTGACCGGCATCTCCAAGAGCACTCTTTCCCGGCTGGAGTCCGGACAGCGCCGCCCGAGCCTGGAACTGCTTCTGCCGCTCGCCGGTGCGTACGACGTGCCCCTGGACGACCTGGTCGGCGCCCCCGAAGTGGGGGATCCCCGGGTACGGCTGACACCTCACCCCCTGCCGAGCGGCGGGACGTTCGTCCCCCTGACCCGGAGCCCGGGCCCCCTCCAGGCGTACAAGATGATCATCTCCGACCGGGGTGCCGAGCCGGATCTCCGTACGCATGAGGGCTACGAGTGGCTGTACGTGCTGGACGGCCGGCTACGGATCGTCCTCGCCGAGCACGATCTGGTCCTCGGCCCCGGCGAGGCCGCCGAGTTCGACACCCGGCTGCCCCACTGGTTCAGCAGCGCGGACGGGCGGCCCGTCGAGATCCTCAGCCTCTTCGGGAGACAGGGGGAGCGCATGCACGTCCGCGCGAAGCCCCGCGCATGACGGAGCATGGGTTCACCGGGCCGGCGGTGGCACGGTCCGGACCGGCTGGATGTGGGCAGGCGTCCGAGGCTCCGTCCGGGGTTCGGGGAGGCGCCGGTCAGAGCACTAGAAGGATGTTTCCCGCACACTCGCCCGGTCCACGGGCACTGTTGTCGCCGTGATCTCCGAGCGATGCCGGTCGCCCGCGAAGGTCACCGTCAGGGTGTCGGGCGCGCTCTGTGTGGTGCTCGCCGTGAAGCCCTGGTTGGGCACCGCCGAGATGAGGCACACCCCGCCACTTCCGTAGCGCACGGTGACCGTCCCACCCTGGGACGAAATGGTGTGCACACCCGAGCCCCCTTCCTCGCAGCCCTGCACCTGGTTCGCCCCGGACGGCTCGTCCGGTGGGCGAAGGGTCTTCCGCGCCACGGGAGTCGGCGATTCTTTACGAGGCTTCTCGGTCTTCCTGGACGGCGCCGGGGCGGGCGCGGAGCTGCTCCGTGCGGGCGTGGGGCTCGGGGAGACGCTGGGGCGCGGTGTCGCCGAGGCGGCGAAGTCCGTTGGCGCGGACTGCGCGACCGGCGCGGTCGGTCTGGTCGATCCCACCACGAAGTGGACCGTGATGATGACGGCCGTGACGCTGGCCGCCGTGCACGACAGCCAGATGAGCAGGTAGCGCAGATACCGGGACACGACACCATAGTGGCGGACCCGCTAACGTGCCTGCTCATGGCCTCCGTACTTGTCGTCGAGGACGACCCTGTGATCCGGGCCGCGCTGATCGAGGTGCTCACCGCGCACGGCTACGCGGTGAAGACCGCGCACCAGGGTTTCGAGGCGCTGCGCGAGATCACCCAGTCCCCGCCCGACATCGTGGTGCTCGACCTGGGGCTGCCCGATCTGGACGGCCTCGACGTGCTCCGCATGATCCGGGGCATCTCGCGGCTGCCCGTACTGGTCGCCACGGCCCGGGACGACGACACGGAGATCATCAAGCTGCTCAACGCCGGAGCCGACGACTACATGGTCAAGCCCTTTTCGGGCGGCCAGCTCGCCGCCCGGCTCGCCGCGGTACTGCGGCGGTCCGTCCCGGCCGCGGACGACCGGGGCCGACAGCCGGTGATGCAGGTCGCGGACCTCAGGATCGACCCGCTGGCCCGCACCGCGCATCTCGCCGACCGTGAGCTGTCGCTGACCCGGCGGGAGTTCGACCTGCTCGCCTACCTCGCGGCAAACGCCGACCAGGTCATATCCCGCAAACGCATACTCGCCGAGGTGTGGCAGCAGCCGTATCTGGAGGATCAGACGGTTGATGTCCATCTCTCCGCGCTGCGCAGGAAATTGGGTGAAAGACCCTCGGACCCCCGCTATCTGCACACGGTGCGCGGTATCGGGATCAAACTGGTCACCTCCTCATGAGACGTGCCCTCGCGGGGATCGCCCTGTCCGCGACGCTGATGGTCGCGCTGTCCTTCCTCATCCCGCTCGCCCTGCTCGTGCGCGAACAGGCGCGGGACCGGGTGACCACCGCCGCCGAACAGCGTGCCGCCGCTCTCTCGCCGGTCCTCGCCCTGACCACCCGGCCCGCCGATGTCCAGCAGGCGGTCTCGGGGCTGGGCTCCGACGACCGGCTCGCCGTACGGCTTCCCGACGGAGGACTCGTCGGCACGCTGCACGCACCGCCGGAGGCTCTGCGGCGTGCGGTCGCCCACCGGGAGACGCTGGCTCTGGACACCGCTCAGGGGTGGGTCTATCTCCAGCCGGTCGTCCTCGCCAAGGACCGCGTCGCGGTCGTCGAGGCCTATGTGCCGGGTGCGGATCTGACCCGGGGCGTGTGGGCCTCGTGGGGCGTCATGTCGCTGCTCGCGCTGGGCCTGGTGGGTGGCTCCGTACTGGTCGCCGACCGGCTGGGCGCCCGCGTGGTCCGCTCCTCCCGGAGCCTGTCGAGCGCCTCGCTGGCACTGGGGTCGGGGGACCTGGACGTACGGGTGGAACCCGACGGGCCACCGGAACTGAAAGAGGCCGGCGTCGCGTTCAACACCATGGCCGACCGGGTGGTGGAACTCCTCGCCATCGAACGGGAGATGGTCGCAGACCTCTCGCACCGGCTCAGGACGCCACTGACCGCCCTGTATCTGGAAGCGGACCTGATGGGCAGCTCACCCGGCGCCCGGCGGGTCACGGAAGCGGTCGCGCAGCTGGAGAGTGAACTCGACTCGATCATCACCGCGGCCCGCACTCCACTGGCCGCCGGACCGGCCACCGGGACAGTACCGGCGAGGCCGTGCGACGTGACCGAAGTGGTCGCGATCCGGCTCGACTTCTGGTCGGTGCTCGCCACCCAGCAGGACCGGCCCTGCGAACGCTCCTTCACGCCGCGGCCGACCCCCGTCCGGTTCCCGGAGGACGATCTCGCAGCCGTCGTCGACGCCCTGATCGGCAACGTCTTTCGGCACACCCCGCAGGGCACCGCCTTTGCCGTACGAGTGGAGCGCACCGACCGGCATGTGCTTCTGACGGTGGACGACGCGGGTCCCGGCGTCGCCGATCCGGACGCCGCGCTCACCCGCGGAGTCAGCGTCGGCGGCTCCACCGGCCTCGGCCTGGACATCGTGGCCCGTGCCGCCCGCGCCGCCGACGGAGCGATGCAGATCACCCGCGCTCCCATGGGCGGGGCGCGGGTGCAGGTGGCGTTCGGGCTGGCGGGCGCCGACCGCTGACGAAACCTAGCGGCCCGCCCCGAAGTCCTGCGTCCACCACGGACCGCCGTCGCCGAAGTGCACGCCGATGCCTATCTCCTTGAAGGAGCAGTTCAGTATGTTGGCGCGGTGGCCGGGGCTGTGCATCCACGCGTCCATGACCGCTGCCGCGTCGGACTGGCCCCGAGCTATGTTCTCGCCCAGCGTGGACCAGACATATCCGGCGGCGTCCACCCGGCCGGACATGGTGGAACCGTCGGGGCCGGTGTGGGACATCACGCCACTGCCGGCCATGACATCGCTGTAGTCGTCCGCGGCCTCGACCAGCTTTGCGTTCGACGTCAACGGCGAGCAACCGGCCGACGCACGCTCCTTGTTGACGAGCGCGAGGACCTGGGCCTCGGCGCCGTTCGAGGATCCGCCTGAGCCGCCGGACCCGGAGCCCGAGCCGCTGCGAGGCGTGACGGCCGTCCGCCCCCCGCTACCCGAACCACCCGTGCCGCTCCCGCTCTTCGCCTCCACCTTCGGCGACGCGGCCGGTTTCGCCGGCTGCTTGGGCTTGGCGGAGGCCTTCACGCTCGGGGTGGGAGAGGCAGCCACGCTGGGGCTCGCGGAGGGCAGCGCGAGGGGATCAGCGCTGTCCGCGCCGGCATCAGTGCCTCCGGGTACATCCCCGGCAGCGTTGGTCGTGACCCGATCCGCCGTGCCGCCGCTCGGATCTGAACCGCCGGTGGCAAGAGTGACGGCGACACCGGCCGTCACGGTGAGTGCACCCACTGCCAGGACGACATTGCGCGCTCGGAATCCGCCCTTGGGGCGGGCGTGGGAGCGGGGCTGGGGTCGAGCGGCTCGGCGGGAACTCATGCGTACGGCACCTCGGGAGGAGTCGAATGAAGCAGGGAAACCCCGGCAGGCGCGACCGCGCCCGCCGGGATTGTGGGGGGTTGACGAGAGCGTAGGCCCGATTCGGCGCGAGAAGGCCTCCTGCCAGGCCTTCTTCAAGAAGCCCTAAGAAAGCCCTAAGACTCCGTTCGGCTACGCCCGGACACTCCGCGGCAGCATGACGGCTCACATGCCCCGCGTGCTCAGGCGGAGAGGAGTGGCCGCAGGAACTGGCTCGGACTGCCGTGCCAGAAGATGTCGAGGCTGTCACGGGCCCGCGTTGCGGCGACGAAGAGCAGAGAGCGGGCCCGCTGCAATTTCTTGCGGTGGCGCAGCGCGTCGACCGACCGCAGGCGCAGGATCGCCTCGCGTGGAACAAGCCCCGAGATGGCGCTGCCGCCCGTCTCGCGCGGTGTGGAACGGTGTCCTGATCCGCAGCTACGGCCCGAAAGATCCCGCTCTCCGGATGGTCGAGGCACCGCTCCAGCGCGAGCCGGGGGTTTTGTCGCGCGTGCCTCGGTGATGCGGGGTATGTCACCTCGCGCACGACTGCAGGCACGTCGGATCCTCATCATGTGCACGCTGATTCGCCAGGCGCAGGTGCGATCTCAGTCGTTTGCTGACGCGATCCCATTGGCCAGCAACTGCAGTGAACTCCCACAACATCATAGGTAATGTTGGCCGTTGATGCAGATCGGGGCGGGGGCAACGACGACGTTCAACGATGAGTGGGCACAGCTGAAGTCCGAGGCTCAGGACAGGCAACCTGCGCAGATGCGACTCAATGCGGCGGCTCCCGATCCTGGCGGGTCCGGTTCGGGGACGAAGGCTGATCCGGTGGTGGACGGGCAGATGGCCCGCCTGCACACCACTGGCATTGCCCAGGAGTTCGACATGTCAGGCAGCAGTTCGGTCAAGCACTACGACCTGGGCACCTCCGCCCCGAACGGCGACCCGCTCCCGAAGCCCGACGCGCCGGGGCGTGAGGGCGGGCAATCGGAACCCGGGCGTGAACAGCAGGAAGGCCGGTAGAGGGCTACACATGAAGAGCCCCAGCAGTGAATCCTCCCGCGAGCGGACTGCAGGTCGTCGCCTGCAGGTCCTGGGTGTTGTGGTGCTGGCGGTAATCGCCTGTGTTGCCGTGACAGTCGGCGTGTTCGCGTATGTTGCCGACGAAGTGCCGTCGGACCAGACCGACGAGGAGATGAACTGCTGCTGGGAAAGCGGCGCCACTCCTGCCTGGATGAGCGAGGAGATCGGCATCCGCATCCCGAAGACGGCTTCGGACCGGCGGGCCGGATACAAGACCGGCAGCCGCTACGACACGGGATTGCTCGCCTTCACCCTTCCCAGTCAGCAGGCGGACGCGTACACCCCCCGGCTGATTCGGAAGGGTACGGAGATGATCCGGAACTTCCATCCCCAGAAGAAGGACTACCGTCCGGCGGCCGCCTTCGCCCACCTCGAGCTGCCGGAGCCGGAGATATTCGTCAAAGGGCTGCGGCAGGTCAGCCTTTGCCCTGATGACCTCAACACTCCTGAGGGCCAGTACCTCCGCCGTTGCGTCGACCTCTTTGCGCACGAATTCAAGCCGGGCACTACCCGCATCTATGTCAGGTCGACCATCGAGCCCGGCGTGACGCCACCCCCGGCGACCACTAAGTAATAGCTGCGGCTGGCATGATCGGCCGGCATCCTCTCGAACTGACCGTGTCCGCCGCAGTTCCCAGGTGTCGAGCGCGATGACATGGACCACAGGCGGACGGTACGCGGATCACGACGGAAACGGGACAAGGTCCACCGAGGCCCAGACCGTCTTGCCGGGCGCTGCGGTGCGCGGTGAGATGCCCCAGTTGGTCGCCAGCGCGTCGACGAGGACAAGGCCTCGGCCCGATTCTTCCTCGACAGCCACGGGAGGGAGGACCCGACTCGGGCGCTTCTCCGTACGGGTGTCGGTGACGTCGACGCGCAGCGCGGCCGGGCTCGCGGCAAGGCGGAGGTGGAAGTCCCGCCCGGGTACGTGCCCGTGACGCACGGCGTTCGCGACGAGCTCGGCCGCGATCAGCGTGATCGTCTCGTTGGCGGTGGAGTCGTACGGGTGGCCCCAGTCGTGCAGCCGGTGCGAGACCAGCCGACGGGCGAGCCGTGCCCCGCGCGGCGTCGAGGTGAACTGCATCGTGAACTCGTGGGTGGTGGCGGGGTCGTGAACGAGTCCCGCAGGCGGGGTGGTTGCCGGTTTCATGCCGCCAACGCTTCCGCCTCGCCACCATCGTTGACCAGCGGCAACGCGCGGACGGACACACGGTGTACGCGGGTGTCGGCCGAATGTACGCGGCGTACGAAGTGCCCCGCCCGGCTCCCCGAAACCCCCCGCCGACGGCGAGGCCGTCGGAGGCCCCCGGCCGGCCCCGTCTCCGCGAGAGCCGCGGCCTGCCGTGGCCGTCAACTGCCGTGCGCCAGTGTGAACCCGTACCTGGCGGCTCGATGTTGCGGCTCGACGCTGAGAATGTTTGCGACGTTACGGCTGGCCCTCGACCATAGGATTCCTGGTGAAGACCGTCAGGTGTCCGTACGAGGTGCGTGTCATGGTGTTGAACCCGGAAAGCTGCGCGAAGCGTGTCGCATCGAGCGCGACGCTGTCGGGGAGAGGCGCAGTCGGCGACGCGCCCTCGCAGATCACCGAGTCCCAGGCGACGCGTGAGCTACGCCCTGCGCGGTCGAGCACGAATCCCCGGCAGTGGTCACGGAGTTGGTCGAGGGCTCGAACCAGTGCCGCTACCACCTGCTCACGTTCCGGCTCTTGCAGGTCGCCGAGTTCGTGGACGACAACCGCCGTGGCGTCGTCCAGTCGACGCACCCGGACCAATGTGAAGGTGTCCGACGCGAACCACAGGTGGGGGGCGATGTCGACGTCACCGGGATCGGCCAGGAGGTCGGCCAGGTCCCCCGCGTCGCGCACGGGCCGGGCATCCCCACCGCCGTTCCCGGTACGGGAAAAGGAGATGTCGCCGGTGAGCGGATGCCGGGCCTTCAGCCCCGCGGTATCCAGAATCTTCAGCAGCCTGCTGCAGCTCTGCGGGGTCAGATCGGACAGATACCAGGAGAAGAAACCGCCCGTGTCCTCCTTGCCGCTCGCCCCAGTGGCGAAGGGAAGTCCGCCGAAGACTTCCCGAACGATCTCCTCGACGCGGTCGCGTGACACTGCCGGAGCGGTGTAGCGCGTGGAGCGCACAGTCGCCAGGAAATCTTCCGGCAATTCTGCGTGGTGCCGCTTCACGTAATGGTGTAGTTCGATCGGCCACATCCAAGTGCCGTCGGTGACGAGTGATCCGGCTCCAGGAAGCCACTCGTCACCCGTAATGACATCCCGTTCCGCCCCCATGGCGCTGAAGATCTCGGTCCCCGATGAAAGGTACGCCAGGATTCCGGACTCGTCGTCCATCCCATGCGGTCGTACAGCATCATGAATCGACGGAGCGGAGAGGTCCGCGTCCTGAGGCTCGAACTCGCGAAAGAACCCCACTCGCTTGATCATTGTGTCTCCGTTGATCGTTCCGCTATTCGGCCATCGGCAAGAATATTCGCCAATAGCCGTCGTTGCCAATCTGAGGTGTCTGCCCCGGGCCTAAGTTGGGCGATGTTCCCACCTTGTTGGTCGGTGCGTTCACCGGCACCCCGAGGTCGTTGGCCACCCGCTGGGCGAGAGGGAGTTCCACGGAGTTCGGCGCGGCGTAGCCGGAGTGGCACGAGATGAGACGTACCGGGCCGCCGTCGTAGTTCGGGTTGCTGCGGATGGCGTCCGAGATATGGGTCGGATGCACCTCGAAATCCATGAGGGTCTTGCCCTGGCTGTTCACCCGGCCGGGCAGAAAGACGCCCTCGTTCGTGCCATGGACGATAACGTCGTGCTTCCCGGGTTCGCGTGCGACGCGTTGCGCGTTTCCCAGCGTGCGCTCGTCATATCCGATGGTCGTGGTCCGCTTACCGAAATAAACAGGGTCGCCGGAAATAAGCGCATGGTCGCCCGGCACCCTCGGAGGCGCGGGTATTTTCGAGTCCTCGCTCCGCAAGAAGTCCCAGGTGCGTCGTTTCCCCATGTTGTCGAGCGCCGACGGCAGCCGCCCGACTCCGGCGAGATTCGGGTTCACTACGCCTATGGGAATGTCCTGTCCCGCGAAGAGGTTACGGAACCCGCCGACTTCTCCCGCGGCACGGGACGCTCCTGCGGCACCTCCGAAGGCACCGCCGAACACGCCGCCAGGCGCTCACACCGCGCGAATCTCCGGCCCTCATCGAGAAGTTGCTTGGAGAGACATGAACGGCAAAGAGACTGTGCCGAACGCGCTTGAACTGGCGTGGATCAAGAGCAGCTACAGCAGCGGTGCCGGCGGCGAGTGCGTAGAGGTCGCGGCCCGCCCTGGGGTTGTGCATGTCCGAGACTCGAAAGACACCTCGGTGCCGATGCTCAGTGTCCAGGCGCAGACCTGGGACGCCTTCGTCGGGTTCGCGGGGTGCAGCGGTGCTGTGTAGGTGCGTGGTTGTCTTGGTGTGGGGCGGTTCCCGAGGTACTTGGGAACCGCCCCACGGCGTTTGCGCCAGGCGTTCACCGGGGTGGGCCCCGACGGGGACCAGCGGCCGGCGGCGATCTCCGCCTCGAGCCGCGCCTGGAAGTGCGCGTGCGCGACCCGCATCTCGGTCTCGCGGTCGGTTTCACTCGCTTGTGGCGAGCATAGAGCCGTGCGGGCGTACCCCTTGTGGGTGCGCACAGCCTGTGGCATATAGGTCTGGACCATTGCCATCGTCCGCGGAGGCCCGACCGTGCAACGTCCCCCCACACTCCCCGCTTTGGCCTGCGCGGTCGCACTTCTCCTCACCTCCTGCGGTGGTGAGGAGAAGGACACCACGATCCCCAGTGCACCCTCCGGCGTGACCGCCCAGGCGGGCAGTGCCACCTCCGTTCATGTCATGTGGGAGCAGGCCACGGATGACAAGGCGGTCACCGGATACGAGGTGTTCCAGAAAGGCATCAGGGTCAAGACGCTGCCGGCCGCCAAGCAGATGGTGGACATCGACCGGCTGAGCCCGAGGACCGCGTACAGCTTCACCGTGCGGGCGCGGGACGCCGCGGGGAATCTCTCGAAGCCCAGCCCCGCGATCACTGTCACCACCCCGGCCCCCACGCCGGAGGACAGGAAGGCGCCCACGCCGCCGGCCAAGCTGCGGGGCAAGGTCGACGGAGGCCGGGCGGTCACCCTCAGCTGGGAGAAGGCTGCCGACAACATAGGCGTCACCTCGTACGACATCTACCAGGAGGATTCGCGCATCCACAGCGTGAGCGGCACCGAGACGACCGCCCGCGTCACCGGCCTGCGGCCCGGCACCGTCTACACCTTCACCGTTCGGGCACGTGACGCCGCCGAGAAATCCTCACCGGACAGTAACGCCGTGGACCTCACCACCGCGTCGGCCCCCGGGAAGGGGCCCAGCACGGCACCCACCGATCTCAAGACGACCACCCGCAAGGGGAACGTCGATCTGAGCTGGACGCCGCCGCAGACGGACGGACCGGTCAAGGAGCACCAACTGTTCCTGAACGGGAAGTTGGCGACCACCATCGTCTGGGGTGCCGCGCCGACCGGGAAGGCGACATACACCTTCATGGTCACGGACAGGCCCGGCACTCGTTACAGCGTCAAGCTCCGGGCCAAGCTGCCCGACGGGAAGTGGGGTGACTTCTCGGCGCAGCGCACGGTGGTGGTCCTCTAGATCGCTGACACCAATTGCCTGCTCGCGACCAACTCGCGCAACTTGGCCCGGGTCTCGGCATCCGTTGAGTGGATCACTGTGCCGATCATGCCGCGCGTCAGAAGTACCTTGTACGTGTTGCGGATGAGTAGGTGACCTCTGTATGCGTTGTGGACCTGTTGAAGACTAGGTCCTTCGACTGAGCCTTACGTTCAGGCGCGAACAAAAGAGGCTCCCCGCCGCCGGATCGCCTCCGTGGCGGGAGCCTTGGGTCGTGCGCGCTCAGCCTTGCGCGGCGAACTCCACGAAGGCCGCCCAGCCCTCGGAAGCAACGTGCAGGGTCGGCCCCGCCTTGTCCTTCGAGTCGCGGACATGAACCGTGCCGGGGCAGGCCGCGACCTCAACGCATTCGCCGCCCTCGCCACTGCTGTAGCTGCTCTTGAACCAGGCCGACTCGGGAACGGTCTGCATGGGCGCTTTGACGTTCATCTCTCTCCAAGCAACTTCTCGATGAGGGCCAGCGATTCGCGCGGAGTGAGTGCCTGCGCCCGGAGAATCCCGTACTGCTCCTCGATCTCCCTGACCGGCTGTCGCTCCGTGTAGAGACGGCTGTCCTTGTGCGCCTCGACGTACGCGATCCTCCGCCCATCCTTCGTCTCGATCAAGGTGAACGGGCCAGCCAAGCAGGCGTGTTCCTCGCGGTCGGTCATCATCACCTGCAGCTCGACATTGCGACGCTGTCCGCAGAGCAGCATCTGCTCCAGCTGGCCGCGCATCACGCTCCGTCCACCCAAGGGGCGGTGCAGCATGGATTCCTCGATGACGAAGCTGATAGTGGGCAGAGGTGTGCGCGAAAAGATCTCCTGCCTGGCGAGGCGGGCGGCTACCCGCTGGGCGACGGTCTCCTCGTCCAGCAGCGGGCGCCGCATGGCGAACACTGCCCGTGCGTACTCCTCGGTCTGCAACAGGCCAGGTACCGCGTGCGTGGCATATACGTGCAGCTCAACGGCCTGCGCCTCCAACCGCGCAGCATCACGAAAGAACGCCGGATACTGCGCCCGCGCCACCTCCTCCTTGCTCGCCCGCAGTAACCCGCCCGCGTCCAGCACCTCGTCCGCCTTGTCGATGAACCTCGGCGGCGGAATCCGGCGCCCCTGCTCGAACGAGGCGATCGTCGAAGCCGAGTACCCCGTCATCGACCCGAGCTCCGGCCGCTCCAGCCCGGCCCGTACCCGGCACAGTTTCAACTGCTGCCCGAAGACGTGCAGGATGCCCGATCCCGACTCGTACTCGTGCTCCGGCTGCTGCTGATCGTCCATGACCCGCGCACCTCCCGTACCGTCCCGCCCGCACACCTACTCACCGCACCTGCGCGGCCAACGCACCATCCCCGAGAGGGGCACGCTCCCAGTCGCGTACATCGACGCCCCAGGACGCGTACAGCCCGCGCCCGTCCGCTCGTCCCTCCTGGTCAACGCTACGCACGCACCGCCAGCGTTTTCCTCATGAACCGAGCGATTACCCCTCACGAGGCGTGTCAGCAACTCCCCACGCCAACACGCGAGGTCTCGATGCAGTTCACCTCCACCCTGCGCGGCGCACGCCTCGCCCGACCGGCTCGTCTCGCACCGGCTCGACGACTGGGGTTACCCATACGACTCCACCCCCAACGAGACGGTCACTCTCATCGCCGCCGAGCTCACGGCGAACGCTGTACGCCACGGACACGTCCCCGGCCGGGACTTCCACCTCCGCCTCACCGCGACCGCCGAGGCCACCCTCCGCCTCGAGGTCGCCGACACCCGTACCGAGCGACGCCCCGCGCCCGGCGAACTGACCGCCCCACCCATGGACGCTGAATCGGGTCGAGGCCTCTACCTCGTCTCCCAGCTCGCTCACCGCTGGGGCGTCGCGCCCCACGCGGGTGCCCCCGAAAAGCATGTGTGGGCGGAGCTGCGACTGCCGCCCATTCGCTGAGGCGACGCGGCTATTCAGCGACCACCAGAGGGTGCGGCGTGACGCGGGCGCCAAGACATTGCGTTGTTCGCCACGGACCCGCGGAGACCACCCCGTGTCGGGTGAGCCCGCGGCAAGCGCGTTGATGTTCACGGCGGAGGGGTACCGTCCTGCCCCCACCGTCGGGTCCTTGAGCGAACCCTCGGCACGTGCGAGCTACTACCATCACGCTCGATGACCAGGCGGCAGTTCATGGTGAGGAGTTGGCGTGGCGGAACTGATCCGACAGCAACAACTTGACGCGGATGTCGGCTATCACAGCTTCTGCTTCCAGGAATCCGACGACGGCGATCTGCCGGTGCCCTACCCGGACGACTCCGTGTTCGGCCAGTTCCTCACTACGTTTCCTGGGCGCATCGACATTTTCAGCGCAGGCCACACGCACACCGCTTCGGTGGCAGTCGAGGTGTGGAACGGACCCCCGCCCGAAGAGGACTGGACGCGGTGGGACGAGCACGGTGAGGTCGACTTCGAATCGACCAGCGGTGAGGTGGCTCTGTGGTCGATGAGCCTGGGCCGGACCGACGCCGTCGTCACACTCTCGGACAGCGGCGGCGCCTGGCGCGTGCAGGTCTGTTGCGTGGGCCGGGAGGAGGCCGAACGTCTGTCGGAGCAGACAGGTACGGCCGAGGGCGCTGAGCGATATCTCGTCCGTTTCTGGCCCAAGGCGTGACAGCAGTCGCCGTGGAGGGCGGCAGCAGCATCCTGCTGCCGCCCCAACGGCTCACGAGGTGATCTTCACCAGGAACCCGTCCTGCAGCCCGTCGATGAAGCGGTTCTTCGCGTAGAACCCGAGCAGCAGGCTTCCCGCGGCACCGTTGTCGGCCTTGGCCACGGGCTTGACGGAGAAGTTGAACTTCTTGGCATCAGGGTCGTAGTCGGCCTGGGCGGCACCTTCGTAGGTGGTGGCGAAGGGATACTCGTCGCACTCCCTGGCACCGCCCTGGGAGTAGTTGGCCCCCCAGTACCGCTTGCACTGTTTGACGGCCGCCTTGCGGTTGTCGTCCTTACGGGTCTGCTGCACCAGACGATGCAGCGGCTCCTGTGCTGCCTGGCCGGGTACCTTCTTGGCCGACATGTAGGGCTTGGTGTCGAGCGGCTTGGTGAACGCGGTCCGGATGTGTTCGGCGACGGCCCGTTCCTCGGCCCCCGCCTTGGTGCTGTAGGACAGGGTGGTCAGATAGCTGAAGGTCGCGGCGCCCCTGCGCGCAGGGTTGCCACCGCCGGTGGAGTTCGCCAGATACGTGGCGGCGTCCCATCGCGGCGCGAGCATGAACAGCTTGCCGCTCAGGGCACCGCTCAGCCGCCAACCGGGCGGCGGTGTAATGGATATGGAGGGCTCGTACACCGCGAAGGCGAGGTCGGTGGATCCGCTGCTGCCCTGTCCCGGCTTGGCGTTCACCGTGTGCAGGTAAGTCCGATGTTGCTTGAGCTCGTCAAAGCTCTTGGTGCCCGGCATGCTGCCGCCCTGGTCGTACCGGACACCCGAGGGCCAACTCTGCGGGATGGCGCCCTTGGTCGTGATCTTCATGCCGGCGGTGGCGGTCGTTCCGGTGCGCTCCATCTCGGTGAAGTAGTACTGGAACTTGATCTCGCGGCTGTTCTTGGCGATCGTGCCCACGACCCGGACGTTGAACATGCTCTCGCCGACGGGCCGGTTGTTGCGGATCCAGGTCTGGAGGAACGTCGCACCCGAGCAGACGGCGAACCTGGACTTGATGAAGAACTTCTTGCTGCTGCCCAGGCCCTTCCTGCACTCCTCGTACGTCATCGTGCGCGCAGGTTCTGGATACGTGGCGAACGGTGTCACCTGAGAGGCCGAGCGACTGGATGCGGCCGGAGCGGAGCCGGACGGCTCGGTGGCCGACGGCGCGTATGAGGCGGCAGGCCCCACCGTCTCCGCCGCAAGCCGGGCATCCGACTCCATGGCCCGCACCTTGTGACGCAGAGTCTCCATGCCCTGGCGGGAACGCAGCTCGTCCAGTGACGGCTTCGCGGCTCCTGAGGGCAGCATGTAGGTCTCGACGCGCAGATCCGTTTGATTGCCCGCAGCAGTCGCGGCCGGCGCCGCGACGGGCAGGAGTGCAGCGATCGTGAGCAAGATGAGTGTCCGTCTACGGGCATGACGGAACCACGGTATTCGCATGGAAGTACCCCCGAGCTAGCCGGCGATGGGCTTGGCGCCGATCACCTGGTCGCCACAAGACTTATCGAACTGTTGAGCGCTTATCCGGGGGTGGGGTTCAGCTTGGCCTGTTCGAACCACTTCATTGGCCAAGACGAAGCAGTGGCAGGCCTTTTCGACTTCGACAGGGACCGTCGGGGGCCTCTCAACGCGTGGTACACACCCTTCCGCCGCGGGGCGGCGGCGGTTGTGCCGAAGCCAGGCAGCGCAAGCGCCCGCGTTACGCCTTCGGCTTGGCGGGCGGCGGGGTCAGGCTCGGCTCGATGCCGGTCCTGGTGAAGATCCGCGTAGTGCCGCTTGTGGACCGATGGGCGAAGAGCTTGGCGCAATACTGGACCTTCTTGCCGTCGGGTGTGTCGACGTCACCACGGCAGACGTTTCCCATGCGCATGCCTTCGACGAGCGTCTCCGGCTCCGGGATTCCCAGGTGGGAGAAGCCGACCGCGGGGGAGTAGTTCGTGGCGGCCTGGTTCGTCGGGCTGTGGCAGGGCGTTGTCGTTAGGGGCGGCGCTGCCGAGGTCGTAGTGCTTGACCGAACTGCTGCCGGCCATGTCGAATTCTTGGCCAACCCGGTGGTGTGCATGCGCGCCATCGCCCCGTCCGGGATGTCGGATTGAAGTTCGCCGAGGCACTGCCGCCCCGCGTCGCCGAAGCTCGCGATCAGATTCTCCGATGTGAAGGGCGGGCAGGCCGTGTTGGGGGAGCCGACGAGATGGCAGGTCTCGGCTCCTGACGGGCGCCCGGACTGGACCCACCGCCGGGGTGCAGCACGACGCCCCCTGTGCGGTACCGGGGGCGTCGTGGTGAAGTGGCGTGAATCAGCCGACCAGTTGCTCGTACGCCGACAGCGTCAGGAAGTCCTCGTAGTTCTCGTCCAGCGCCACCTTCAGCAGCAGGTCGTGCGCCTGCTGCCAGTTGCCCGACGTGAAGGCCTCCTCGCCGATCTCCTCGCGGATCGCGGCCAGTTCCTCCGCCGCGACCTTGCGGGCCAGGTCCGCGGTGGCGAGTTCGCCGTTCTCGAAGACGACGCCCGCGTTGATCCACTGCCAGATCTGGGACCGGGAGATCTCCGCGGTGGCCGCGTCCTCCATCAGGTTGAAGATCGCGACCGCGCCGAGGCCGCGCAGCCATGCCTCGATATAGCGGATGCCGACCTGGACGGCGTTGCGCAGACCGTCGTACGTCGGGCTGGCGTGCAGCGAGTCGATGGCGATCAGGTCGCCCGCCGCAACCGAGACGTCCTCGCGGAGGCGGTTCTTCTGGTTGGGGTTCGAACCCAGCACGGCGTCGAACGAAGCCATCGCGATCGGCACCAGGTCCGGGTGCGCGACCCAGGAGCCGTCGAAGCCGTCGCCCGCCTCGCGGTCCTTGTCCGCCTTGACCTTCTCGAAGGCGACCTTGTTGACCTCGGCGTCGCGGCGGGACGGGATGAAGGCCGCCATGCCGCCGATCGCGTGGGCGCCGCGCTTGTGGCAGGTGCGGACCAACAGCTCGGTGTACGCGCGCATGAACGGCGCGGTCATGGTCACCGCGTTGCGGTCCGGGAGCACGAACTTCTCGCCGCCGTCACGGAAGTTCTTGACGATCGAGAAGAGGTAGTCCCAGCGGCCCGCGTTCAGGCCGGCCGCGTGGTCGCGGAGCTCGTAGAGGATCTCCTCCATCTCGTACGCCGCAGTGATCGTCTCGATCAGGACGGTCGCGCGGACGGTGCCCTGCGGGATGCCGACGTACTCCTGCGAGAAGACGAAGATGTCGTTCCAGAGGCGGGCTTCAAGGTGCGACTCCGTCTTCGGGAGGTAGAAGTACGGTCCCTTGCCGAGCTCGATCAGGCGCTTGGCGTTGTGGAAGAAGTAGAGGCCGAAGTCGACCAGCGCACCGGGGACCGGGCTTCCGTCGAGCTGCAGATGACGCTCCTCCAGGTGCCAGCCGCGCGGGCGCATGACGACCGTCGCGAGCTCGTCGGCGGCCTTCAGCGCGTACGACTTGCCGGAGCGGGGGTCGGTGAAGTCGATCCGGCGCTCGTAGGCGTCGATCAGATTGAGCTGGCCAAGGACAACGTTCTCCCAGGTGGGAGCCGAGGCGTCCTCGAAGTCCGCGAGCCAGACCTTCGCGCCCGAGTTCAGGGCGTTGATGGTCATCTTGCGGTCGGTCGGTCCGGTGATCTCGACACGGCGATCGTTGAGCGCCGCCGGGGCCGGGGCGACTTTCCAGGAGTCGTCCGCGCGGATCGCGGCGGTCTCCGGGAGGAAGTCCAGCGTGGAGGTGCGAGCGATCTCGGCACGGCGTTCACCGCGGCGGGCGAGCAGCTCGTCACGCCGTGGTGTGAACCGCCGGTGCAGCTCGGCCACAAAGGCGAGGGCCGCGTCGGTCAGGACCTCTTCCTGCCGGGGCAGGGGCTCGGCTTCGACGATGGCCAGCGGGGACGGCGCTGGTGCGGACATGAGCTGTCACTTCCTTCAGCGGGCGGTGCCTGGCGGCCGCCGGGCGTACACGGCACTCGGTGCCGCAAGAGCCGAGGTACGGTCGCGGGCGCCGTCTGGAGAGTCGGGCGCTTCTGACCAGTGGATAGTAGTTTCCTCATGGTGGAAGTTCAATGGTTTGTTGATATCGAGATTCTCCGGGTCGACAGATCATGGCGCTGAGTGCCACGCCGTTTACTCAAGGTGCGCCAGATCCTCGGCCGTGTCGATGTCGTACGCCTCGGCGATGTCGCCGCACTCGATCAGCGCGAGCGAGGCCTCGTGCGACTTCAGATACGCGCGTGCGCCGCGGTCGCCGACCGCGCTCGCAGTGATATCCCTCCAGTGGTGCGCGCCGAACAGGACCGGATGCCCGCGCTCGCCTTCGTACGCGGCCGCCGCGAGCGAATCCCGGGATCGGTACGCGGCGCGGATGCGGGCCACAGCCGCCGCGCCGATCCCCGGCTGGTCCACGAGAGAGACGAGCGCCGCGTCCGCCTCCGTGGTGCCGAGCGACTCCAGACCCGCTCGCAGTGAGGAGCCCATGCCCTCCTCCCACTCCGGGTTGTCCACCAGTACGCAGCCGGAGAGGTCGGCCACGTTCCGTACGCGATCGGCCGCCGCGCCCAGCACCACATGCACGGGTCCGCAGCCGCCCTCGCGCAGCACGCGCACCGCGTGCTCGACCAGCGGCCTGCCCCGGTGCTCGAGCAGCGCCTTCGGGCGTCCGCCCAGCCGGCGGCCGCCGCCCGCCGCGAGCAGCAGTCCGGCGACGATCGGTTCCCTCGGTGGTTGTGCCATAAGGACTCCTTACCTCATATGCGGTCGAAGTGCCGAGCCGGTGGCGGTCCGTCGGCAACGGCTTGCAACCGGCCGGGTCACGAGGCTCGTCCGACGTGGAGAGTGAGGCGTGCGCTTGGATAAGGTGCACCTCCGATACTGAAGTTGGCCATGGGGGACAAGAGTCGATGAGTGGGCGTGCGCACGACGGAGCGGTCTTCCAGCCGCTGGGCGAAGAAGATCCGCAGAACGTCGCCGGATACCGGCTGGCCGCCCGGCTCGGCGCCGGTGGCATGGGCAAGGTGTACCTGTCGTACACGCCCGGCGGCCGCCCGGTCGCCATCAAGGTGATCAGGCCCGACTTCGCCCAAGACGCCGAATTCCGCCGCCGCTTCGCGCAGGAGGTGCAGTCCGCACAGCGCGTCCAGGGTTTGTACACCGCGCCGGTCATCGACGCCGACCCGGAGGCCAAGCAGCCCTGGCTGGCCACGGCTTACGTCCCCGGGCCCTCCCTCGCCGACGCCGTCATCCAGCACGGCAAGCTGCCGGTGGAGACCGTGCTGCTGCTGGTCGCCGGGATCGCCGAGGCGCTGCACGTCATCCATGGCGCGGGCATCGTCCACCGCGACCTGAAACCGGCCAACGTCCTGCTCGCATCGGACGGACCGCGCGTCATCGACTTCGGTATCGCCCGGGCCGCCGACGCGACTTCGCTCACCAGCAGCGGCGTCACCATCGGCACCCCCTCCTTCATGGCCCCGGAGCAGGCGGCCGGCAGCCAGGTCACCCCGGCCACCGACATCTTCGCGCTCGGCCAGGTCGCGGCGTACGCGGCGACCGGCAAGGCGGCCTTCGGCGAAGGCACTTCGCACGGCGTGCTCTACCGGATCGTGCACGAGGAGCCCGACCTCACTGAACTGCCCGAGCAGCTGAGCGAGTTGGTGAACCGCTGCCTGGCGAAGGACCCCGAGGCCCGGCCTTCGGTCGCGGACCTCCTCGCCATCTGCCAGTCCGCCAATGCGGAAACAGTGCTGCGCCGGCCCGAGGAGTGGCTGCCGGGCGCCGTCGCCGCCGAGATCACCACGCGCAAGGCGGCCCCCGCGCCGCCGGTGACTCCGCCCGCAGGGCAGGCCCCGGCTCCGGTGCAGCCTCCGGCCCAGCCACCCGCGCAGGCCCCTGTTCAGGTCCCTGCACAGGCCCCGGCCGCGGCTGCCGTCCCGCCGCACCACGCGCCCACGCAGCCCGCCGCCCAGGCGCAGATGCACGCGCCCGCTCCGGTTCCGCCGCCCACCGCGGCCTCCGCACCGGCGACCCCGCCGCCGGGTTTCGGCCCGCCGCCCCAGTCGCCGACCTACGGTTACCCGCACGCGCATGCCACCCCGCACGCGCAGACGGCACCCCAGTACGTCCAGCCCCCGCAGCCCTACCAAATGGTCACTGGGCCGGTCGCGCCCGTCGCGCCGAAGAAGAAGACCGGCCGGAATCTGGCCATCGCGGTCGTGGCCACGCTGGTGGTCGGCGCGCTGGCCGGCGGCGGCGTGTACGTCGCGCTGTCCGACAAGGACAAGGACAAGAGCAACGAGTCGCAGAATCAGGACAGGGGTCAGGGCTCGACGCCGTCGGGGAATTCCACACCCTCGTCCCAGACCCCGGGCGGCGACCAGTCCTCCAAGCCCGCTGAACCGGTCGCGGACCCGACGCCCAAAACGTACAACGGCCTCAATGTGACGGACGATTACGGCATCAGCCTCGGCGACGATCCGGTCAAGCCGATTCCCGGTGACACCAACAACGGCGACATCGAGCACGAGTACTTCCTCGGCACGATCGACGCCAAGAACGGAAAGCTCGTCCTGCTGCGCACCGGCCAGAGCGCCGACCTGGCGACCTGCCGGAGCGAGACCCGGTTCGCCACTCAGCTCAAGATCGAAAACCTGTCGAAGGGCGCCAAGTTCTGTGTGCTGAGCGAGACGGGGAACGTCGGCCTGGTCACCTTTCAGGGGAGGTCGCCCGAGTCGGACCCCAGCCACTACATCACCCTTGATGTGACGGTCTGGCGCGGTGCGAACGACTCCGTACAGCCGTCGTCCTGAATTACGTCCACGGAGTGGCGCCCACCGCATCGGATGGCGTTAACTGGCCCGCGACCCAGGGTGGCTGACCGACACCGATGGGTCACCGGCCGGCACACCGATGTGCGAGGGGGAGACTTTGTTGCGGAGCGTGGGGCAGACGCGGGTGACAGGGAGCGGCGAGGACCCGAGGGCGACGGAGCTGCGTCTCGCCGTCTCCCGGCTCCGCCGTGAACTCGCCGGGCATCCTGCGGAGTTCCCCGACCGGGGTATCGCCGAGGACGAACTGGCCGTGCTGGCCGCGATGGTGGCCCACGGCGGTCCGGAGATCCCGCGTATGCGCCGCTCGCTGCTGCTGATCGCCGGTGCGATCGGTTCGGTCAGCGCGCTGGCGCCGGCGCTGATGGGGGTGCGGAACGCGGTCGACCTCTTCGGCGAGGTACCGCCGCAGCGCCGCGCCTGAGGGCCGGGTCCGTCCGGCAGCCATGTCTGAGGGCCGGGTCCGTCCGTCCGGCAGCCGGGCCCGAGGCTCAGAGGGAGATGCGCCGTTCGTCCGCGGCGATCGGGAAGTCGTTGATGCTCGCGTACCGGCGCCGCATCAGACCGTGCTCGTCGAACTCCCAGTTCTCGTTGCCGTAGCTGCGGAACCACCTGTCGTCCTCGTTGCGCCACTCGTATTCGAAGCGGACCGCGATGCGGTTGTCGGTGTACGCCCACAGCTCCTTGCGCAGCCGGTAGTCCAGCTCGTACTGCCACTTGTCGCGCAGGAACTCCACGATCTCCGCGCGCCCGCAGAGGAACACATCGCGGTTGCGCCACTCGGAGTCCTCGGTATAGCCGAGCGCGACCCGCTCGGGATCACGGCTGTTCCACGCGTCCTCCGCCGCCCTGACTTTCTGCAGTGCGGTTTCGGCGGTGAACGGCGGGAACGGCGGCCTGTCCGCGGTCATGGCTCTCCCCTTCGAAACCGGGAGAACGTGCGTTCTCCCTTCTGTGCCGTAGCCTAGGAGAACGGTGATTCTCACGCAAGGCGGGGGTTGGCATGGAAGCCGCAGCACTCGAGGCCCGAGTCCTCGACGCAGCCGAGACGCTCTTGTACGCGCGCGGACTGCAGACGGTCGGCATGGATGAGATCCGCAACGCGTCAGGGGTGTCCCTCAAACGCCTCTACCAGCTCTTCCCCTCCAAGGAGCGCCTGGTGGAGGCCTATCTGCTCCGACGTGACGGGCGGTGGCGCGCGGCGCTGGCGAGCCATGTCGACGCCCGGCCCTCGCATGAGGACGGGATCCTGGCGGTCTTCGACTGGCTGGAGTCGTGGTTCGAGGAGCCCGACTTCAGGGGCTGTGCCTTCGTCAACTCATTCGGAGAGCTGGGCGCCACATCCGAGGGCGTCGCGGCTGCGGCCCGCCGTCACGTCGATGCGCTGAGGCGGTATCTGGCCGAGCTGGTGGCTGCGGCGGGGCGCCCCGCCTGGTTGTCGGAGCCCCTCCTGCTGCTTGTGGAGGGTGCGATCACAACAGCCGCGATCTCCGGGAGCAGCGCGCCGGCAGGTCAGGCCCGGGAGGCGGCGCGCATGCTGCTGGACGCGGATCGCTCGCAGGTCCCGACGCCGTGAACGCGACTGCGCCGACGACTCGTATTCGCCGGCGCAGTCGCGTTCTTCTGCTTCAGTCGTCGAGGGTCCTAGCCCTGCGCCGCCGTACTCGCGAGGGCCGCCGAGAGGTCCTGGGCGACCTCCTGGAGGATCGGCACGATCTTGTCCGTGGCCGCCTCGGTGACCCGGCCCGCCGGGCCCGAGATCGAAACAGCGGCTGCCGTCGGAGAGTTGGGCACCGAGACCGCGAGGCAGCGGACCCCGATCTCCTGCTCGTTGTCGTCCACCGCGTAGCCCGCGCGCCGCACCTCCTCGAGCGCATCGAGGAAGGCCTCGGGCGTCGTGATCGTCTTCTCGGTGGCGGCCGGCATGCCGGTCCGGGCGAGGAGGGCCCGTACCTCTTCCGGCGGGGTGTGCGCGAGCAGCGCCTTGCCCACGCCCGTGGAGTGCGGCAGAACCCGACGGCCGACCTCCGTGAACATGCGCATGGAGTGCTTGGACGGCACCTGTGCGACGTACACGATCTCGTCGCCGTCGAGCAGCGCCATGTTCGCGGTCTCGCCGGTCTCCTCGACCAGGCGGGCGAGGTAGGGGCGGGCCCAGGTGCCGAGCAGCCGGGAGGCGGACTCGCCCAGGCGGATCAGACGGGGGCCGAGCGCATAGCGGCGATTGGGCTGCTGGCGTACATAACCGCAGGCCACCAGCGTTCGCATGAGACGGTGGATCGTGGGCAGCGGCAGGCCGCTGCTGGCGGAGAGCTCGCTCAGCCCGACCTCGCCACCGGCGTCGGCCATTCTTTCGAGCAGGTCGAAGGCGCGCTCCAGGGACTGCACGCCACCGCTGGAAGCGGTCTTGGCGGCGTCGGTGGTGCTGGCGCTGGACGTCGGCACGTCAACGGTCCTTTCGGGCAGGCGGGCACAAGTCAGCAGCCTACCGGGCGCCTGCGCCCGGCACACCGCTCTCGTCAAGGCGTCCTTGCCGGTCAGGGCCCGTTTGTCCCTGTGCCGGCGGTCGCCTCCGGCGATCCTCTGCCGGTCTCTTCAGTCAAATCTACCTTCTGCTTCGCGAAATTCCAGTTTCACTTTGTGGAAACGTCCAGGCGTCCGGAGGTGGATCGGGAGGGTCTTGACGGACCGGAGTCCGGAGTGAAGACTTCTTCAACAGTTCGTTGAATTTCACAGTGCGGATTCGCCGTACAGGATCGCCGTACAGGATCGCTGTACGGAATGGATTCGCGGTACAGAAGGGAAGTGAGGATACGGGTGTCCGACAGGGACGTGAACCTGGTACTGCGCTCCACGCGCGTCATCACCCCGGAGGGGACCCGGGCCGCATCGGTCGCCGTCGCCGCCGGGAAGATCGCGGCGGTACTGCCGTACGACGCCGAGGTGCCGTCCGGGGCCCGGCTGGAGGACTTCGGGGACGATGTCGTGCTCCCCGGCCTCGTCGACACCCATGTCCATGTGAACGACCCCGGCCGCACCGAGTGGGAGGGCTTCTGGACCGCCACCCGCGCGGCCGCGGCCGGCGGCATAACGACCCTGCTGGACATGCCGCTCAACTCCCTCCCGCCGACCACCACGGTCGAGAACCTCGCCACCAAGCAGGAGGTGGCCCGCAGCAAGGCGCACATCGACGTCGGCTTCTGGGGCGGCGCGATCCCGTCCAATGTGAAGGACCTGCGGCCGCTGTACGACGCCGGTGTCTTCGGCTTCAAGAGTTTCCTGTCGCCGTCGGGCGTGGAGGAGTTCCCGGAGCTCGACCAGGAGCAGCTCGCCCGCGCCATGGCTGAGATCGCCGGCTTCGGCGGACTGCTGATCGTGCATGCGGAGGACCCGCACCACCTGGCCGCCGCGCCGCAGGAGTCCGGACCGAAGTACGCCGACTTCCTCGCCTCCCGGCCGCGCGACGCCGAGAACACCGCGATCGAAGGCCTGATCGCGCAGGCCGAGCGACTCAACGCCCGCGTACACGTACTGCACCTGTCCTCCTCCGACGCGCTGCCGCTGATCGCGGCCGCCAAGCGGGACGGCGTCAGGATCACGGTCGAGTCGTGTCCGCACTTCCTCACCCTCACGGCGGAGGAAGTCCCGGACGGGGCAACGGAGTTCAAGTGCTGCCCGCCCATCCGAGAGGCGGCGAACCAGGACGCGCTGTGGGAGGGCTTGGCGGACGGGACGATCGACTGCATCGTCTCCGACCACTCGCCCTGCACCACCGATCTGAAGACCCCGGACTTCGCGTCTGCCTGGGGCGGCATCTCCTCGCTCCAGCTGGGCCTCCCGGCGATCTGGACCGAGGCACGCAAACGCGGCCGCACGCTCGAGGACGTCGTCCGCTGGATGTCGGCGGCTCCCGCGGAGCTCGCGGGCCTGAGCCGGAAGGGCGCCATCGAGGCGGGCCGTGACGCGGACTTCGCGGTCCTTGCGCCCGACGAGACCTTCACCGTCGACCCGGCCGAACTCCACCACCGCAATCAGGTCACGGCGTACGCCGGCAAGACCCTGCACGGAGTCGTCAGGTCGACGTGGCTGCGCGGCGAACGCATCGTGGAGAACGGCACCCTGGCCGAGCCGACCGGCCGGCTGCTCGAAAGGAACAACTGATCGTGTCCATACCTTCCTTCACCGGTGACGCCGGCCCGTTCGGCGGCGGCGACCCGTACACCGACTACCGCACGGCCGACTTTCCCTTCGTGCACTACGCCGACCTCGCCGACCGCCGCCTCGGCGCGGGCGTCATCGCCGCCAACGACGAGTTCTTCGCCGAGCGCGAGAACATGCTGAAGCCCGAGGCCGCGGAGTTCGACCCGGAGCACTTCGGCCACAAGGGCAAGATCATGGACGGCTGGGAGACCCGCCGTCGCCGTGGTGTGAGCGCCGCGCAGCCGCACCCGACCGACGAGGACCACGACTGGGCGCTGGTACGGCTCGGTGCACCCGGCGTCGTACGCGGCATCGTCGTCGACACAGCCCACTTCCGCGGCAACTACCCGCAGGCGGTGTCGGTCGAGGCCGCGTCGGTGTCCGGTTCACCCTCGCCCGAGGACCTCCTCGCCGACGACGTGAAGTGGACGACGCTCGTTCCCCGTACCGCCGTCGGCGGCCACGCGGCGAACGGCTTCGCGGTCGACGTCGAGCAGCGCTTCACGCACCTGCGCGTCAACCAGCATCCCGACGGCGGCATCGCCCGCCTGCGGGTCTACGGCGACGTCGCGCCCGACCCGGCGTGGCTCGGCGTGCTGGGCACCTTCGACCTCGTGGCGCTGGAGAACGGCGGCCGGGTCGAGGACGCCTCCGACCGCTTCTACTCCCCGGCCACCAACACCATCCAGCCGGGCCGCTCCCGCAAGATGGACGACGGCTGGGAGACCCGCCGCCGCCGGGACAAGGGCAACGACTGGATCCGCTACCAGCTGGTGGAGCAGGCCGAGATCCGCGCGGTGGAGATCGACACGGCGTATCTGAAGGGCAACAGCGCGGGCTGGGCGGCGGTTTCGCTCCGCGACGGTGAGACGGGGGAGTGGGCGGAGATCCTCCCGCGCACGCGCCTGCAGCCGGACACGAATCACCGCTTTGTGCTGGCTGCCCCGGCGGTGGGCACGCATGTCCGGGTGGACATCTACCCGGACGGCGGCATCTCGCGCCTGCGGCTGTTCGGCTCGCTGACGGCGGACGGCGCGGACCGCCTGGCGGCGCGCCACCAGGAACTGGGCGGCTGAGCCCCGGGGGGCTTTCCCCTGCCCGCCCCTTCCTGTAACTGGGGCTCCGCCCCAGACCCCGCGCCTCAATCGCCGGCGAGGCTGGGATGTCCGCCGGCGAGGAGCCCGGTCACGCCGCGTGGCCGCCGTCCACCGACAGCTCCGCGCCCGTGATGTACGCCGCCTCGTCGCTCGCCAAGTACGCGACCAGGGAGGCCACTTCCTCCGCGCTGCCGAAACGGCCCAGCGCCGTGTCCGCCTTCTGCGGCTCGGCGTACGGGCCGTCGGCCGGGTTCATGTCCGTGTCGATCGGGCCCGGGTGGACCAAGTTCGCCGTGATGCCGCGCCCGCCCAGCTCCCGGGCCAGCGCCTTGGTCAGGCCGGTCAGTGCGGACTTGCTCATCGCATAGAGCGTGCCGCCGGGACCCGGCACATGCTGCGCCATGCAGCTGCCGATGGAGACGATCCGCCCGCCGCGCTCCATCCGGGCGGCCGCCGCCTGCGCGGCGAGGAACACCGCCCGTACGTTCACATCGAGCACCTGGTCCACATCGCCTGCGGACAGGTCCTCGATGGGACCGAGTACGCCGACGCCCGCGTTGTTGACCAGGATGTCGAGCCGCCCCAGCCGGTCCGCGGCCCGGCCGACGGCCGCGCCGGGCGCTTCGGCGTCCGCCGCGTCCGCCCGCAGCGCGAGACCCCGCTGCCCTGTCGCCTCGATCTTGTGGACCACTGCCTGGGCGGCCTCCTCGCCGCGCACATACGTGATCGCCACATCGACGCCCTCCCGCGCGAGCCGCAGGGCGATCGCCGCCCCCATGCCGCGACTGCCACCGGTCACCAGAGCCGTCCTGGACATCCTGTACCCCTTTTGTCAGTAGTGGTTACGACCTCAAGGAAAGCGGCCCTGCCTCCTCGGTGCTGGCGGCAAACGGACGTTGAATCCCCGTGTGACCCCCTCAGCAAGAGATCGTCGGCACCGCCATGCGGATTGGCTGTCATCTCGCTCCAGCCGGGCCGACCGATGAATTCGCGGCACGGGCGGGGTCCGAGTTGATGAACGGAACACCGCATCCAGGAAGCAGGCACTTGCCATGGCACAGCTCTCGATCACCACCTTTGTCACCCTCGACGGCGTGATGCAGGCCCCTGGCGGACCGAACGAGGACGCCAGCGGCGGCTTCGAGCTCGGCGGCTGGTCCGTGCCGTACGGCGACGACGACTTCGGCCGGTTCATCACGGAGGTCTTCGACCAGGCCGGCGCCTTCCTGCTCGGCCGCCGTACGTACGAGATCTTCGCGAGCTACTGGCCCAAGGTGACCGACCCCGCCGACCCGGTCGCGTCGCGGCTCAACTCCCTGCCGAAGTACGTCGCCTCGCGCACGCTCGACAAGGCCGACTGGGCCGGCACCACGATCATCGACGGTGACCTCGCCAAGGAGGTCGCGGCGCTCAAGGAGCGCACGGACGGTGAGCTCCAGGTCCACGGCAGCGGCGGTCTCGCCCACTTCCTCATGGCGCACGACCTGATCGACAAGCTCAATCTGCTCATCTTCCCCGTCGTCCTGGGCACGGGCCGCCGTCTCTTCGCCAACGGCGCGGTACCGACCGCGTTCCGGCACGCCGGGGCCCGTGTCACGGGCGCGGGCGTGGCCATCCACACGTACGAGCTGGCGGGCCGCCCCGAGTACGGCACATACGAGACCGAATAAAGCTTGTAGTACTCACGCGTCCACCCGGGTACGGTGATCGCTCCGCGTGCGAGCCGCCGAAGTCTCCACCCTGCTGGAACCCTTGGAGACCCAGGTGTCGTCGATCGCCGTACCCGCCGCTGCCCTCGCGCCCCGACGCGCCTGGCTCACCGACCTGCCCGTGCTGCTGGTGGCCGTGGTGTGGGGCGCCAGCTATCTCGCGGCCAAGGGCATCACCACCACGCACACGGTCGTCGCCGTGCTGGTGCTCCGCTTCGCGCTCGTCCTGCCGGTGCTGGCCGCGGCAGGCCACCGCAAGCTGCGGGCGCTGACCGGCGCGCAGTGGCGCGGCGCCGCTCTCCTCGGGCTCGTGCTGAGCGGGATCTTCCTGCTCGAGACGTACGGCGTCGTGCACACCTCCGCCACCAACGCCGGGCTCATCATCAGCCTCACCATGATCTTCACGCCGCTCGCCGAGGCAGCGGTGAGCAGGACCCGGCCGTCTCGGGCATTTGTGGCCGCGGCCGGCCTCTCCGTCGCCGGTGTGGTGCTGCTGACCCAGGGCGGCGGCTTCAGCGCACCTTCGCTCGGCGATCTGCTGATGCTGCTGGCCGCGCTGGCCCGTACCGTCCATGTGCTGGCGATGGCCAGGATCAAGGCGGTGCAGAGTGCGGACTCGCTCTCCCTGACGACGGTCCAACTGGGCAGCGCGGTCGCCGTGTTCGCGGTGCTGGCCGCCGTCCCCGGTACCGGGGCCTCGCCCTGGTCGGTGGCCGCCGGCTTCGGCCCGCGCGAATGGGCCGGGCTGCTGTTCCTCTCCGTGTTCTGCACGCTGTTCGCCTTCTTCGTGCAGATGTGGGCGGTACGCCGCACCTCGCCGTCGCGCGTCAGCCTGCTGCTCGGCACCGAACCGCTGTGGGCGGCCGCGGCCGGTATCGCGATCGCGGGCGAACACCTCGGCGCGCTCGGGCTGCTGGGCGCCGGCCTGGTCCTGGCGGGCACCACCTGGGGCAGGCGCGCGGCCGACCGGGCGGATTGCTAGGTTCTGGCGCCATGCGATCACTGACGTACGACATAGAGTTCCGGGCACGTGCCAAGCGGGTCCGGGCCTGGGGCTTCGGGCTGCTCTCCGCCGCGGCACTGCTGTGGGTGTGGTTCGGCGTCCAGCTGCTCACGCCGTACGACGCGGGGTATCAATCCCTGTGCGAGGCGCGGCTCTTCACGGACCGCTCGACGGCCAACGAGGGGTCGTACAACGGCGACAACAGGTGCACGGCCGAACGGGACTGGCCCGAACTTCTGGGCGTACTCGGCCTGTCCGTCCCGGTCTCCGTCGTCGGCGCCGTGCTCTACACCAGCGGCAGCGTCAGCAACCGCATGAGCGAGCACCTCGCCGAAGTGACCAGGCTGACCGAAGCCGCCGCCTAAGCCCTCCGGTACTGGTCCGCCATCATCAGCACCGCGAAGCCGACCACGGCGATCACAATGTTCGCGAAGATCTCCCGCCCGTGCAGAAAACCGAAGTACTCCGTGACGAAGCGCGTGAACCCGAGGAAGCGGAACCAGCCCGTCAGCTCGCGGAGCACTCCACAGACACCCACGACCAGCAGCACCGTGCCGATGCCTTCGAGAATCTTTTTCATGCGTTGATCGTGGTCCGGTCCGCCGGGCTGTCGCGTCGGCCCTCGGGATGTGCCGCAGCTCCGAAAGTCTGAGTCCGCGCGACTTTGGTAGCTTCCTTCGGCCACACGGCCGCACCCGGCTCCCACCTGCGTAGCTTTGTCGATATGACGCGTACGGAGTACCCCTGGCTGCTGCCCTCAGCCATGTCCGACCCCCGGGACCCGGACCTGTCCGGCCACCGGAGCAGGGCCAGGCCGCGCCGGACCGCACGCGACTGGATCGTCGACACCTTCGTCTTCGTCATCGCCGCGGTCATCGGCCTGCTCGCCTCCGAGGCGAGCCAACAGGCCGGCGACTCCGAGCTCGTCGTCTTCGCCGACCAGTTGGTGGGCGCGGCGGCCTGCTGCGCGCTCTGGGCGCGACGGCGCGCACCGCTCGGGCTCGCGATCACCCTGATCGTCGTCAGCGTGGTGGTGCCGGTCGCCGCCGGCGCGCTTTTGGTGAGCCTGTTCAGCCTCGCCGTGCACCGCCCCTTCAAGCCCGTTGCGATCGTCGGTGCCCTCGCCATCGGGGGCTCGGCCGCACAGGCCGCTGTCCGTCCCGACCCGGGCATGTCCTTCCTGGCATCGGTCGTCACCGGGCTCATCCTGATCCTGCTGGTCATCGGCTGGGGCATGCTCGTACGAGCCCGCCGTCAGCTCGTTGTCGCCCTGCGCGAGCGAGCCTGGCGGGCCGAGACCGAGGCCGAGCTGCGCGCCGAGCAGGCGCAGCGCCTGGCCCGTGAGGCGATCGCCCGCGAGATGCACGATGTGCTCGCTCACCGGCTGACCCTCCTCAGCGTGCACGCGGGCGCCCTCGAATTCCGGCCGGACGCGCCGCCCGCCGAGGTCGCCCGGGCCGCAGGAGTGATCCGCGACAGTGCGCACGAGGCGCTCCAGGATCTGCGCGAGATCATCGGCGTGCTGCGCGCACCGGGCGACGGCGACGGAGCCGACCGGCCGCAGCCCACCCTCGCCACGCTCGACGCGCTGGTCGCCGAGTCCCGCGAGGCGGGCATGAAGGTCACCCTCGACAACCGCATCACCGACCCGGCCGCCGCCCCCGCAGCCACCGGCCGCACCGTCTACCGGATCGCCCAGGAGGGGTTGACCAACGCCCGTAAGCACGCGCCCGGCACGGAGGTCACCGTCGCCGTGAGCGGCGGACCCGGCCGCGGTCTCACCGTCGACGTGGCCAATCCAGCCCCTCTCGGTGAGGCGGCGAAGGTGCCGGGCTCGGGCCAGGGACTGATCGGTCTGACCGAACGCGCCACCCTCGCGGGCGGCAGGCTCGAGCACGGAGCGACAGCCGACAGCGGATTCCGTGTCCAGGCCTGGCTACCGTGGCCCTCATGACAATCCGGTTGATCGTCGTCGATGACGACCCTCTCGTACGGGCAGGACTCGCTCTCATGCTCGGCGGGGCGGACGACCTCGAGATCGTGGGGGAGGGGGCCGACGGCTCCGAGGTCGAGGCGCTCGTCGACCGGCTCTCGCCCGATGTGGTGCTGATGGACATCCGGATGCCGGCCGTGGACGGTCTCACCGCCACCGAGACGCTGCGCGGCCGCCCCGACGCGCCCGAGGTCGTCGTCCTGACCACCTTCCACGCCGACGAACAGGTGCTGCGGGCGCTGCGCGCGGGTGCGGCCGGGTTCGTGCTGAAGGACACTCCGCCGACCGAGATCGTCGCGGCGGTACGGCGGGTGGCGGCCGGCGATCCGGTGCTCTCCCCGGCCGTCACCCGCCAGTTGATGACGCATGTGGCGGAGCACACCCACCAGACCCGCAGAGCCGCAGCGACCGAGCGGCTCACCTCGCTCGCGGAACGCGAACGGGAGGTGGCGGTCGCCGTCGGCCGCGGCCGGTCCAATGCCGAGATCGCCGCGACGCTCTATATGAGCGTGCCGACGGTCAAGACGCACGTCTCCCGCATCCTGGCCAAACTGGAGCTCAACAATCGCGTCCAAATCGCTCTGTTGGCCCATGATGCCGGTCTGCTCGACGAGGAGGAGCCGACGTAGGCTGCCGTCCGTACTCTGCTGGAACGCTGTCCGGACCTGGCCCTCGACCCGGCCGCCGGCCCGCTCGACTGGCTGCCCGGCATGCTGATGCGCGGGGTGCGAAGCCTGCCGGTGCGGTGGTAGCGGATCATCGACGAGTGAGCGCTTGACCGGACTCCTTCGCCACCGACTTCCCAAGGAGCACAACGATGCCCGGACTTGACCTCGAAGTGGCCCGGAAGATTCTCGAAAGCCAGCCGTTCAGCCGGCTGCTCCAGGCACGGATCACCGGGTTCGGCGGCGGCGAGGCCGTGCTCGAAGTGGACATCCGCGAAGAGCTGCACCAGCAGAACGGCTATCTGCACGGGGGAGTGCTCGCGTACGCCGCCGACAACTCCATCACCTTCGCCGCCGGTACGACCCTCGGGCCCGCGGTGCTGACCGGCGGTTTCTCCGTCCAGTACATCCGCCCGGCGACCGGGCGCACCCTGGTGGCCCGTGCCGCCGTCGTGCACACTGGCCGCCGTCAGGCCGTCGTCCGCTGCGATCTGTACGCGGTGAACACGGACGGCGAGGAGACACTCTGCGCCGTCGCGCAGGGCACCGTACTGTCCGCGCAGCAGTCCTGAGGGGGGAGCCGATGACCACCGAAGCAGCCGTCGTCGATCTTGCCGCGCTCGGTGAGGACTTCACCCGCGATCCCTATCCCGTCTACGCCGGGTTACGGGCCCGGGGCCCGGTCCACCGGATACGGATGCCCGAGGGCTACGCGGCCTGGCTGATCGTCGGACACGAGGCGGGGCGTGCCGCACTCGCCGATCCGCGGCTGTCCAAGGAGTGGCGCAATGTCTCCCCGGAGCTCGGAATCCGCCAGATCGCCTCGGGTGTCACCATGCTCAGCTCCGACGCACCGATGCACACCCGGCTGCGCAAGCTCGTGGCGCGTGAGTTCACGATGCGGCGGGTGGAGCAACTCGCCCCGCGCGTCCAGGAGATCACCGACCGGCTGCTGGACGAGATGGTGCCTGCCGGGCGCGCGAACCTGGTGGACGCGCTCTCCTTCCCGCTGCCCATGGCCGTTATCTGCGAACTGCTCGGCGTGCCGTTCCTGGACCGGGACACCTTCCGGTCCTGGTCCAACACGGCGCTCGCCGCGACCGACCGCGAGGCGCGGATGGATGCGTCCGCGAAGATGACGCAGTACCTGGCGCAGTTGCTCGCGGACAAGCGTGAGCAGCCCGGCGACGACCTGATGAGCGCGCTGATCCATACGGCGGACGAGGACGGCGACCGGCTCAGCCGTGAGGAACTGCTGGGCATGGCCTGGCTGCTGCTCGTCGCCGGGCACGAGACCACCGTCAACCTCATCTCCAACGGGGTGCTCGCCCTGCTTGCCCACCCTGCCCAACTGGCCGCTCTGCGTGCCGACTTCTCGCTGCTCGACGGCGCGGTCGAGGAGATGCTGCGCTACGAAGGACCGCTGGAGACGCCGACGTACCGCTTCACCACCGAGCCCCTGGAGATCGGCGGCACGACGATCCCGGGTGGCGGCGAACTCGTGCTGATCGCACTGGCGGACGCCGACCGCGACCCGGTGCGCTTCCCCGACCCGGACCGTTTCGACATCCGGCGCGACAGCCGCGGCCACCTCGCCTTCGGGCACGGCATCCATTACTGCTTGGGCGCCCCGCTGGCCAGGTTGGAGGCGCGGATCGCGATTCGTTCGCTGCTGGAGCGCTGCCCCGACCTGGCGCTGGAAGCGCATCCGGCGGCCCTGACCTGGCGCACCGGCATGCTGATCCGCGGCCCGGAGAGCCTGCCCGTCACCTGGTAGGGGATCCGGTCGTCAGTCGGCCGGTCGGCAGGTCAGTGGGCCGGTCGGTCGGTTGTCCGTCGGCCCGGTCGGCCGGTTGTCAGTCGGAGGGGATCTCCTCGAGCCGCACCGGACGGCGCTCCCGCCGCGAAAGCTCGCACGCCTCCGCGATCCGCAGCGCCGCCAGCGCCTCCCGCCCGTCGCACGGATTCTCCGCCTCGCCCTGCACCATCCGTACGAACGCGTCCAGCTCCGCCTCGTACGCCGGGGCGAACCGCTCCAGGAAGCCCGGCCATGGCTTGTCCGCCGCGCGCGGGCCCTTGGGCTCGGTCGAGCTGATCGGCGTACGGTCGTCCAGGCCGACCGCGACCTGGTCGAGCTCGCCGACCAGTTCCATCCGTACGTCGTAGCCCGCGCCGTTGCAGCGGGTGGCTGTGGCGGTTGCCAGGGTCCCGTCGTCCAGAGTGAGCACCGCCGCCGCCGTGTCGACGTCGCCCGCCTCGCGGAACATCGCGGGCCCCGCGTCCGAACCGGTCGCGTACACCTCCACGACCTCGCGGCCCGTCACCCAGCGCAGGATGTCGAAGTCATGGACCAGGCAGTCCCGGTACAGGCCGCCGGAGAGCGGCAGATACGCGGCGGGCGGCGGGGCGGGGTCGGAGGTGATGGCCCGTACGGTGTGGAGCCGGCCGAGCGCACCCGACCGTACGATCTCGCGGGCCTTCGTGTAGCCCGCGTCGAACCGGCGCATGAAGCCCAGCTGGAGCAGGGTGCCGGCCTGCTCGACCTCACGGAGCGCGCCGAGCGTGCCCGGCAGGTCCAGCGCGATCGGCTTCTCGCAGAAGGTGGGCAGGCCGGCGCGGGCGGCGCGGGCGATGAGTTCGGCATGGGCGGCGGTCGCCGAGGCGATCACCACGGCGTCCACGCCCCAGGTGAAGATCTCATCGGCACTCGGCGCGGCGGTGGACCCGGTGCGCTCGGCGACCTCGGCCGCCCGTGCCGCGTCGGCATCCGCCACGACCAGTGAACCGACCTCCCGATGGCGGCTGAGCACACCCGCGTGGAAAGAGCCGATTCGTCCCGTACCGATGAGTCCGATGCGCATGGCCCAAAGGTGATGCCCGGCCCGCCGCCATGTCAAGACTTTGTCCTGACAACCGAACTTCACGACTTCCCGTCAACATTCACTGCGACTACGCTCGCTCCGTGCCCAAGCAGCCCAGACACGTGACGGACCCGTCCCTGTCTCTCCAGCTGAGCGTGGACCGCACCAGTCCGGTCCCGCTCTACTTCCAGCTCTCGCAGCAGCTGGAAGCAGCCATCGAGAGAGGGACCCTCACCCCCGGCAGCCTGCTCGGCAACGAGATCGAGCTGGCCAACCGGCTCGGGCTGTCCCGCCCGACCGTCCGCCAGGCCATCCAGTCCCTCGTCGACAAGGGCCTGCTGGTGCGCCGCAGGGGCGTCGGCACCCAGGTCGTGCACAGCCAGGTCAAGCGCCCGCTGGAGCTCAGCAGCCTTTACGACGACCTCGAGGCGGCCGGCCAGCGGCCGGCCACCATCGTGCTGCGCAATGCCTTCGAGCCCGCGAGTGCCGAGGTCGCGGCCGCCCTCGGCGTACCGGAGGGCAGTGACGTCCAGCTGATCGAGCGGCTGCGCTTCGCCCACGGCGAGCCCATGGCCCGGCTGCGCAACCATCTGCCGGCCGGCCTCTTCGAATGCGACACGGAGCGGCTCGAGGCCACCGGCCTGTACCGGATGATGCGGGCCGCCGGGATCACCTTGCACAGCGCCCGGCAGTCGGTCGGGGCGCGGGCCGCCTCCGAGCTGGAGGCGGAGTTGCTGACCGAGGCGACCGGCGCTCCGTTGCTGACCATGGAGCGCACCACCTTCGACGACACCGGCCGCGCGGTCGAGTTCGGCTCCCACATCTACCGAGCCTCGCGCTACGCCTTCGAGTTCCAGCTCCTCGTCCGGCCGTGACCCGCCGGCCGGGCGCCGCCCGGCCGTTGCCGTGCCCCGCGGTGACCCGGTCCACCCGCACGATTCGGCCACGTAAGAATGTCCTTCGCGTAAGAATGTTCGGACAAAGTCTTGACTGCGTCTCGGGACCGCCGTAAAAACGCACCCAGCCGCAACCGGGCGGCCGGGAGATAAGGCGGACCCACCATGCGTACCACCCGCACGGCAGCAGCCCTGCTCGCCGCATGTGCCCTGGTCGTCCTCGCTGGATGCAGCAGTTCCGGCGGCAAGGAGGCGAAGGACAGCCCCTCCAAGGGCGGCGGCGGAGGCGAACCGGCCACCACCGGCCGCCTCAAGATCGCCATGGTGACGCACTCCGGCGAGGGCGACACCTTCTGGGACATCGTCCAGAGCGGCGCCAAGGTCGCGGCCCGCAAGGACAACGTCGAGTTCCTCTACGCCGCCAACAAGGAGGGCAAGGAGCAGGCCCAGCTCGTCCAGACCTACATCGACCAGAAGGTCGACGGCATTGTCGTCACCCTCGCCAAGCCGGAAGCGGTCAAGGACGTCGTCAAGAAGGCCGTCGCGGCCGGCATACCCGTCGTCACGATCAACTCCGGCGCCGAGTTCTCCAAGGATGTCGGTGCACTCAGCCATATCGGCCAGGACGAGTCCGTGGCCGGCGAGGCCGTCGGCGAGGAGCTCAACAAGCGCGGCAAGAAGAAGGCGATCTGTGTCATCCACGAGCAGGGCAATGTCTCGCTCGAGGCCCGCTGCGCAGGAGTGAAGAAGACCTTCAAGGGCACCGTCGAGAACCTCAACGTCGAGGGCACCAACATGCCCGCCTCCACCTCCTCCATCGAGGCGAAGCTGCAGAGCGCCAAGGACATCGACGCCGTCGTCACACTTGGCGCGCCGTTCGCCGCCGCATCCGTCAAGGCCAAGGAGGGCGCGGCCTCCAGCGCCGAGGTCAACACCTTCGACCTCAACGCCGAAGTGGTCAAGCAGCTCAAGGCCAAGCAGATCGGCTTCGCCGTCGACCAGCAGCCCTACCTCCAGGGCTACCTGGCCATCGACGAGCTGTGGCTCAACAAGACCAACGGCAATGTGATCGGCGGCGGCAAGCCGATCCTCACCGGTCCCGCCCTCGTCACCGAGAAGGACGTGCCCGCGCTGGAGAAGCTCACCGCCGACGGCACCCGATGACCTACGAGGCATACCCGATGCCCACCCTCCGACCTGCTGTGACACATACTTGGGCGGCCGGGGCGCGTCACCACGCCCCCCGGCCGCACCGGGAAGCACAGCGAGTACGGCAAGAAGGGCACGGGGTCGTGGCGAGGGCAAGGACAGGGGTACGCGCACTCGGCGCGGTGCTGGCAGCGGTACTCGGAGCCTCCCTGGCGGGATGCAGCAGCACCGGCGGCAAGCGCGCGGAGGATGCCCGCAAGGCACAGGCCGCCGCCGGCAAGGCCGCGGTGACCACCCCTCGCTGGACCTTCGCCATGGTCACCCACTCCGGCGACGGCGACACCTTCTGGGACATCGTCCAGAACGGCGCCGAGCAGGCCGCCGTCAAGGACAACATCAACTTCCTCTACTCCCACAGCGACGAGGGCCAGCAGCAGGCCCAGCTCGTTCAGACGGCGATCGACAAGAAGGTCAACGGCCTGATCGTCTCGCTCGCCAAGCCCGACGCGATGAAGGACGTCATCGCCAAGGCCGAGAAGGCCGGCATCCCGGTGATCACCGTCAATTCGGGCTCCGAGCAGTCCAAGGCGTACGGCGCGCTCACCCATATCGGCCAGGACGAGACGATCGCCGGCGAGGCCGTCGGCGACGAGCTCGACAGACGCGGCAAGAAGAAGGCCCTGTGCGTGCTGCACGAACAGGGCAACGTCGGCCACGAGCAGCGCTGCGCCGGAGCGAAGAAGACCTTCGGCGGCCAGATGCAGAACCTGTATGTCGACGGCACCAACATGCCCGACGTCCAGGCGTCCATCGAGGCGAAGCTCCAGGCCGACCGCTCCATCGACTCCGTCGTCACCCTGGGCGCGCCGTTCGCGGACGCCGCCGTCCAGGCCAGGAAGACCGCGGAGAGCGAGGCCGAGGTCGACACGTTCGACCTCAACGCCAAGGTCGCCACCGCTCTGACGGCCGGCACCCTCGGATTTGCCGTCGACCAGCAGCCGTACCTCCAGGGGTACGAGGCTGTGGATCTGCTCTGGCTCTACAAGTACAACGCCGATGTCCTCGGCGGCGGGCGGCCCGTCCTCACCGGACCGCAGATCATCACCAAGAACGACGCCGCCGAGCTGCAGCAATACACGGAGCGGGGGACCCGATGAGCGCTACCGCACCACCTGCCACACCGGACAGCACACCGGCCAAGACCGACGAGCGGCTGCTGCGCACCTCGCCGCTTCGCAAGCTGCTGGGCCGGCCCGAACTGGGCTCGGTGGTCGGCGCCGTGGCGGTCTTCCTCTTCTTCTCGATCATCGCCGAATCGTTCCTGCGGGCGTCCAGCCTGTCCACCGTCCTGTACGCGGCCTCGACCCTCGGCATCATGGCCGTACCGGTCGCGCTGCTGATGATCGGCGGCGAGTTCGACCTCTCGGCCGGCGTCCTGGTGACCAGCTCCGCGCTCATCTCCTCGATGTTCAGCTACCAGATGACGGCGAACGTCTGGGTCGGCGTGCTCGTCTCGCTGCTCGTCACGCTCGCGGTCGGGGTCTTCAACGGCTTCATGCTGACCCGTACGAAACTGCCCAGCTTCATCATCACGCTCGGTACGTTCCTGATGCTGACCGGCCTCAACCTCGGCTTCACCAAGCTGATCAGCGGCACGGTCTCGACCAAGTCCATCGCCGACATGGAGGGCTTCGAGTCGGCCAAGAAGCTCTTCGCCTCGCAGCTCACCCTCGGTGACGTCACGCTGAAGGTAACCATCCTGTGGTGGTTCGTCCTGGTGGCGCTGGCCACCTGGATCCTGCTGCGTACACGCTTCGGCAACTGGATCTTCGCGGTCGGCGGCGGCGCCGACGCGGCCCGCGCGGTCGGTGTCCCGGTCAACAAGACCAAGATCGGCCTCTATATGGGCGTCGCCTTCGCCGCCTGGATCTCCGGCCAGCATCTGCTCTTCTCGTTCGATGTGGTGCAGTCCGGCGAAGGTGTCGGCAATGAGCTGACGTACATCATCGCGGCCGTCATCGGTGGCTGTCTGATCACCGGCGGCTACGGCTCGGCGATCGGCTCCGCGGTCGGCGCGTTCATCTTCGGCATGACCAGCAAGGGCATCGTGTACGCGGAGTGGAACCCGGACTGGTTCAAGTTCTTCCTCGGGGCGATGCTCCTTCTGGCCACCCTGCTCAACGCATGGGTCCGTAAGCGTGCGGAGGCAAGCAAATGACGGCCCTCGTCGAGCTCGACAACGTCAGTAAGTACTACGGCAATATCCGCGCGCTGGAAGGCGTCTCGCTCGAGGTCCACGCCGGGGAGATCTCCTGTGTGCTCGGCGACAACGGCGCCGGCAAGTCCACTCTGATCAAGATCATCGCGGGTCTGCACCGGCACGACACGGGCACCTTCCTGATCGAGGGGGAGCAGGCGAACCTCGCCAGCCCGCGCGAAGCCCTGGACCGCGGCATCGCCACGGTCTACCAGGACCTCGCGGTCGTACCGCTGATGCCGGTCTGGCGGAACTTCTTCCTCGGCTCCGAGCCGACCAAGGGCGCGGGTCCCTTCAAGCGCCTCGACGTCGAGCTGATGCGCGAGACGACCCGTTCCGAACTGCTGCGGATGGGCATCGATCTGCGCGATGTCGACCAGCCCATCGGGACGCTCTCGGGCGGTGAGCGCCAGTGCGTGGCGATCGCCCGGGCCGTCTACTTCGGCGCGAAGGTCCTGGTCCTGGACGAGCCGACCGCCGCGCTCGGCGTCAAGCAGTCCGGCGTTGTACTGAAGTATGTGGCGGCGGCACGCGACGCGGGTCTCGGCGTCGTGCTGATCACCCACAACCCGCACCACGCCTATCTGGTCGGCGACCGCTTCGTACTGCTCAAGCGCGGCACCATGTCCGCCAGCCACACCAAGGACTCGGTCACCCTCGACGAGCTCACCCGGCAGATGGCGGGCGGCAGCGAGCTCGAGGACCTGCGACACGAACTGGAGAGGGCGCCGGTGCCGACGCACCTGGGCGGTCACCCGGTGAAGGACGAGCCGCCCACGCCGTAGCGCGCCTGCGGTGGTCCGTCCCGGGGCTTCGCCCCAGACCCCGCGCCTCAAATGTCGGCGGGGCCGGGTTTTCAGCCCGTCCGGCGTTTGAGGACCGAGGATCCGGGGGCGGAGCCCCGCGCCCCCGGATCCGCCGGATGGCAGAATCGGGCCCGGTGGGCACCGCCCACCCCGGGCCGTGACAGCACCCGGCCCCCGACACCCCGCAGGGACATGAGCACGTACCGCGACTTCGCCCACCGAGGCTCCGCCCGCGCCACCGTCCTGAAGACTGTCGGCACCCGGGAACGGCGCTCTCACCTCTCCGCGCCCCGGGTTCCGACGGTCGGCATCGACATCGGCGGTACGAAGGTGATGGCGGGCGTCGTCGACGCCGACGGGGTCATCCTGGAGAAGATCCGCACCGAGACGCCGGACAAGTCCAAGAGCCCCAAGGTCGTCGAGGACACCATCTGCGAGCTGGTGCTCGATCTCTCCGACCGTCACGATGTGCACGCCGTCGGTATCGGCGCGGCCGGCTGGGTCGACGCCGACCGCTCCAAGGTCCTCTTCGCGCCCCATCTGGCCTGGCGCAACGAGCCCCTGCGCGACGCCGTCGCGGCCCGGCTCGCCGTGCCCGTACTGGTCGACAACGACGCCAACGCCGCCGCCTGGGCGGAGTGGCGCTTCGGCGCGGGCCGCGGCGAGGACCACCTCGTGATGATCACCCTCGGCACCGGCATCGGCGGTGCGATCCTCGAGGACGGCCAGGTCAAGCGCGGCAAGTACGGAGTCGCGGGTGAGTTCGGTCATATGCAGGTCGTGCCCGGTGGCCACCGCTGCCCCTGCGGCAACCGCGGCTGCTGGGAGCAGTACAGCTCCGGCAACGCGCTCGTGCGAGAGGCCCGCGAACTCGCCGCCGCCGACTCCCCGGTCGCGCACAGCCTCATCGAGCGCGTCGGCGGCAACATTCCCGAGATCACAGGCCCGCTCATCACCGAACTCGCCCGCGAGGGCGACGCCATGTGCATCGAGCTCTTCCAGGACATCGGCCAGTGGCTCGGCGTCGGCATCGCCAACCTCGCCGCCGCTCTCGACCCCTCGTGCTTCGTCATCGGAGGCGGTGTCAGCGCCGCCGACGACCTGCTCATCGGGCCCGCCCGCGACGCCTTCCGCCGGCATCTCACCGGCCGCGGCTACCGCCCGGAGGCCCGGATCGCCAAAGCTCAGCTCGGCCCCGAGGCGGGTATGGTCGGCGCGGCCGATCTCGCGCGGCTCGTGGCGCGCCGCTTCCGCCGGGCCAACCGGCGCCGTGTGGAGCGCCACGAGCGGTACGAGCGCTATGCGCAGGCCATCCGTAACTCCAGCACCACCCGCCCCACCCAGGAACCGTAGCCATGACCGTGCCCCGACAGTCCACCTCTCCGGACGACAGCGCCCACCCTCCCGAGGACCGGCGCCATATGCTCCGCCGCCGCTGGCTGACGGCGATCATCATCGTGCTGCTCGTCGGAGTCCCGGCCGGCTATCTGGTGATCTCCGCCGAGCAGAGCCGCGACAGTGGCCGGGACAAGGAGGCGGAGTCCTCGGCCACCAGCCTGCGGGAGACCTGGCCCTCCCAGACGAAGCGCCGTGTCTTCGAGGTGCCCATCCCGCCGAAGTCCACGGACGTTGCCTACTACGAGACGAGCAACTGGAAGACCAGCCGGCTGTTCGTGCAGTTCCGCACCACCTCCGGCGGGCTCGACCTGTTCCTGGAGGGCGTGGGAACGAGCCGCGCCAAGCTCCACGACGGCGTGGTCACCATCAGCGCGCGCGACGCCGCGACGGCGGGCTGGGACTTCAGCGCCGGTCAGGGCGACTGGGCGGGCACCAGCCACCCGCAGAAGGACCCGCAGCCCACCCAGGACATCACCGTCGACCTGAGCGACACGGCCCGCCCCACGGTGTACGTGGTATCGACAGCGACCCCCTGACCGGACAACGAAACTTCACTGGATAGCGTGGAGAGGGTGAGTGAGACGCAGACGCCCCCGAAGACCCTGCAGTACCGGATCGACGGTCCCGACGACGCCCCCGTGCTCATCCTCGGCCCCTCTCTGGACACCACCTGGCACAGGTTGTAGAAGCCATCTCTGGGCGTCCAGCTGGTCCATGGGGGGCGCATAGGTCCAGTCCGAGCCCTGTGACGCGGGAGCATCCATGGGGCTCGTGACAGCGACGTGACAGAAGACGCGCTGCAGAACCCCCGCTGGCCAGGCCGTCGGGGGTTCTGCGCACCCGGGTCCGGCGTCGGTGCGCTGATGTCGGGCAAGCGTCCCGTACCTCCGGCACGACGGCAGGCTTTTGACGCCGAGCGGTCTCGTCGGTGAGCCCGAGTGCTCGGCGTGACCGGGGGTGATGCTAGTCGGCCGGAGTCCAGGGTGGGGCCGGCACGGTGCTGTTGCCGCCACAGCTCCAGCAGTCGAACGTGTCCGGTAGCCAGAAGCGGTTGTTCCAGAAACCCGTCCGCTCGCCGTAGAGCTCGTTCTCCTCACCGCACCATCCGCATGTGAACAGAAAGTCCACCGCCGGACCCCCTCCGCCTCGTCGCGGTGTCCTCCAGGCCGCCCCGCGTGAGAGCGGCGGCAATAGGGCCTCAGTAGCGGTTGGGCGGCTCCCGGCCGGTCGCAGCGGCGCACCGAGTTCGGGCGGCCCTGGGCAAGTCGGCTTGTTCCGCTCGTTCCTGTAGCCAAACTGCCTGGTCGTCGTTTTTGAGCGCGGGTAAAACGGCTGCGCCTGCGTCCGGTATTCGTCGCCGTTGCGAGGGTCAGGGGTGACTGGCTGTCAGTGGCGGGTGATGTCATCTGCTCAACAGGCCGCCTGCGTCTCGGAGTTGGGCGGAGAGAGGAGCAGGTCATGCCCTGGGTGGAGGAGCACGAGCGCGGCGGCACCAAGGTGCGCCGATACTTCCGGTGGGCGCCGGGAGCGCGACGGGATATGGCGATCCTGGTGGTGCTGGGGTTCGCCGTCGCGGGCTACAGCGGAACATCCGGCAGCAGTGGGGGATCACGGTCGGAGCCCCCGCCGGGATGGACGGCCACGTATCCGGTGCACTTCGAGGGTGGGGAGGATCCCAAGCCCGCGCCGCAGCCGACGGTGTCGTACCCGATCCGGTTCGACCGCTGACGCACACGCCGGCATGCGCCGTTATGGCGCAGGCCCGGCCCTCTTGCCGCGATGGGGCGGGGCTTTCACACTTCTGATCACAGGCGGCGGGGCAGGGGGAGTGGGGGAGTCATGGCGACACGACGACGCCGGCGGTTGAGGAAACGTACGCGCCGGCAATTACAGGGTTGGAGTAGCGTCGCGGCGGTGGTCGCCGTGGTGTGGCTGGTGGGGAACTGGGCTGCGGTGTGGCCGGTCCTCGTGGTCGCGCTCGGCGTGATCGTGGTGGCCGGGGTCGGCTGGAGGTTGTGGCGTGCGCACTCGGACGCGGTGGGCCAGGACCGAAAGTGGCGGGCGCAGGAGGAAGCAAAGGCGCGCGAGCTGTCGATGACGGAGGTCGACGCTCTGTCCTGGCAGAACTTCGAGGCTTACATCGCCGACCTGTGCCGCCGGGACGGCTGTACGAAGGTTGTCGTGAGCGGCAAGAGCGGTGACCTGGGCGCCGACGTCGTCGGCTACTTCCCGGACGGCCGCAAATTGGTCGTGCAGTGCAAGAAGTACGCACCGGAGCGCAGCGTGTCCTCGCAGGACATGCAGAAGTTCGTGGGCACCGCCCGTCTTGAGCACGGCGCGGACGTCGCAGTCTTCGTCACCATCTGCCGTACGTTCACCAAAGCAGCGCAAGGGCTGGCGCTGCGGCAGAGCATTGTGGCCCTGCACCGGGACTTGCTGGGTTCCTGGGTCAAAGGGGCCCATCTGGAGACATTGGTTCCGCTCGGTGGGCTTGGCGACGGCAGAACGAAGCGGAACTCGCCGGCCTGATGTTCAAGGGGCGTTGGAAGCGCGCTTCGGTGAATGCGTGCCCAGTCGCGTGCTGTTGGACGCCTTCTGGAAACACGGGGACTGGTGCACTCTGGCGCCTATTTCGCGCCATTGACCAGCACGGTTTCGGAAATGCGCAGGGCCGGCCTTCGTCGCTGTCGATAGCTTTGAAGCTCCGTGTGCGCACTGCACAAGGGGACTCAAGGGGGAGTGAGTGGGCACCAGCCACGCAGGAGCGACCGGATATCGAGTCTCCATTCTTGATGAAGATCCGCTGCGCGCCCGGCGTGAAGCGCGTGAGCTGCTCGACGCACTCGCTGAATCGGATCCGTATTCGGCCCTCGACGTGTCCGGGCAGGCGGCGGTGAGCGACACCGGCAAGGGCGGACCCATCACGGACCTGATCGGCTTGGTCTTCAGCGGCGGCTCCATGGCCGCTGCAGGCATCCAGGTCTGGCTGGCCCGCGTACCGCACCGGACGGTTGTCGTTACCCGGCCCGACGGGGCGACGTTGCGCATCACCGGCAAGGAAGCCCGCAATGACGAGGAGCAGATCGAGCGGTTCCTCAGTGGCACCCACGCCGACAGCGACGAAGATGGACCGGGCGCGGAGTGAGTCAGAACGACCGTTACGCCATGCTCATCGGCGTATCCACATACGCCAGCGACCGTTACCCCGATCTCCCGCCCGTCCGGGCGGACCTGCACTACATGCAGGCGGTGCTGCAAAGCACTGAGATCGGCATGTACAACGAGTGCGCGATGGTCCCCGAGCCGACTCGGGCTGAGATGTTGCATGCCATCGAGGAGTTTCTGGAGGCGCGGCAGTCCAGCGAGACGGCCCTGCTGTACTTCAGCGGGCATGGAGAATTCTGCGAAGCCGATGGGCAGTTGTACTTTCTCACCCGGGACGCCGACCCGGACGATCTGCCGGGCACCGCCGTACCTGCCGAGTTTCTGGAGCGGATGCTCCAGTCATGCCGGGCCTCCTCGAAGGTCGTCCTCCTTGACTGCTGCTCCAGTGGCTCCGTCGTACAAGGGTGGACTGCAAAAGGCGCTGCAGACGCAAGCGATGGGCCCGTGCCCAGCACGTTGCTGCGGCCGACCGGCGTGTACTTCATCACCGCCTCCGACGCGCTCCAGGCGGCATCGGCGATGGCGCCGGCCGGTTCCTCTCTCGGCACCTCCCGCTTCACCGGCGAGATCGTGGAGGGGCTGCGCAGCGGGCGGATCAAGGACAGTGGCTGGATCACCCCTGATGACCTCTTCGACTATCTGACCTCGCAGATGGTCCGCAACGGTGTGCCGCAGGAGCAGCGGCCGACCAAGTCCACGATCCGGGCGACGCACTCGCTTCCGCTCGCGCGCTCCGTGGCCCGCTCGGTTCAGCTGCCTGCTCCGCCTCGCGAAGACGCTCCTGCCGCCCGGCCCACGGCCCTGCTGAAGGCCCAGCAGCTGGCCGGGGAAGATGCCCGCGACGGTGTGGACCGGCAGCGGCTCCTGCGCTACTACGCTCGCTGCCTGGGCGCCCAGGCAGCGAGCGGAATGCTGCCCGACCGGAACAGCGGCCGCGGCTCCGCGTACTTCTTGCTGGGGCAGGGCTCTGAGACCGTGCAGTGCGGCCTCGGCTCCGGCCTTCCAGCTCCCCAGCAACTACCCAGGCCGAAGAGCACGGGTGCGCAGACAGATGGAGCCGGCCTGCAGGAGTACTGGTACGGGTATCCGGCCGTCACCCTGCCCGAGCGTGGTGGGGACGGACGGCGGCGGGCCGCGGTGCGGATCGCTCCGCTCCTGATACAGCCTATGGATCTTGCTCCTGATGAGGCCGGTCGCGACCGCCTTCGCTCCCGTGGTGTTCCGTCCCTGCATACGAGTGTGATCACGGAGCTGCTTGAGGACGACGACGCTGCCGAGCTTCTTGCTCGCTGGCAGCCGGCCTGGCAGGAGGGCAACGGTGCCCAAATGGTCGCGGCCGTACGGGAATTGCTGACGAAGCTCGGGCTGCCGGAGCTGGAGCCGCTCGACCTGTCCGCACTCAGCGAGCGGTCCGTCATGGATTCGCTGCGGCCCGGTGCCCACAACGCTGCCGTCCTCCTCGCGCCCTCGGGCGTGGAACGGATCGCGAGCGAAGCCCTCGTGGACAACCTCCTTCAGATGTCCACGCGCACCGGGGAGATTTCCGGTACCGCGCTGGACGTGCTCCTGACGGGTGGCGATGCCGGAGGCGACCCTGGCCGCAATGCCCCGGTCGTGGTGGCTCCAGGGCCGTGCAACGAGAGCCAGGAGCGGGTGATCACCTCGGCGATGACGCATACGCTCACCGTCGCGACGGGACCACCTGGCACCGGGAAGAGCGAGGTCGTGACCGCGGTGGTCACCACAGCGGTCGCTGCGAGGGAGACCGTGCTCGTCGCGTCCACGAACAACGAGGCCGTGGACGTGGTGACCCAGCGCTGTGATGCGATCTCGCCGGGGTTGCTCATGCGGACGGGTAACGCTGCAGCCCTGGAGCGCGAGGCCGCGAAGCTGGAACGCCTGCTCGCCCAGCCCGTCGAGGCACCTGGACGAAGTTCGAACACCGTGGCCGGCGAGCTGCGCAACCGGCACGCACGGGCCGCGTCAGAGAGGGCGGAGGCGGCCCGACTTGTCGGTGAGGAGGCGCGTCTGCTGGAGCTGCTGCGGGACCGGGCCCGGCGGGTGGGCGAGCTCGGGCTGCCGGTGGAACTGCTCGAAGGGGTATGGGCCGGCAGTGAGGTCGCGGTACTCGCACGCTGGGAGGAGCGGGCTCGGAAGGCAGCCGGCGCCCGGCGGTTCGCGTTCGGTCGGTGGCGCAGAGGGCGCGCGCTGTCCGCCATCGTCCGATCCGCTGAGGACAGACCGCCGAGCGCGTGGCCGGTCTGGGCAACGCAGCGGCCTGTCCCGCCCGAACTCCTTCTCGCCCTGGGGGAGGCCGTGGCCGTGGAGCGGGCGCTGCGGGGGCTCGTACCGGAGCATCTCGGTTGGGACGAGGAAAGTCTGAAGGAGGCGCGGCTGGAGAGTGCCGCCGGCTTGTCGGAGGCTTCCGGTGAACTGGCCGGTGCAGTGGCCGCCGAGGCCATGGCCCGTGGCCGTTCGCTGATGGGGCAGCGACTTCAAGCGCTGCGCCAGCGCTCCGGCTTTCAGCGGAGCCAGCGCAATCTGATGGCGCACCTGAAGGGATGGGCCGTCAGCACGCACTCGATACGGCAGCTCGAACTGGCGCCGAAGCTGTTCGACTTGGTCGTGATCGACGAAGCGAGTCAGTGCTCGATTCCGTCGGTGTTGCCTCTGCTGTTCCGGGCGAAAAGGGCGTTGATCATCGGCGACCCCATGCAGCTCGGGCACATTCCCGGGATCACTGCACAGCAGGAGCGGCAGGCAAGGATTCGTTCGGGACTGAGCGCGGCCCAGCTGGAGGACCGCCGGCTCACCTACCACGTGTATTCGTCCTATCACGCAGCCGCGCAGCACGGTGAAGCGGCATTGCTGCTCGACGAGCACTACCGGTGCCATCCGGCCATCGCGGATGTGGTCAACGGCTATTGCTACGCCGGTCAGTTGCAGGTCCTGACCGATGTCCGGAACCAGGTTCCGGCTGTCGACCCGATAAGGGCGATCCATCCGGCCCCGGTGCTGGGGTGGGTGGACGTACCACACGGCGAATCCGCGCGCGGCGCAGGAGGCCAGTCCTGGCGCAATGCGGCGGAGGCCGAGCAAGTGCGGGAGACGGTGGACGAGCTGCTCGCGCGGCTGCCCGACCATGCGACGGTCGGGGTGGTCACACCATTCCGAGCCCAGAAGGAAGCGCTGGCATGCGTATGGGCAGATGACGACCGGGTGCGGGTCGGCACTGTTCACGCTTTCCAAGGTGGGCAGCGTGACGTGATGGTGCTGAGTCCGGTAGCGACCGGCAACACCCCTCCGCGTACGACGCACTGGGTGGCGAGCCAGGTCAACCTGTGGAATGTGGCGGTCACGCGGGCCAAGTCGCAGTTGATCACGGTGGGCAGTCACGCCTTCTGGCAGGGCCAGGCCGGGTTGCCGGCGCTGCTCGCGGAGCGAGCGGCGGTGCTGCGAGCGGGGGTCGAAACGAAACAGGACGCGGCCTTCGGGATGCGGGCGCCTTCGGGATTGCGTGAAGAGCTCGGGGACCAGCTCCAGGAGTACCTCGGTCTCCGTGGAGTCACCGAACTGGAGCGCGCAGCGATGATGGGCGGGCACAGCGTGGACCTGCTGTTCACGGTGGATGGTGCGAACACGGCGGTGCTCATTGATCCTGGGCCCGTGCACGGCCAGGATCAGGCCCGACATTTGCGGCTGATGCATGCGCGCGGCGACTTGCTCACTGGACTGCCCTCCGGTGGTACGGGGGCGAAGTTTGAGCCCGTGGAGCGGACTGTCCGGGTGCCGGCATGGCGGATTCTGGCTGGGCCAGCCCTGTTGGACCCACTGTTCGGCAAGCCGTAGGACTCGGTGTTCCTCGGGACGCCGGCAGTTCCGTCGCCTCAAGGGCGGCGGCGACCGTCAGGCCAACGCCGCGCTGCATCGCATCGTCTTCACCAGCCTGCGGGCTGGGCGTGCGTGTACTGAGTGCTCGGGAACATGAAGCGGTCGGCGAGGAGTCGGTGCTGCAGGCCACTCGGATCACGCTGGGTCTGCCGGCTCACCGGATCGGCCAGCTCTCCGCGCAGATCCGGGAAGTGGACGCTCGTCTGGCCCGGCTCGTGGAAGGTCATGCCCCGCAGCTGCTCGACGTGGTGGGACGCGGCGCGATGGGCGAGGTGTGGCGAGCGACTGACCAGGTTCTCGGGCGCCCCGTCGCGGTCAAGCTCCTGAGAACGGACGAGGCGACGGACATCGAGCGGTTCCGGCTGGAGGCACCGCGGCCCGTCTCAACCATCCGAACGTCGTGGGCGTGTACGACTTCGGCTCCCTCCACGGCCGGCTCTACCTGGTCATGGAGCTCGTCGACGGCTGAAGCCCGGCCCAGGAGCGGTCGATGCGCGGCACCCTGGCCCCGCACGAGGCGGCCGCCATCGCAGTCAGGTGTCGGCATTGGTTGCAGAAGGACGCACGGACCGTGGTGGGCGCGTCGGGGGTGACGATGGAGACCACGGCGGTGGCCGGCTCCACGTTCGTGGGTCCGTCGGGCGTCGCGGTGAGGCGGACCGGGTCCCCGGTGGCCCGGCATGGGGAGGTGACCTGGGCGGTGTGGCCGAGGACGGCGGGGAACCCCGGCCGGGGTCGCCTTGCGCCAGACCAGCTGGGGTGACGGGCACAGCAGGCAAGCCCAGAAGCCGGCGACCGCGGCTGGCCGAGCAGCGGGTCGTGCGTGAAGTGGCGGAGCTGCGCCGCTTTGTCGCCGGCTGCCTTCGCCAGGGTTTGTGCGCGGGCGCGGACCCGGCCGAGGTCGCTCAGCGGGCAGGGAACAGCGTGGAGGTTCTCCTGTCCCTGTACGCGAGGTGTCTCTATGACCGGCGCAGCGCAGCGTTCAGTATTGCTCGGTCTCCACGAAACCCGCGTCCGCGTCGTCGTCCGCGCCGAGTGCGGCGGCGGTCGGGTCGAATCCGGGCGGGCTGTCCTTGAGGCCCAGGCCCATGCTGGCCAGCTTCGCCTTGACCTCATCGATGGACTTCGCACCGAAGTTGCGGATGTCCAGCAGGTCGGCCTCGGAGCGGGCGACGAGCTCACCCACGGAGTGGACGCCCTCGCGCTTGAGGCAGTTGTACGAACGGACGGTGAGCTCCAGCTCCTCGATCGGCAGCACCAGGTCGGCGGCAAGGGCGGCGTCCGTGGGGGACGGGCCCATGTCGATGCCCTCGGCGTCGATGTTGAGCTCGCGGGCCAGACCGAACAGCTCGACCAGGGTCTTACCGGCCGAAGCCATGGCGTCACGCGGACGCATGGCCTGCTTGGTCTCGACGTCGACGATCAGCTTGTCGAAGTCGGTGCGCTGCTCGACACGGGTCGCCTCGACCTTGTACGTGACCTTGAGCACCGGCGAGTAGATCGAGTCGACCGGGATGCGCCCGATCTCCTGGCCCACCTGTTTGTTCTGCACAGCGGAGACGTAACCGCGACCGCGCTCGACGGTCAGCTCCATCTCCAGCTTGCCCTTGCCGTTGAGCGTGGCGAGGACGAGGTCGGGGTTGTGCACCTCGACACCGGCCGGGGGCGCGATGTCGGCGGCGGTGACAAGACCCGGGCCCTGCTTGCGCAGGTACATCACGACCGGCTCGTCGTGCTCCGAGGAGACGACCAGCTGCTTGATGTTGAGGATCAGGTCGGTGACGTCCTCCTTGACGCCCGGCACGGTGGTGAACTCGTGCAGAACGCCGTCGACGCGGATGGACGTGACCGCCGCACCCGGGATCGAGGAGAGGAGCGTACGACGCAGGGAGTTGCCGAGGGTGTAGCCGAAGCCCGGCTCCAGCGGCTCGATCACGAACCGGGAGCGGAACTCGTCGACGACCTCTTCGGTCAGGGACGGACGCTGAGCAATCAGCACGGGGTGTTGCCTCCAGTGGTTGGGCGCCCGCTATGACGCCGTAGACACCACGAAGGGTACGGGCGATACGGTCTCTGGTGACCGCGTGCACTTCCTCGTGGTGCACGGCGCCCGCAACCTCAAGTGCCTCATGGGATGAGCTTTAGTGCTCGTCCCCGATGGCATGACCCTGTACGTCGGTCCTTCGGGGTGGACTCCTGATCGAGGTCACATCGGGGATGGTGAGGCCGGAGCCCGCCGGTGGCGAGCGCAACATAGACCATGATCGCCGGTTAGCCGAACGTCTCCTCGTCGCTCAGTTGTGTCAGAACCACCGAAGCCCTCGCGCGCTCCGCCCGACGGACCCGAGCAGACCTGCACTTGGTCCCGCCTCCGCGGCCGCAGATCGGCCCGCGTGACGACCAGTCAGCTCGCTGCCCTCAGAATTACCCGCCTGACCAGCAGCAATAGCGAACCGCTAGACTTGGAGTGGAAGCCCGGCCCGCTGGTGCGTCCGGTACGGGGAACGGGGATGTGGTGGCGCTTCATACCGTGCGTCGCTGTGAGTGCGCTGAGCCATCCGGGGCTGCTTCGCGACCGGAACGAGGACAGCCTCGTCATCGGCCCGTGGAGGCTGTGCGTCTCCGTGACCGAGAATCTGCAGACCCTGGTCCTCCTGCTCGGGACACCTTTAGGGTCCAGTTCGCCTCACCTCAGCGGCGCGGGCCGCAGCCGTCCTGGTCGCCGTCGTCGAGGCGCTGCTTCCGGACGAGGCTGGCCGCACCTTCCACCTGATGCGGCCCTGGTACGCGGTGATGGCGATGACCGACCCGGGGCTGGCCGAACTGTTTGCCTACGGCGGGCCTGGTTCTGTCCTGGCCACGTAGACGGTGTTGGTCGAGGTGCCTCCTTGCAGGGGATTGTCGAAGTCGACGAGATGGACCGCTGATTGCGGGAAGACCTCTGTGAGTGCGGAGGTGAACTGTTTGTCCGGCGGGTCGTTCGACCACAGGGCGAAGGCCCCGTTGGGGTGGAGGCGTTCGGTGAGAGCGCGTAGCCCGGCAGGCTGGTAGAGCGCCGCGTGGCGCGGGTGGAGCACATGGCGCGGCGAATGGTCGACATCCAGCAGAATGGCGTGGAAGCGGCGGCCCGGCTCCCTCGGGTCCAGACCGCACGAATCGGCCGCCATCGCGAAGAAGTCGCCTTGAACCAGGCGGCAGCGGGCGTCCGAAGTTAGCCGGGCGCCGAGAGGGACCAGGCCCCGCTGATGCCAGGCGATGACTTCGGCGAGCGTTTCGATCACGGTCAGCGAGCGCACTCGGGGGTCGTCCAGCACAGCCTCGGCGGTGTACCCGAGTCCGAGTCCGCCGACGGCAATGTCCAGTTCGGCGCAGGGCAGTTTCGCCAGTCCGAGTTCCGCAAGCGCGATCTCGCCGGTTGTGAACAGGCTGGACATCAAGAACTCGTCGCCGAGCTTCACCTCGTATACATCGGTGTCCGATGCCGGGTCGCGTCGGCGCCGCAGGCTGATGTCGCCCATCGCTGTCGGGCGCCAGTCGATCTCCTCGAAACGCGCGCTCATCCGTTCACCTTTCTGACGCGCCGTCGGTGCCCGAAGTCGGTGCCTGGAACGCCGCTCTGCGCAGGTGTGGACGCAGGCGCGAAACCGTCCCTGCTGCCGCCAGGGCAGGGCAGGGCAGGGCAGGGGAGGGGAAGGGGGCCGCCGGTCAGGCGTCGATGATGACGGGGATGATGAGGGGCCTGCGGCGGTGGGTACGGAAGGCCCAGTTCGCCACGGCACGGGCGATGAGCTGTTCCAGCTGGTGTGCGTCGCCGACGCCTTCCTGGGCTGCGGTCGCCAGAGTCTTCTCGATGACAGGGATGACCGGTTCGAAGGTGGTGTCGTCGTGGACGAACCCGCGGGCCAGGAAGTCGGGAGTCTCGGCAAGGGCGCCCGTGTCGGCATCGACGATCGCCACTACGGTGACCACGCCTTCCTCCGCGAGGGTGACGCGGTCCTTCAGGGACGCCTCGGTGGCGCCGCCGACCTCCATGCCGTCCACGTAGACGTTGCCCGCGGGCACCTTGCCGGTGATCGACGCACGCCCGTCCACGAGGTCGACGACGACGCCGTCCTCGGCGATGACCACCCGCTCGGGATCGACCCCCGTACGGATGGCCAGGTCGGCGTTGGCCCGCAGGTGGCGCCATTCGCCGTGCACGGGCATGACATTGCGGGGCTTGACGATGTTGTAGCAGTACACGAGTTCACCGGCGCTGGCGTGCCCGGAGACGTGCACCTTGGCGTTGCCCTTGTGGACGACATGGGCGCCCCATCGGGTCAGCCCGTTGATCACCCGGTAGATGGCGTTCTCGTTGCCGGGGATCAGGGAGCTGGCGAGCAGGACGGTGTCGCCCTTGCCGATGCGGATCACATGGTCGCGGTTGGCCATCCGAGACAGAGCCGCCATCGGCTCGCCCTGGGATCCGGTGCACACCAGGGTGATCTTGTGGTCCGCCAGCTTCTCCATTTCCTTGGTACTCACGACCAGGCCGCTGGGAACCTTCAGGTACCCGAGGTCGCGGGCGATGCCCATGTTGCGGACCATGGAGCGGCCCACGAAGGCGACCTTGCGGCCGTGCTGGTGCGCGGCGTCCAGGACCTGCTGGATGCGGTGCACATGGCTGGCGAAACTGGAGACGATCACCCGGCGCGGGGCGGTACGCATCACCTGCTCGATCGCCGGGTTCAGGTCGCGCTCGGAGGTGGTGAAGCCAGGGACCTCGGCGTTGGTGGAGTCGGTGAGGAAAAGATCGACGCCTTCCTCGCCGAGGCGGGCGAAGGCGCGCAAGTCGGTGATGCGGTCGTCCAGCGGGAACTGGTCCATCTTGAAGTCACCAGTGTGCAGCACCAGCCCGGCCCCGGTGCGGATCGCGACCGCGAGACCGTCCGGGATGGAGTGGTTGACCGCCACGAATTCGCAGTCGAAGGGGCCGAAGCCGCGCCGGTCGCCCTCACGTACCCGCACCGCGCGCGGCCGGATTCCGTGCTCTTTGAGCTTGGCCTCCAGGAACGCCAGTGTCAGCTTCGAGCCCACGACAGGGATGTCGGAGCGCTCTCGCAGCAGATACGGCACGCCACCGATGTGGTCCTCGTGGCCGTGGGTGAGCACCACGGCCACGATGTCGTCCAGGCGATCACGGATCGAGGTGAAGTCCGGCAGGATCACGTCCACGCCGGGCTGGGTCTCTTCGGGGAACAGCACGCCGCAGTCGACGATGAGCAGCTTGCCGGCATGCTCGAAGACGGTCATGTTGCGGCCGATCTCACCCAGACCGCCCAGGGCGACGACCCTCAGCCCTCCTTCAGACAGGGGAGGGGCGGCTTTCAGTTCGGGATGCGGATGACTCATATTCTGACGTTACCGGAGAGTCTGCCGAGGTGATCCACTGGCTGCCCCAACCAGCCGGTTCAACACGGCGCGGCTGCGGCGGTCAGCGGGGTGGAGCGGGGTTGCGCCCGCGCCAGTAGCGACGACGAACTCGCCCTGCTGGATGCCGTCGTCGCCGTCACCAAAGACCTGTCCGGCCAAGCGGACGTGGCCGTCGACCAGGTCGTACGCCGGGTGAGTGCTGCCTGACACTCCCGGACGTTGATCGGCGAACACCTCGGCGTCTTCCGTCAGGCGGTCCGCCAGCGGTACGCCGACCGCGTCGACCGCCTCACCGAGGCCCGGCTGGGGGCTCAACCGTGGCAGGTCTGCTGCTGATGACCGCGCCGACATCCGTGCCCTCGCGCCGCCCCCTAGCTGTATTGACCTGCAGCGTTGTTCACGCGGCTGATGGGTGGCTGGCCTGCGAGTGCGGTGTGGCAGCGGTGGTGGTTGTAGGTGTGCAGGAAGTCTGCCAGGGCGGTGGTCCTTCACGTCGTGATAGCGCTCCAGATACATCGCGATCTTGACCGGGCCGAAGTGATACTGCTGGCGGAGCCACAGGATCTTCTCCACGACGTCTGCCTTGGTGGCGTGCGGGGTATGGTGCGGTGCGCTCGAGCGGTCCTTCAGCCCCTCGAGCCCCTCGGCCTCGTAGCGCCGCAGCCAGATGTAGTAGCACTGGCGGCTGATGCCGTAGTAGCGGCAGGTGGCGGCCACACTGCCGCTCACCTCCTCCACATGCCGCAGCACTGCCAGCCGGTGCTTGGCACGCCTTGAGAGCTCAAGTTCGGTCATGCAGGTCTCCTAATTACGAGAGACCCAACTGTCAATAACGTCCGTCAGTTTTAGACCTAGTGGAGATCGCAGTCCTGGGCTGCCACGCGGATGCCGGCGACTCACCCGAAGCATTCGCTCTAGCGGTGCACCAGCTGCGCCAAGCCCCCGACTACCTGGACGCACTCTCCCTCCCCCTGCCCCTGCACCTGGCGAGCCTCGCCCAGCACTACGTACTGCCGACGGTCGCCGAGGCAGAGTCGGGTGAGGCTGAGGAATCCTCCCTGGAGGAGCTGGCCACCGCCGAGGCGGCGGGCAACGTCAATGGGCAGCACGTAGCGGCGGCGCTGGGCGTGATCGAGGAAGGCACGGACACCGAGCCGACAGACCTGGACCCGGAATACGCAGAGGATCCCGGCCTCGCGCAAGCACCGGAGGATGAACAGCTCGCCTTGTTCCCCTGAGGGGTGAGGGAGCGCTGGCACCCCCCACCGGCTCTGCCGTTGTTCTGCGGCGCGCATTCCATGAACGGCGATCATGCTTTCCTGCGCTGGTGATGCACGGCCGGTCCCCTTCGAGGAGGCACCCTCGGTATCGGCGGGCGCGAGCTCCGACTTGAGGGCGGGAAGCCGGGGACCAGGCGTCGGCAACCGCCGTGATGCCGATGACTTCATGGGCAGCGGATCGGACGAGATACCGCTCTTGCCACGGCGGTGGCCTCCGCGCGGCGCCGTTGGTTGTCTCGCCGGGCCGCGTCCTGGAGCGCTGCCTCCGGGACGCGGCCGGTGTAGGTGACGTGCACGGGGCTGTCGGCGGGATGGAGCTGGTAGCGGGCGGCGCCGCTGCTCGGCCACCCACTGCGGGTCTGTCCAATGAATGGCTCTGGCCCGTAGTCGGTGGTGACGTCGAGTAGCCATCCATGATCATGATTTTGTGATGGACGTCAACTCCCTTGTGGTGACAGTGTTTTCCAGGCTGTCGGCGCTGGTCGTCGAGGACGTGACGGACGGCGGTGACGCGGTGGTGGTTACGGCCCGCACCCGGGGGGACGCGGTGCCGTGTCCGGTGTGCGGGACGTCGTCGGCGAAGGTGCACGGGTACCACGGCCGGACGGTGACGGACGTGCCGGTCGACGGCCGCCAGGTCGTCGTGCGCCTGCGCGTACGGCGGCTGGTCTGCCCGGTCCTGGGCTGCCGGCGGCAGACCTTCCGCGAGCAGGTTCCCGGACTGCTGGAGCGCCATCAGCGCCGCACGGTGCGGCTCGCCGGGCAGATATCCCAGGTGGCGCGGGAGTTATGCGGCCGGGCAGCCGCCCGCCTCGCCGGTCTGCTGGCCGTGCCCGTTTCCCGTAGTACTGCGCTGCGATATCTGCGGCGCCTGCCGCTGCCGCAGCAGGCGGTCCCGCGGGTGATCGGCGTGGACGATTTTGCCCTGCGCCGCCGCCACCGCTACGCCACGATCATCACGGATGCCGAGACCGGCAGACGCGTCGCGGTCCTGCCCGACCGCGAGGCGGCGACGTTGGAGTCCTGGCTGCGCGAACATCGTGGTGTCGGGGTCGTGTGCCGGGATGGCTCGGCCACCTACGCCGAGGCCGTCCGTCGTGCCCTGCCCATCGCGGTGCAGGTCAGCGACCGATGGCACCTCTGGCGCAACCTGTGCGACAAGGTTCTGCTCGAGGTCCGTGCCCACGCCGGCTGCTGGGCCACCATCAACCCGCCCCGCCCCGGCGGAGTACGCGAGCAGACCACTCGCGAACGCTGGAACAAGATCCACGATCTCCTCGGCCAGGGCGTCGGCCTACTCGACTGCTCCCGGCGCCTCGGCCTGGCCCTGAACACCGTCAAACGCTACGCCCGCATGCCCGAACCTCAGGCCCTGCGCATCGCCCCCGCCTACCGGCCGACCCTCGTCGACCCCTATCGCGACCATCTGCGAGCCCGCCGTGCGGCCGACCCCGCAGTCCCTGTCACCCAACTGCTGCGGGAGATCCGAGAGTTGGGCTACACCGGCAGCGCCAACCTGTTGGTTCGCTATCTCAACCAGGGCCGCGCCGAAGGCGACCGCCCCGTCACCACCCCGCGCCACGCCAGCCGCCTCCTGCTCACCAACCCCGAGAATCTACGCCCGAAGGAAACGACCCTGCTGGAGAAGATCGCCGCGGCCTGCCCAGAGATGACCGCGCTCGCCGATCTCGTCCGCAGCTTCGCCGCCCTGCTGAAACCCGCCGAGGGCAATGACGTCAAACTCACCGAGTGGATCACCACCGCCCGCGCCGTCGACCTGCCCCACCTGCGCAGTCTCACCAACGGCCTCGAAATCGACCGGGCAGCCGTGGACGCCGGCCTCACCCTGCCCTACCACAACGGCCGCACCGAAGGCGTCAACACCCGCACCAAGAGGATCATGAGGCAGATGCACGGACGCGCCGGATTCGACCTCCTCCGCCACCGCATCCTCCTGCCCTGACGGAGACACCCAGCGTCACCACCGACTACGGGCCAGAGCCAAGATCAAGACAGTCCCGACCCTTGACGTGATCGCGAAGCTATGCGGCAGAGCCAGCGTCGCCTCCGTCTAAAGTGAACCGTTCCGGGTTTGATCGAGACTCTAGATTGTGACTGTGACCTGGGGGGTTTGTGTTCTGCTGGTGGTAGGCGGCTTCTTATTCTGCGGGTGGGAGGTGGCCGATCTCACCGTGCAGCCGGTGGTGGTATGGCTGCCCGCATCACTGTGATGGATCAGCTGCCCGGGCTGGTGCGCCCGGCCTTCCCGGCCTCGCTGCCATAAGCCCATCTCCAGTGCGGCCAGAACGAGTTCGGTGTGTTTTGTGGTGGCCGCGGACCAGCCCACGATGCGGCGGGAGGAGGTGTCGACGACGAACGCGACGTAGACGGTGCCGGCCCAGGCCGCGACGTGGGTGAAGTCCGCTACCCAGCACCGGTTCGGTGCGGCGGCCACGAAATCGCGGTCCACCAGGTTCGGCGCCCGCTCGGCCGCCCGGTCCTAGATCGTGCTCGGGGACCGCTACGGCGGGATGCGGCACCTGTTCGCCGCCCTGGACCTGGCCAAGGACTAGATCTACGGCCACATCAAGCCGGTCAAGCGGCGCACCCAGTTCCTGGAGTTCCGCCGCTACCTGCGCAGCCTCTACCCGGAGAACGTCCGCATCGCGATCGTCTGCGCGAGAGTGGGCGAGGCGCTCTCGTCGGGAACGCGAATGCGGGCGAGATCGTCGAGGAGGCCCGTGAGCCAGACCAGAACGTCGACGAGCTGCAGCTGCTGACGGCTCGATCCGACATTTGCGACGGGGATGCCCGCAGAGTCGAGCACCTTCGGCACACCATCGACCGGGCTCGGGGGAGAGCTGCGGCCCTTGCACATGTCCTCGGCCAGATCCGCGCACTCCGTCTCCACCCGGCAGGCCACCGCTTCCAGGGAGGCGACGGCCTGGTGCCCAGGCACGGGCCATCCGTAACGACACCGTTCAACCAGAGTCTCTGCGCCTTCCACCATCTGTTGGGCTGTCATGAGCGCCGCCTGCCAGTCGATGCCCGCCATGCGAGGATCGTGACGTTCCGTCTGGAACTGCGCGTATGACGCCTCCGCCAGGAATAGGACGTGACGGGCCCGCGGCAGCGTCTCCTGCGAGGAGGCTGCGCCGATCAGCACCGGAGCGGCTTCTCGGGCCGCGGCTGACGAGGCGAGCAGAGAGGTGGCGATAGCGCGGCGCATCTCACCGCCACCCCCACGCGGCCAGGCGAGCAGACCCATCGCAGTTCCCGTGAGCCCCCCGATGAGGACGTCGAAGAAGCGAGTCTCGGCCAGCTGCCAGCCTGCTGAGGCGACCTGGCTGAAGAGGATGGCGATCACGATGGTGAGCAGGCCCTGCATCCAGGCCAGCCCCAGGATCGGGCCCACGACGAAGCTCACAAGCATGGCGAGGGGAAGCAGGGCGGCGTAGACGTCCGGCCGCGGGCCGACGAGTGCCAGCAGGAAAGCGGCCACCAGAGCCCCGCCGAGCGTCCCGATGAGGGCAGGGCGCAGCGCCGTACGCGTGTCGGCAGCGGACGTCCGCATGAGCGTGAGGGTGGCCAGGAGTGTCCAGAAGCCGTGCGATAGGTCCAGGCCCCCGGCGATCAACCGGGCGACAGCGAGTGCCGCTGCGATCCGCAGTGCGCTCTGGAAGTACACGGAACGGGGTGTGAGGCTCCTGGTGAACCGCACCCACCACAGCCGCCACGCGGGCTCGTAGGCGTACCAGAACGGGCCTGGACGCTCCCCTGCAGGAGTGAGGTCCGGCGGAACGGAGGCACGTACGGCGATCCGTACAGCTGTCACCAGAGAGTGCGTGCCGCGGGCGATGCCGAGGGCCACCGCGCTGCTGTGCAGCGCCTCCGTGCCCATGCCTTGTGACAGCAGCCGGTCACAGGCTTGTGTACGCGCGGCCTCGAAAGCGGTGATCGCGTCGTCCAGAGCGTCCAGCGAAGGCGGCCGGGCTTCACTCACCGTCAGGGAGCGTGCGGCGTGATCCAGAGCGTCCGCCTGCTGACACAGCAGCCGCGCAGCGTCGGGATTGTGCGGCGGCGAAGTTCCGGGGGGCGGCAGCAGCCGGGTGGAGAGCCCCCATACGAAGCGGAGCGCGGAAGCCGCGCGCGTCACGGCCTGGTCGTGCCTTCCCGCCGAGGCAGGCCGCTCCGCCGCCGGGATGTGCAAGGGCCGCAGCGCCTCCGCCCTCTCGGCCGTGGCTTGTCGGAGGTGGTTCACCCGCTCTGGCCGTGGCGGTCGGCCGTTGAGGACGTCCGCGGCGCTCTTGAGGTATCGGGCCACGTGCTCCATGGTGTCCGCGAGCCGCTGCTCGTAGCGCGTGGGGGACGGATCGGGCCACACCAACACCTCCCCTGCTGCCATCAGCGCCACACCCAGGGTGAGACCGATCAGCCGCGAGACCAAGGTCTCCGGCGAGTAGGGAGGAAAACAGGACAGCATGTAGAAGAGGTGCAGACCGGTGGCAAGCCCGACCAGGCGAGGCCCGCCCACGGCGGCGTAGGCCACGGCGAAACCCAGCACCAACATCCCGCCTGCAGCCGACCAGGTGTCAACCGCCAGCAGTGTGCCGGCCGTGACCAGCACCCAACCGGCGGGCACTGCTGCGAGCAACGTCCGTGCCCGGCGGGAGGGCGGCCCCGGTACGTGCGCCAGCACACCCATGGCGACGGCCCCGAAGATTGCGTACGTCGCCATGACGGTATCGCCCACGCCGTAGCGACAGCTGTAGAAGACGAGACACCCCACGAGGGTCACCCGCACCGAGCGCCGAGTCACCAAGAGACCCGGGTCCCGAGCCCGAAGCAGATGAAGAGGTCTCAGCATGCCAAATCCTCCTCGCGCGCCACATGGCTCAGCCGCTCACTGAGAGGGGCGGACGACTCCGCCGCCCGGACGCTACTGCCTGGCCGGCACGCTCCTCGGCTTCCACACGGTCGTCGTCTGGATTTCGGCGCCCCGCCGCGGCGCAATCACCCCAATGCGTCGTCGGTGCGGTCGGGGTCGCCTGGCGCGGGTTGCGCCCTGCATCGCGGTCGACTGTCAGAAAGCACCATTGTGGTTCAGCGGCTCTGACGGGATCGCGGCGTGGACTCCCCAGTGCTCGGCGATCCGCCCGTCGTTGACCCGGAACAGGTCGTAAAGGGCGTACGGAGCGTCGTCGTACGCCCCCTCGCACTGAGCGAAGGCGAACTCTCCCTCGGCCAGAACCCGGTGAACGGTCCTGTAGTGCACACGGGATGCCGAGGGGCCGATACGTTCCTGATCAGCGTGTACGCCGGGCAGACGCGGGCCGTGTTCCACGTAGCCGCGTAGGTCGACGAATTCGTCCCTTCTTCCGTATTCGCGGGCGACGAGGACGCTTTGAGTGAACGCATCCACAACCCGGCGACTGCCCTCTGTCATCTCCGGCCGTCCGATGTCGGCAGGACCGTCGGTCTGGGACGGGCGGCCGTGACCGTTCGACTGCGTGTAGGGAGCCAGAGCGTCCCAGTGTTCCACGAGGCGTCCGTCCCTCACACGGAAGAGATCGAACGCCATGCTGGGCCCGGATCCGATGCCGCGCAGAACGCCGTGCAGCAGTACGAGGTCCTCATCCGCCAGCAGTCGGACCAGCTCATAGTCGAAGCCGTCCGGCAGGGACAGCACCAGTTGTCGGAGAGCATCGCGCCCGTCCCTAGCGAGCGGACTGTGCTGTAGATACTCGGGGGCGACATACCGGTCCACCGCTTCAGCATCGCGGCCGATGAACATGTCGTTCACCACGTCGACCATGAGCTTTTTCGTGTCCATCGTCTTTCCCTCCGCGTACTGAGCGAGGCCGACCGACGAAGGGCCATCGGGTCACACCTGACAAATGACTGGCGGAGACAGCCCTTCTCCAGAGCGCAAGACCGCGGTGCCTGACAAGGCAAGGTGCCCGCGCGCGTCCCTCCTCCGACACAGTAGGTCAGGCCGACTTCCGCATCACGTCACGAACCGCCGAACCTCGCTTGCGGGTGACGTCCACCCAGGGCAACGTCCGACATTCATCCGAACGGGGTGACGCCGGTGCTGCCCTCGCTTGCATAGATGGCCAACGCCCCCAGTGCCTTGCCGAGTCCGTCACTGAGCACGAGGAGCCTGCCGGCGTATGTCCGCACCTGCCCGTCGGCGCAGAGGACCGGTAGATCGGCGGCAAGATCCTTGATCGCCGGTTCCTCCATCGCCCGACGAAAGCCTGCCCAGTGCGCTTCGCGGAGGTGCTCGGGTACAACAAGATCCATGTCGTAGAAACCCTCCACGGGCGTCCAGTTGATCCAGGGTGAACGCGTGAGTCGAGGTCAGGGCCTTGTGGCGTGAGTGCGTCCGTGGGGTTGGTGACACGCCTGTGACACGTGAGGGCCCCCGTCGGCTTGCTCCGGCGGGGCGTCGTCGTGCAGTTGGTCAAGACGGATTGGGGCTTGTGCTGGAGGCTCTGTTGTACTCCGGCTCGCCGCTCTCGAGTACGCGGAGGAGCGAGGTGGTGACGACGCGGGCGGTGCGGCCTATCGGCAGCACGCGGCAGGGGAATTCCCCGTGGCGACCAAGGTCGTAGCTTCGATCTCGACAAGCCGAACGCCTGGGCGGCGTCCTCGAGGCTCGCGGTCCCACTCAAGGTGGCGCGGATGCGCTCGGCGCTGAACGCGCCGTGATGCGTTTCGCTGCTCTGGCTGGGCATTCCTGCCAACAGTGCCTTTCGGTTCGGTTGCTTCCGGGGCAGTGGGGAAGCAGGGAGCTGCGGTGGACTGCCAATGGTCCGAGGAATCACCGATTTCGGCAACCGGCCACTGACGAATACCCTGCTCCGCTCAACGTTGGGAGTGAGTTGCAAAGGGCCCAATCAGCGCCAGCGTTGCTGGTTGGGGTCGTCGGCATTGTCTTCACGTGTTTCCGATGACGCATCATGTGGAGTGCGTGGCGGTGCTGGAGCCTGCTGCCAAGGGCTCCTGACCTGCCGTTACTCCGGATGTCACACTTCGTTCGACCTGTTTCCGAATCACCATGGGGTGGAGCGCGCTGTGCTCCTGCGCCTGCCGCGCGGCGTTGCTGACCTGCGGCTCTGCCGAGGAGTAACGCGGAGTACGTGTCTGATGTCTCGACGTTGCGCGAGTAACCGGTGATTCGTGACGCTCGTTTGACGCTGTTTTTGGCGGATCATCAGATGCGATGGCAGTGAAGGGGTGCTCGCCACCGTCCGGTTGACTCCGTCATCGCAGCTCTCGACGTATTCGGTCCTCGTGTTCAGCCGCCCGTGCCGACAGGCCGTCGACTGGGCCGAGACGCTGCTGCCCACCACCCCGGGGGTGACCCGCGCTGTGGTCATCGTCACCGACGCCACCCAGCTGGGCCTGTGGCGACCGCTGCTGACCGGCACCGAGCCCACCTCGGCCGCCCCTGTGATGCTGCGCCGCCATGATCGCCGCAGCCTGCGAGGCTGGGCCCAGCGCGTCAACATGTTCCACACGGACGACCGCCTGGATCGTCTGTACGGGCTGACCAGCGGCTGGCCCCTGTTGGTCGACCGCGCACACCGCCTGCACCGTGAACTCGGCGACCCCGACGAGGTGTTGCGCCGCATGGCGGGCCTGCTCACGGGCGGTGCGGAGGCCCGCGGCTTCGCCGAGGGGACTGGTGTGTTCGCGGATCCGCTACTCGCGACCGGATACCAGGCCCTCGACGCAGAGTTCAAGGACGGCTCGTTCGACATCGACAGCGCGGTGACCGCCGTAGCGGTCCAGATCGAGGACGAGCACGAGGCCCAGTGGATCGTCGCCTGTCTCGACGCCCTCCAGGTGTTCGACCGTGAGGACACCCACGTGCGCTTGGAACCGCTTCTCCGCCAGTGCGTGGTGCTCCGAGGGTGACCACGGGGGGCAAACTGCCGGCCGCTCGCATGCCCGAGTGGCCGGTCGCATTGCACTGTCACCTTGCCACCGATCGGGCACTGTGAAGCCCCGTGAGGTAGGTCGCCGGGCGAGGTGACAGCGGAGCAGGCCGTGTCAGTCGATCGCCCCTCGCCGCCGCCGAGCACACCCTGGACCGCCTGGAGATCACCCGAGCGACCGTGCTGGAGGGCTTGATTGCCGGCCTTCTATCAAAAGGAGGGGTTCGAGGCCGTCCGTGCGAGCATCGACGAAGGGCAGCCGGTGCGGCGGCCAACTTGGCTGCCTGTCAAAGCCGGTCACGGGTGAACGGGGAGTCAACCCTTCGTCAGTCCGTCCAGGCCACGTTGAGCACCGGTTCGGACGAAGCCTTCCGGGACTGATCGGGCCGTGCCGTTGTGCCGGGACCAGTGGGACGGTTGCGCAACACCGTTCCGGACGGGGGTCTGACTCATGACACCTTTGACCGAAGTGTCTTGTCACGGACTTGTCGACTGCCGTTGCGGATGGTGCCTGCTGTCACCGAGCCACAGGGCGTGTCCCAATAGGGGCCTTGCCATCAATCAGGCGCCATCACGGTTCAGACCGCCCGACCAGGCCGGTGCCAGCCACCCAGCACGTCACCATGCGGGAGGCGGACCACCATGACACCCAGACAGCGCAGCACCCACTCCACCAGCACAGGCCCGCCCGCTTGGGGCGAGGTCGTCCTGGGGGTGGACACGCACGGCGAGGTCCATGTCGCAGCCGTTCTCTGCCCGCTGGGTCAGATCCTGGGTACGAAGTCCTTTCCGGCCACGGGGGTCGGATACCGTCGGCTGCTCGCCTGGGCTCGCAAGTTGGGGACGGTGCGCCGGGCCGGTGTGGAGGGTACCGGCACCTTCGGCGCGGGCCTGTCCCGCTACCTGCTGGCGCAGCACGTTCAGGTGTTCGAGGTGAACCGGCCCGACCGCTCGGCCCGTCGTCTGCTCGGGAAGTCGGACCCGCTCGATGCGCAGGCTGCTGCGCGGGCCGTGCTGAGTGGTCGCGCCCGGGCGCGGGCCAAAACCGGCGACGGTCCGGTGCAGAGCGCCCGGATGTTCAAAATCGCCAAGGACTCCGCGGTCAAGGCCCGTACCCAGGCGATTAACCAGCTCAAGGCCGTCCTGGTCGTAGCCGACCCGGCTCTGCGGGAGCGGCTGTCCGACCTGGGTAACCGCGAGCTGTTCCGCACCTGCGCGTGCCTCAGCCTGCGCGACGGCGAGGGCGACGAGGATGCCGTCGCCCAGGCCACTCGCATCACCCTGAGGCTGCTGGCCGAGCGCATCGAGCAGCTCACGGGGCAGATCGATGAGCTGAATCAGCGACTGACCGGGCTCGTCGAACGCCATGCCCCGCAGCTGCTCGCGCCGATTGGTATCGGCCCGGACTCCGCTGTCACGCTCCTGATCACCATGGGCGACAACCCTGAGCGGCTGAGCACTGAGGCGTCCTTCGCCGCCTTGTGCGGGGTCAGTCCCATCGAGTACTCCTCGGGCCGGCAGAGCTCGCGTCGCCTCAACCATGGCGGCGACCGGCAGGCGAATGCCGCTCTGCACCGCATCGTGTTCACCCGGCTGCGCCACGACCCGCGCACCCAGGCGTACTACGAACGCCGCACCCAGGAGGGCAAGACCCGGCGTGAGATCATCCGATGCCTCAAGCGATATGCCGCCCGCGAGGTCTTCAACCTGGTCAGGACGGTGCCTACCGACCCCCCGTTTTAGGGGCGCCCGTGACAGATGAGAGGGTCAGGCGGGTGAGTGAGACACCGATGAACACCCTGCAATACCGCTTTGACGGGCCAGAAGACGCCCCGGTCCTGATCCTCGGTCCCTCACTGGGCACCACCTGGCACAGGTAGGCGGAACCGTCTTCTGACGTCCATGTGGTCCAGGTCGGGAGCGCTTGACCGATTTGGGATCTTGCCGTCCAGGCGCGTCGACGCTGTTGGTGACACGGACGTGACAGATGTTGACCCCCGTCGGCCTGCGGGGCCGATGGCGCGGCGCTGGTCGGCCACGGCTTGGGTGTAGATGCTTCCGGTAGGTCGAGGCGCGCCCAAAAATTCGAACAACTGTAGGCATCGTGGCGCGGGATGGCTACGATCGCAGTCGCTCGTCCGCGACCTGTTGTGGGTGCAAATTGTGCGGCGAGAGGGCAGTGGATGACCGGTGCGGAGCTATCCAGGGAGGTGGTCGACGATCGCACGAGTGTCCGTACTAGCCTTGCCGTTCGTTTGGACGCGTTCCCGTGTCTAGGGCCGGTTGAGGTCCGTTGGCTTTGTTGTTGAGGCTGCTTCGGGTGGCGCGGGGCAAGCGGTAAGGATGGGCGCGTACAGCCCTGCTGGGAAGAGCGTCGGTGCAGGACGAGAGCGGGTTGGTCGATGGCAATCGCGGCACGAGAGCCCTTGGGTGTGGTTGCGGGAGCGCTGGCTCCCGGCGATCTCGTACCCCGCGAAGCGAGCCTGGCGGTCGTTGAAGCCTTGGGGGCGAAGGTCGTGGCGGCCTACCGGTTCGAGGCGCGAGAGCGGGAGCGACGGGCAGCTGCGGGGATGAAACCGCTGACGCAACCGGATGCCTTGAACCTCTTGATGGCGCTGCCACTCGGCGAGCCTGTTCCTGCCGGATCACTGAGCGACAGGGAGCGCCGAGCGTTGAAGTGCCTGCCGAAGGGGGCTGTGGTTCGACGCGACGGATTGATTACCCGTCTGGCGAGCCAGCCGGTACATGTCGACATGGTGTTCGTGTCTGGACGCGGCTGGGAGTCGGCGATGGAGCAGGCCGAGCGGTTCACGCCATTCACTGCTCGTTCCGTATTGATCGATGGTGTGTTGAGGCGCAAGGAGGAGGCTGTGATGCGTGCAGCTTTCTACGGCATCGGATTGCTCCGTGCCCAAGGGGCAACCGTGGAGGTTGTCGTGCCGCCAAGCCCCTTTGTTCGCAAACGTCATACGGTTGCCAACTGGAAGTTCCTGGAGGATGTCCACCGTCAACTTCCCTAAGCTCTCTGCCCGCGTTCGACTAGGGAGTGACGGGCAGCGTTGCCCACGCCTTCAGCGGCGGCGGTACTTGGAACCCGGACTTGGGACTTGCGCCCACTTCGATGCGCTGGTTTTCCAGTGCGTAACGGTCGGCGGCTGCCGCGCATTTGTTGCGCCACCACGTCTTGCGCTCGCTGCCAGCGCGGTGGCTGGCCATGGCGCTGACCCATTCGCTCCAGGTGAGGATGTTGTGGTTCTCGGCCTCACGCCGCGTGTCGCCGTCGGAAAGGTAGAAACGCTCGAGACCGCGCCCGTCGCACTCCTCGGCGTGCCCGCCGAGCTGTTACGGGCGTGAGCACTGGATCCATTAGGGCGCGAGCTGTGTCTTCCGCAGGCCGCACGCACGAGTTCGTCGAGAGGTTGGAGAAGCGGGTGCTGTTCGTCGGCGACGACTGGGCCGAAGACCACCACGATATCGAGGTCCAGGACGGAGCGGGCCGCAGGCTCGCCACTGCCCGGCTGATGGAAGGCGTCGAGGGTGTCGCGAGGCTGCACGCCCTGCTCGCCCGGCACGGCGGGGAGGAGTTGGAACCCGAGCAGGTAGTGGTCGGGACCGAGACCGACCGGGGCCCCTGGGTGCAGGCCCTGCTCGCGGCCGGCTACCAGGTCTACGCGGTCAACCCGCGCCAGGCCGCCCGGTTCAAGGAGCGGTACGCAACGTCCGGCGCGAAGAGCGACCGCGGTGACGCCCACGCGCTGGCCGACATGGTCCGCATCGACCGCGCCCAGCTGCGCCCGATCGCGGGCGACAGCGAGCAGGCCCAGGCCGTGAAGGTCGTCGCACGCGCCCACCAGACGCTGATCTGGGAACGGACCCGCGCCTTCCAGCGGCTGCGGAACACGCTGCGCGAGTACTTCCCCGGCGCCCTGGCCGCCTACGCGGGCCTGGAGCTGACCAGCACCGACGCCTTGGAACTCCTGGTCAAGGCACCCACGCCCGAGGCGGGGAAGAAGCTGACGAAGACACAGATCACCGCCGTCCTGGCCCGGCACCGCCGCCGCAACCGGGACCAGAAGGCCACCGCGGTCCAGAAGGAGCTGCGCGAGCCCCAACTCGACGTCGCCGCCCCGGTGACCGCCGCCTACGCCGCCGCGGCCACCGCACACGCCCGGCTGCTGCTCGCCCTGAACGAGCAGATAGACGCCCTGGAAGCCGAGGTGAAGGCCCATTTTCTCGCGCACCCGGACGCTGAGATCTACCTGTCGATGCCCGGCATCGGCGAGATCGTCGGGGCCCGGGTGCTGGCCGAGTTCGGCGACGACCCCACACGTTACGCATCGGCAAAGGCCCGGAAGAACTACGCCGGCACCAGCCCGATCACCCGCGCCTCCGGCAAGGTCCACACCGTCCAGGCCCGCTACGTCCGCAACAACCGGCTCGCCGACGCGCTCCAACGTCAGGCGTTCTGCGCGCTGCAGAACTCACCGGGCGCCCGCCGCTACTACGACAAGCAACGAGCCCGCGACCTCGACTACAACCCCGCCCTACGGCAGGTCGGCAACCGCCTCGTCGGCATCCTGCACGGCTGCCTCAAGACCCGCACCCACTACGACGAAGCCACCGCATGGGCCCACCACGGCCAGCTACCAGCGGCGGCCTGACTTGACACCCCAAAGCGATGGGATGTCTGACCACGGTCCCCGATCCACGAGCTGCCATCAGGCCCGACCTCGTTCTCCGGGACTTCCGGCCCGACACCGCGGCCGTCGACGCTCGCTGGTGCGGCGACATCACCTATGTCCCGACCGCGGAGGGCCGGCTGTATCTGGCCACGGTCATCGACATCGCCTCGCGCCGGGTGGTGGGCTGGGCAACGGCCGATCACCTTCGCACTGAGCTGGTCGCCGATGCTCTGACGGCCGCCTGCCGACAGCGTCGCCCCACCCGTCCGGTGATCTTCCACTCGGACCGCGGGTGCCAGTACACCAGTCAGCAATTCGCCGCCTTGGCCGATCAGTTCGGCATCCGGTTGTCGGTCGGCCGGACCGGGCAGTGCTGGGACAACGCGCTCGCCGAGTCGTTCTTCGCCACCATCAAGCGCGAGTTGCTCGACACCACCACCTGGCAAAGCCGGGCCGCCGCCCGCACCGCGATCTTCGACTTCATCGAGGGCTGGTACAACTTGCACCGACTGCACAGCAGCCTCGGCTACCGCAGTCCCGCCGACTACGAGACCGCACTCGCAGTCTGACCAGCACACCAACGGTGTCCGTCAAAGCGGAACAAGCTCACTCGGTGAGGACGCGGCAGATCGGCTCGACACCGCCGAAGCGGGCCCGGTACTCGTCGATGAACGCTACGAGCGTGTGTGTGGCCGGTCGAGCTCGGCCGCGAAGAAAGACGGCATGGTCGCCGAGGTGCGACCGGATCGCACCGCACGTCGGCGCAGCTCAGCGGGGTAATTGGAAGGTCGTGCCATGACTCAATCCTCTCAGAGAATCGAGTCTCCATTCGACCCGGAACGGTTCAAGCTCAACTAAAGGGCGAGCAACTCACAGACCAGATCGTGGCCACGGTCACCGCCGCGGTGCGCCAAGTATCACCAGACATAGACCGCGCACACCGCTTCAGTAATCTAGAGGGTGGACACCCTCCAGCGCCTGGACACGCACCGGAAGTCACCACGGAAACATCCATAACATTCGTCAGGTCGCTTCAACGACTTCGACTCGCACCGTCGCCTTGTTTCCCCCTCCTTCACTGATCCGCCCCAGGAACACGGGAGAAGAAGAGGTGAATTCGTATTTATTCCGCCCGAAGTATGGATTGCCCCATTCGAACTTGATCCCACGAGAGTTGAGGCCATCAGCCTTACATCCCGTCGTTTTGTAGGTCACCTCACCCATCGTGTCACCATCGGCTTGCGTGCCCATGAGACCCACTCCTCCGGGTGCGATGCGAGGACTCGGCTCATTCGTCCACGTGCTCGGGCAATCATCACCTGTAGGGAGCGCGCCGCTCTCTGTCATCCAGTGATCGGCCACCAGCGTGCAGGAGGTGTGATTTGTCAAGATCACCTCTACCGTACGTGATGGGGCCGCCTGCGCTGACGTGGCTGACAGGAGCACCTCGGCGAGGGCTGCACTGATGAGAATTCCCCACCTTCTTGCTCTCATCGTCTCTACCTCTCGACATCGCGTTTGAAGCTGTCCGTTAGACACCGTTGCTCGTATCCACGGACTTCAAGCAATGCGGCGGATACGTTGGGCGGTATCTGTCCTCAGGATCCGAAGGTACGGGGTGGCCCCCATTCTCGCGCCAATACCACCCCGTACCCAGGTATGCCCACACGTCAACCACATGCCCTGCAAGGCTGTCAGCGAGTCATGCGTCGGCGGCAACCTAGGATCTGTTCTTGCCGTGGCCTGGAGCTCACGCTAGGTCTCAGGCAGGCTCAGAAACCTGTGCGGTAACAGCGGCGTGGGCAGCGTTGGGATCGTCTGAGGCGTAATACGTGTGGACTCCTCCGGAGGTGTGCTCGAACTCATACGAGTTGTCGCCGTAGAATGGATTGCTCCACTCGAACGTAACCATCTGTCCTTCGAGTGTCTCGCTCTTGCAGTTCACCATCTCGTACGTGACCGAGGCTTCGGTGCCTCTCTGCATTTCATCGCTCTCCGTGCGCATCTCGGTTGAGTCTGCGGGGGCGATCTGGGTCTCAGGGTCGTCTGTCCACGTCCCCTCCTGAATGCTTCGCTCTTGGAGTTGGAGCGTGCAGGAGGTGTAGTTCTCGAATGTCACGCGAACGCTCCGGTTGCCATCTTGGGCTTGCGCAGGACCGGAAGCAAGTAGCACACCACCCAGCGCGGCAGGAATGAGCAGCGCAGCGACTATTCTCCTCATATTTTTCTCCTCGTCGTTGGCTCAAATACTTAGCCAGGGGGATCCCATGATCGGGCGGCCTTGGTCCGAACCGGGTTAAACGAGACACCGGGCAGGAATAGGCACAACAAGCAGATTACCTGAGGGGTGCCCGGCCACCATCGGGGCACGGTTCACTTAACCCAGTCGAGTGTGTCGATTGCGCCACAGGGAGTAATATTGAGTCTTGAAGGTGAGTCTTCCCCCACGGGTCAGCCTCTGTAGTATGAGATGCTCATACCCTGCACATCCGCCGAGTCACCCCGAAGTTTCTAACCCCCGTGACTCGATGATGCTCGCCTACGTGATCTGCCTCGATTTGCGCGTCTGTCCGCCGTCGAGAACGGCCACGTTCCCCTCGTCGTGGAGAGTCGCTCCGAGGAGGTCTCAATCTCAAGACTTCTTCTGAATGAAGGACCCTTTCCAGTACCCCAGGCCGCGGAAGGCGAGGAACGCGTACGAAGCGGTGCTGCGCAAACTCAACCCCAACCGCTAGCTGCGCATCAACGTCGACTTCTACGCGGCCGTGGTCATGGAGCTGTGCGGGCAGGTGCACTCGATATTCACGCTGACGTTTCTACGCCGGGCGCGTGGTGAGCTGGAGCGCCAATATCCTTGAGCGGGCGCCGGATTTCCAGATCACCCGCCCCACTACGGGGGCCCGCTTATGCGTGTACCCAGGGCATGCCCCGCACCCGACGCGGAAACCTATGAGGAGGCGCCCAATAGCGCACCCAGCTCCAGCACGGGAGCGGGGCTGCTGGCCTTCCGCGACCGCATGTTCATCATGGTGCCGCTTCCCAAACTTCGGCGGGGATGGTAGCCAAGCTTCGGCAGGAGGCTCCACGGGGGCAACTCAGACCGAAGCGTGGAGACGAATCGTTAAAGTTATATGAGTATCCACGTTCCGACGCGCTAATGAATAGCCGGAGAATCCTACCGTTAAGTGCGGCACTCTTACAGCTGACCGCCTCATAGGAGATGCTTTCGAATTTCGGAAGAAACCCGCCGAAGCTTAGCTGAATCCGCGAGGTTTCGTCGACTCCGATCTTCATGTCCGGCTGCCTTCCAGAATCGAAGTTGCCTTCCATCTTCTGGAAAGATAGATCGCAGGAAGTGTGATTCGTCAGGTTCATCACCGTCAGGTCAGACGCATGTGCCGACGTCGCGGTAATAATATTTCCTGCTGCTGCGGCAGCGGCTACAAAGCCGCAGAGGATTTTTTTCATTGGTATTCCCCTCAACTTCTGAACCGTGCTGCAGCCACGGGTTTATGGAGCCTCGGAGATTTCTGCCTCAATAGTCTCCTTATTTACCGTCCCTTGGCTCCGGTAATTCCCGACTAGCAAGGGTGAACTGGTGAACGAGTAAGTGCTCTTCGTCAAGGTTGGGTTGTCCCAGTTGAACGTGATCCGTTGCCCATTGAGCACAGCACTCTTGCACTCGGCAGCTTCGTAGGTTACTGACCCCGATGTCCCTGTCTTGCTCTGCGTGCCGATGAGTTCGGAATTACCCGCATCGACCCGCGGCCCCGGCGCATTCGTCCATTTACTTGGGTAAATGCCAACTCTAGGAATCAATTCGCCCGCTGTCTTCCACTCCATTGCCCGCAACGTACAAGAAGTATGATTGACGATATTTACGTCCACGGAACGTGAGGAGTCGGCTTGCGCTGCCGCAGCAAACAGGAATACGTCAGCCAGTAGTGCACTCGCTGCCAGGATCCCGATCTTTCCTCTCACCGTTTCCAGCGTGAGCGGGTCCGGTTGGCGGCCGCTGATCTCATCGAGGCCGGGGCCAGTGACCGGGAGGTGGCCCGGCGGTTCAGGGTGACCCGGATGTCGGTGAACCGCTGGCGGCGGGCGTTGGCTTCGGGCGGTCGGCAGACCCTGGTCTCCAAGGGGCCCGGCGGTGCCCGCTGCAAACTCGATGCAGGTCAACTGCGGCTGCTGGAGGCGGTGCTGGATGCCGGCCCGGCCGCTGCCGACTGGAGCGACCAGTGCTGGACTCTGGCAAGGATCGCCGAGGTCGTGCGACGCCGGTTCGGCGTCGAGTACACCCTGGCCGGGATGGACCTGCTGCTGCACCGCATCGGCTGGAGCGTGCAGGTCCCCTCCCGCAAGGCCACCGAGCGCGACGAGGAGAAGATCGCCGCCTGGAAGGACGAGCAGTGGCCCGTCATAAAAAGACGGCGGCGGACCTGGGCGCCTGGCTCTGCTTCGAGGACGAAGCCGGCCAGGGCCTGAGGCCGCCCAAAGGCCGCACCTGGGGCCGACGAGGCCACACTCCCGTCGTGCGGGTCACCGCCGCAGGCACCAAACGCGTCTCCATGGCGGCACTGATCTGCACCAAGTCCGGCCACCGGCCCCGGCTGATCTACCGCACCCACCTCGACCGCGGCCCCGCCAAAGGCCGCCGCAAGGGCTTCACCGAGAACGAATACGCCCGCCTGCTCGACGCCGCACACCAGCAACTCGGCGGCCCGGTCGTCCTGGTCTGGGACAATCTGAACACGCACATCAGCCGCACCATGCGGCAGCTGATCGACGCCCGATTATGGCTGACCGTCTACCAGCTGCCACCGTACGCACCCGAGTTCAACCCGGTCGAGGGCGTCTGGTCTCACCTGAAACGGTCCCTGTCGGGTCCAGGCTCATGACGGCCATGTAGACGCACTTGATCGCTGCCTGCTCGTTCGGGAAATGTCCGCGAGAACGGACGGCCTTGCGGATGCGTGCGTTGACCGACTCGATGGCGTTGGTCGTGCATACAACTCGCCTTATTTCAGTGTCGAATTGAAGGAAAGGAACGAACTCGGCCCAGGCGTTCTCCGTAAGTTGTTGGTTGGCCCGGGAGGGCAGGGTGTGGCATAGGCGTTCTTGCCGATTTTGTGGCTATGCGGGAGTGGCCGCCCAGGCCTCCTGGGCACCCTGGCTGCTGATTGAGATGTGCGCTCATGAGTCGCTGATTACGGAGATGACAGCGGGGTGTTCCTTGGGCCGACGACGTGCTGTTGCGGAACGAGGAGGGGCAAGTGAAAGAGCGACGGGCCCGGGCCTGGGCCGGCATCGACGCGGGCAAGGGCCATCACTGGGCGGCGGTGGTCGATGAGAGCGGTGTGACGCTGTCGTCGAAGAAGGTCGACAACGACGAGTCGGCGATCCTGGCCGCGATCAGCGAGATCCTGGATCTGGCCGACGAGGTCAGCTGGGCAGTGGACATCTCCGGAACAGCCTCCGCGCTGCTACTGGCCCTGCTGGCAGCTCACGGCCAGCAGGCCGTCTATGTGCCCGGCCGGACGGTAAACCGCATGTCCGGGGCCTTCCGGGGCGAGGCCAAGACCGATGCCCGCGACGCCTACATCATCGCCGAAACCGCCCGCCACCGCCGGGACTTCACCACGATCGACGTCCCCGCGCAGCTGGCCGCTGACCTTGCGCTGCTGACTGCCCACCGCTCGGATTTGGTCGCCGACCGGGTCCGGATGATCAACCGGTTGCGTGACGTGCTGACCGGCGTCTTCCCCGCATTGGAGCGGGCCTTCGACTACTCGTCCCACAAGGGTGCGCTGATGCTGCTGACCGGTTACCAAACTCCGGCGGCCATCCGTCGACGTGGCCGGGCGAGGCTGACCGCCTGGTTGGCCAACCGCAGCGTACGCAACGCTGACGCGGCGGCAGCTACCGCACTGGAGGCCGCCGAGGCTCAGCACACCGCACTCCCAGGTGAAGGTGTCGCCGCCCAGATCGTTGCGGACCTGGCCAGCCAGATCCTCACCCTCGATGACCGGCTCAAACGGATCGACCGGCAGGTCAGGGAGACGTTCCGCAGCCACCCGCAGGCTGAGATCATCGAGTCACTGCCTGGCATGGGACCGATCCTCGGCGCGGAGTTCGTCGTGGCTGCGGGTGACCTGTCCGCATACGCAGATGCCGGCCACCTCGCCTCTGCGGCTGGCCTCGTGCCCGTCCCCCGAGACTCAGGACGCCGGACCGGAAACCTGCACCGGCCCAAGCGATATAGCCGCCGCCTGCGCAGGGCCCTCTACCTGTCCGCACAGACCAGCATTATCCGCGAAGGACCGAACCGGGACTTCTACCTCAAGAAACGCAGCGAGGGCTGCAAGCACGTTCAGGCCGTCATCGCCCTGGCCCGCCGCCGAGCCGGAGTCCTATGGGCACTCTTGCGCGACAACCGGAACTTCACCACCGTCCCGCCGGCCACGCAGACAGCTTGACTTCTCCATTGAGACTCCCACAACCTCACGATCGATGGATACTTTCTGCCCCAGGCGTCACTGAACTCCAGGAACCGTTCCGTGGCGGCGTCCTCGGTCGGCGCGGTGTAGACGGGCTTGAGCATCCTCGCGATCTTGTCCCAGTCCTGGCGGGCCGCGTAGCGGAACGAGGCCCGCAGCAGGTGGACCACACAGGTTTGAGTGATCGCCTGCGGCCAGACCGTCCCGATCGCGTCGGGAAGGCCCTTGAGGCCGTCGCAGACGACCATGCAGACGTCGTCAACTCCGCGATTCTTGATCTCGGTCAGGACCTGGAGCCACTTGGCGCCCTCGCCGCCGTCGCCGGCCCACAGTCCGAGGATCTCGCGGGTGCCCTCGACGGTGACCGCGAGAACCACGTAGACCGGCCTATTGGCCACCTGACCGTCACGCAGCTTCACGTGCACACAGTCAATGAACAGGACCGGGTAGACCGAGTCGAGCGGCCGGTTCTGCCATTCGTTCATCCCGTCGATCACCTTGTCCGTGATCGTGGAGATGGTGGTCTTGGAGACCTCGGCGCCGTAGACCTCCGCGAGGTGGGCGGAGATCTCACCGTGTGTCAGGCCGCGGGCGGACAGTGAGAGCACCATCTCGTCCACGCCGGTCAGCCGGCGCTGTCGCTTCTTGACGATCTGCGGCTCGAAGCTGCCCGCCCGGTCCCGGGGGACCTCGATCTCGACCGGACCGACCTCGGTCACCACAGTCTTCGAGCGGGTCCCGTTGCGGGTGTTGCCGCTGGCGGCCTTCTCGTGCTTCTCGTGCCCGAGGTGGCCGGTGATCTCGCCTTCGAGGGCGGACTCGAGGATCCTCTTCGTCAGCTGCTGCAGCAGCCCGCCCTCGCCGGTCAGCTTGATCCCATCAGCCTTTGCCCGGTCCACCAGCTGGCCGATCAACTGCTCGTCCACAGCAGCCGGGACTCCGGCGGGCCGCACTTCCTCGACAGCCTCAGCCGAGACGATCACGTCTGTCATCAGGTGTTACTTCCTGTTCGAAGATCCACCGTTGACCGTACAGACCCGGAGGGTGCCGTGCCGATGGACACGGATATGAGAGAGGATGGACGACGAGCACGGCAGCCTTACTGATCTGGGAGCCTAGAGAACTCCATGATCTACAAGAGCCGTGCTCGTCTCATGTCCGGCCACCGGCGATCATCCGACCAAACCGGGATCTACGGAACTCTCCCCGGGGCCCTGCCTGAGGGCCGAGACCGACGATCTCACCCTCAAATACTGCTCGTATGGGTGAATATTCACGCGAAACACCTTGCAGCCATATACATTAGAGCGCTGGGTTGCGATCTCTTCACTCGGGATATAGAGGAGTGCTCGGATACAGGCACCCCTGCTTGTTTAATTATGCGGAGCGCCAATATTGAGGCGAAACTGATGGGTTGCCTACTTGATCGTGCAGCGCACGTGTCTGGCGTGGAAGTAGCCGGTCACGATGTGGGGTTGGCGTTGTCGGCGGTGCGGGAAGCGCCGTGTCTCGCGGGCGAGGTCGTCGATCGAGGTGGCGCGGGCGGCGTGGACGTGGTGTTTCAGATCGGCGTTCAGCAGCTCGTCGGGGTTGAGCTCGGGGCTGTAGCCGGGCATCAGGTGCAGTTCGATCCGCTCGGCGTTTTCGGCGAGCCACCGCTTCACGGCCTTGCTGCGGTGGACGGGGTGCCGGCCGACGATGACGTGAACCTTGCGCCGGGCGTGCGTGGCGAGGCGTTCGAGGAAGGCGCAGAACACCTTCGCGGTGAACTTCCCCGGGAAGACGGTGAACCACAGGGCGCCCCGGGAGGCGACCGCCGACATGATGCTGACGCTGAAAACGCCGGCCGTTCACCCGCACCGGCGGGGCCTGGCCGGCCGGGGCCCAGGAACGTCCGGGCGGAGCGGTATCCGAGCGCAGCCCGCACCGGCCGGCCCAGACCAGCTCGGCCCTCTCCTTCCGGGCCCGCGCGGCGATCTCCGGGTACTCCTCCTCCAGCCAGGCCCGCACCGCTTCGTCCTGCTGCCGGCAGGAGCGGCGGGCGGGACGCTGCGGCGTGAAACCGTGTCGGCGCAGCCCACCCCCTGCTCCGTCATCGACACCCCGCACACCAGCCGGATCAAGACCCAGGCTGTGGCGCGGGTCCACATCACCCCGCTCTGCCCCAGGTGTAGTCGCGCATCGCCCGCAACACCGCACCACGAGCCGAGTCGTCGATCAACTCGCCCTTGCCCGCACGGGATTCGCACTGCCCGCTAGCAACGCCTGCCTGCCGCCGGACTTGAAGACCCGCCACCAGCCCACCGACCGCTCTGCGACCCCGAAGACCTCCGCGGCCCGTCCGTACGTCGCCACCCGCCCTGACTCCAGCGCCGCTACCACCCGCAGCCGCAGGTCTTCCTGCGCAGCCGGCGACAACCACCGCCTGCCCCCACCCTCGAACACACCCAACCAACGACCATGCAACCCAACGGCTTCGCCTCAATAAGTACCTTTCACCTTGTCTAGCCCCCAAGGGTCATTCGCTCCTCTCGACCGCCGATCTCACCGCACCGAACGGAAGGCCTTACGTGAAAATTCGAATTGGGCAATTTGTTCGATTTTCATCAAATGATTGGGGCGGCTCAATTGGGCTTCCACTTGTTTGGCAGCGACGCCTGAGATCGGTTATCTGGGTAGCTTTTGTCTGCGGTCTTGGCGGCACGACTATCGCTGCTGTCAGGTATTACGCCCACCCTCGATGGATCCACTATGGGCCTAGTGCTGGGTGGTCGCCGTTGGCTGCTAGCACGGTGCTACTCATCGCGTCGTCACTGATCCTCCTAATCATGCCATTGAAAAGCCTCAGGCGACTCATCCTGACATGCGTTCTCATTTCCCTCGTTCTTGTCCTGGGCATCACCGTGACCTGGAATCTGGTAGCCGCCGACCATAGTCTGGCAGACGTGCGGGGCGCCATCATGCAAAATCCTAACGAAGTAAACGAGTACCTTGAAAAAAATCAACCGAAGGATCAACGTCCCGAGCTACGCATCCCTACGGGAGTGTTCCTGCAGGACGTCGAGTTCATCGACGTCAATTCTGTTGCTGTAAATGGCTATATTTGGCAGAATTTTCCAGCATCGCCCCCTTTGGCACAACAGGGCGTGGTGCTACCCGAAGCCGGAGATTCGTACGCCCCCAAGGAGGTCTATCGCGTCAAGGGCCCCAACGGGCGGGTAACCGTCGGCTGGTATTTCAGTGGGATCCTACACCAGCCGATCAACTACCAACATTACCCCTTGGATAATCAGAATGTGGTTTTGCGGCTCTGGTCAGTGGACATTGAAGGTGGAGTTCAGCTCGTCCCGGACTTTGCGGCATACCCCCCGTGGCAGTACACAGAAATGTACGGATTGGAAAGAGGTTTTCAACCGACTGGCTGGTCTCCCCAGTTCACTGCATTTACCTTCCAAAAGCACCACTACAGCAGTAGCTTCGGCGTGAATGGCCCACATGCGGCCAGCATTGACACGGTGGAGTTGTACTTCAATATCGGCCTGGTGCGCAAGTGGCAGGGTCCTATGTTCGCCAGTCTCACCAGGGCTAGTTTTATTGCCTTGCTGGTATACCTGGGCCTATTCGTGTACACCCGCGAGGAAGCACGTCGAAGAATTTTCGGATTCAGCACGTGGGCTGTTATCACGTTCACGGTCTCCATGCTGCTCGCCCTCATCCTCGACCAACAGCAGACGCGAACTCTTACAGGTGGAGCGACTGTGGCCTACTTGGAATTTTTCTCAATCACGCTGTACGTAGTCATTATTTCCGTTGCATTGAACGCAGTCCTGGTGACCTCTCGCGAGATCGAAATTCTCCAGTGGAGAGATAACCTGCTACCCAAACTGGTCTACTGGCCGCTGCTTCTGGGCTTGAGTTTCTTGTTTACCGTGGTGGTCTTCAGAAACGGACGCTCTTAGGGTCTGTTGCGAAAGTGCTGGTCAAAGCCATTCGTTGATGGCTGCGACCAGCACGGTGGCTTCGTAGCGGACGGCGAGTTTGTCGTACCTCGTTGCCACTGCGCGATGTCTCTTGAGGCGGTTGATGCCGCACTCGACCGCGTGGCGTTGTTTGTAGTCTTCCCTGTCGAACTTCGGTGGTCTGCCTCCGCGGGAGCCGAGGTTCTTGCGGTTGCGGATCTGGTCCGCCTTCTCCGGGATGGTGCAGGCGATCCGGCGTCCGTGCAGGTAGGCGCGGGATCCGTAGGCCTTGTCGCCCCGGACCTTGTCAGGTCTGGTTCGCGGCCGTCCGGGGCCTGGACGGGGTACTCGGATCTTCTCCAGGA